>NZ_CP071955.1:2400000-2700000 GCF_017603965.1 Xanthomonas fragariae | reverse complement strand
CTTCTTTGTCTTTGAAAAGCCGTTCCTGCACACTACCTTTGTTCTGCTGTCTGAGCCAATCGCTAAAACGTATCAATGCGTGGCTGTAAACTCTTGTGGTGTTGAAGTTGCTCTTCCCCTTCTGGGCGCCATCTACAAACCGCGCGATGAGTGCCGTGTCGTCTTCATAGGGTGTGTTGGAGCCTGACAACACGGTCCCGTCTCGAATGTCGCCGCTTAGCTTGGCGAACGGGGCTGGCCCACCGGGCAAGGTTGATGGACGATTTGCTGCCGCCCGAGGTTCTTCATGAACTGCGGCGTTTTCAAAAGCAGGCTGCTGCGCTGTTGCGCCCTGGAGCTCAGGAGCATCAGCAGGCCAAAGCTGAAGATGACTGTTAGGTGGCAGGTCGTCGCAATCCAACGCGAAGGGAAACCGTATCGATGTGCCGTTCGGGGCCGGAGGTGCGCCCGATGCCGGCGTCGAACGCACAGCGGATGCCTCGGTGCGAAGGCGCTTAGTCGGTCGAGCTGCCAGTTCGCCGAGGACGCCGGAGGGCGCTGAGGAAGACGATACTCCGGACGCAACGGTGCCCGCGCCAGCCGGCCGGACAGTGGCCTGCTCTGGCGTGCTTTGATTGGTATGCGTCCGAGGATTGCTGCTCTTGTGGATCTGCATTTTTTTCGCTCCGTTTCGTGATGAAAAAGACGCCTTGTTCCTGGATCTCGCCAAGCTGGTGCGGCTCAGGGATATCCGCTGAGCACCGACAACTAAAGTTGGGGCTGGTTTCACGTGTCGGCCGTGCCCGGTATAGCGCGACGCAATACTCTACGTTGCGGAGGCGAACATCTGCCGATCGTAAACTCCATGATGCAATAGTCATTCGGGAACACGCCGTTCACCATCGTTCCAGTCGAGCCCAGTGTGATTCTCGTCGAAGGTCAATATCGACGCTTGCGGCATAGCGGTGGAGTGATGCGGCTCTGTCGCTGCTGGATGCATTGCCTGCCAGTCGAATGGAATGTTGGAAATCGACGCCCCAGGCTGGGCGGACAACGAATGCCCCATGAACTGATCAGAAAAGTCATCGAGATCCCAATTGCTTGGATGCGTTTGCGACAAATTTTGATGCCTCTGCAACAAAACATCTTCTTGATGCAGTACGCCCCCCCAGTCGAATTCAAGAGGGGGACTCGACGCATCGAGCTGGGCTGGCCACGCAGGTCCCGTCACCTCCTGCTCGGGCGTATCGGGAATCCAGACGCCTTCAGCCGCCTGCGGCCAACCACCCTCAGGAGTGAGTGGAAACATGTAGGAATAAGAAGGCTCCGCCGGTTCAGCTCTGCTTCCCAGGTCGGGCAACTGCTCGTCAGGAGGTAACATCGTGCGCACTTGCGTCAGCATGTGTTTCATACAATTGTGGTAATTTGGTGTTTGGCCATAGGTGAAGAGTTTCAAATCGTCATCCAACGTTTGGTCGTGCAAACGCGATGCCATCGGACCCTTTTGGTTCTTCTTTAGCCAAACGATGAATCGCATCAGACGCTCTGACAGCATCCTGCCGTAGGATCTCCCGTCAGCGTATTTGTTATCGAGGCCGGACGCCGAAAAAGCAGCTTTAAATTGCTCGCTGAGTTGGTGGTCGACTTCGTGGATATTACGCCTTTTACTCCTTGCCAAGATATCCGCCGCTCCGGCGCGGTATAAGGCTCGCAGGTGCTTCAGCGCCGACACTGACCTGCTACTGCCCGCCATGCGGGTTTTTACGAAGGCTTGGGCGTCATCCATCAAGGTCTGGGAGTACAGTCTGTCCGTTTCGCACAATCCCTTTTTGCCCTGGGCATGCAGCCATGCACTGAACGCGCGCAACGCGCTTGCCTCATTGGGTTTAGCAGAAAGCGCAGCATTGATGAATTGTGTATCCTCGTCAGGAGCGTCATGGCGGTGGTAACCCCGGGCCTGTACCGTTCCGTCGGTGGCAACTGCCATGGTACGCAGATGCTTCAGTGCCGAGGTCACAAGATTGCGTTTGTTTCCTTGTTGAAAATTCGAGGCATCCTGTTCCAGCGCTTCTTTGTCTTTGAAAAGTCGTTCCTCCACACTACCTTTGTTCTGCTGTCTGAGCCAATCGCTAAAACGTATCAATGCGTGGCTGTAAATTCTTATGGTGTTGAAGTTGCTCTTCCCCTTCTGGGCGCCGTCTACAAACCGCGCGATGAGTGCCGTGTCGGTTGGATAGGGTGTCTTGGAGCCTGACAACACGGTCCCGTCTCGAATGTCGCCGCTTAGCTCGGCGAACGTGGTGGACCCACCGGGCAAGGTTGATGGACGATTTGCTGCCGCCCGAGGTTCTTCATGAACTGCGGCGTTTTCAAAAGCAGGCTGCTGCGCTGTTGCGCCCTGGAGCTCAGGAGCATCAGCAGGCCAAAGCTGAAGATGACTGTTAGGTGGCAGGTCGTCGCAATCCAACGCGAAGGGAAACCGTATCGATGTGCCGTTCGGGGCCGGAGGTGCGCCCGATGCCGGCGTCGAACGCACAGCGGATGCCTCGGTGCGAAGGCGCTTAGTCGGTCGAGCTGCCAGTTCGCCGAGGACGCCGGAGGGCGCTGAGGACGACGATATTCCGGACGCAACGGTGCCCGCGCCAGCCGGCCGGACAGTGGCCTGCTCTGGCGTGCTTTGATTGGTATGCGTCCGAGGATTGCTGCTCTTGTGGATCTGCATTTTTTTCGCTCCGTTTCGTGATGAAAAAGACGCCTTGTTCCTGGATCTCGCCAAGCTGGTGCGGCTCAGGGATATCCGCTGAGCACCGACAACTAAAGTTGGGGCTGGTTTCACGTGTCGTCCGTGCCCGGTATAGCGCGACGCAATACTCTACGTTGCGGAGACGGACATCTGCCGATCGTAAATTCCATGATGCAATAGTCATTTGGGAACATGCCGTTCACCATCGTTGCAGTCGAGCCCAGTGTCATTCTCGTCGAAGGTCAATATCGGCGCTTGCGGCATAGCGGTGGAGTGATGCGGCTCTGTCGCTGCTGGATGCATTGCCTGCCAGTCGAATGGAATGTTGGAAATCGACGCCCCAGGCTGGGCTGACAACGAATGCCCCATGAACTGCTCAGACCCCATGAACTGATCAGAAAAGTTATCGATATCCCAATTGCTTGGATGCGTTTGCGACAAATTTTGATGCCCCTGCGACAAAACATCCGCTTGACGCAGTGCGCCCCCCCAGTCGAATTCAAGAGGGGGACTCGACGCAGCGGGCTGGGTTGGCCACGCAGGTCCCGTCACCTCCTGCTCGGGCGTATCGGGAATCCAGACGCCTTCAGCCGCCTGCGGCCAACCACCCTCAGGAGTGAGTGGAAACATGTAGGAATAAGAATGCTCCGCCGGTTCAGCTCTGCTTCCCAGGTCGGGCAACTGCACGTCAGGAGGCAACATCGTGCGCACTTGCGTCAGCATGTGTTTCATACAATTGCGGTAATTTGGTGACTTGTCATAGGTGAAGAGTTTCAAATCGTCATCCAACGTTTGGTCGTGCAAACGCGATGCCATCGGACCCTTTTGGTTCTTATTTAGCCAAACGCTGAATCGCATCAGACGCTCTGACAGCATCTTGCCGTAGGATCTCCCGTCAGCGTATTTGTTATCGAGGCCGGACGCCGAAAAAGCAGCTTTAAATTGCTCGCTGAGTTGGTGGTCGACTTCGTGGATATCGCGCCTTTTACGCCTTGCCACGATATCCGTTGCTCCGGCACAGTAAAAGGCCTCCAGGTGCTTCAGCGCCGACACTGACCTGCTACTGCTCGCCATGCCGGTTTTTACGAAGGCCTTGGCGTCATCCATCAAGGTCTGGGAGTGCAGTCTGCCGGTTTCGCACAATCCCTTTTTACCCTGGGCATGCAGCCATGCACTGAACGCGCGCAACGCGCTTGCCTGCTGGGGTTTAGCAGAAAGCGCAGCATTGATGAGTTGCGTATCCTCGTCGGGAGCCTGATGGCGGGGGTAACCCCGTAACTTTACCGTTCCGTCGGTGGCAACTGCCATGGTACGCAGCTGATTCAGTCCCGAGGTCAGATAATTACTTTTATACCCTTGTTGAAAATTCGAGGCATCCTGTTCCAGCGCTTCTTTGTCTTTGAAAAGCCGTTCCTGCACACTACCTTTGTTCTGCTGTCTGAGCCAATCGCTAAAACGTATCAAGGCTTGGCTGTAAATTCTTGTGGTGGTGAAGTTGCTATCTCCCTTCTCGGCGCCGTCTACAAACCGCGCGATGAGTGCCGTGTCGGTTGGATAGGGTGTCTTGGAGCCTGACAACACGGTCCCGTCTCGAATGTCGCCGCTTAGCTCGGCGAACGGGGTTGGCCCACGGGGCAAGGTTGATGGACGATTGGCTGCCGCCCGAGGTTCTTCATGAACTGCGGCGTCTTCAAAAACACGCTGCTGCGCTGTTGCGCCCTGGAGCTCAGGTGCATCAGTACGCCAAAGCGGATGATGATGCACATGACTGTTGGGAGGCAGGTCGCCGTACGGCAACGCGGAGGAGGCAAACGGCATCGATGTGCCGTTCGGCGCTGGATGCGCGCCCGATGCCGGCACCAAACGCACAGCAGATGCCTCGGTGCGACGGAGTTTAGTCGGTCGAGCTGTCAGTTCGCCGAGGACGCCGGAGGGCGCTGAGGACGACGATATTCCGGCCGGAGCACCGCCCGGGCTCGCCGGCCAGCCAGTCGGCTGCTCTGGCAGGCTTTGGTAGGTGCTCTGGGCATGCGTCCGACGATTGCTGCTCTTTGGCCTCACCATTTTTTCGCTCCGCTTCATGATGAAAAAGACGGCTTGTTGCTGGATCTTGTCAAGCTGATGCAGCGCAGGGATAGCCGCTGAACACTGCCAGCTCTCCCGCATTTGCCCGGCTGATGAGCTTGCTTTCCATCTGGTCGGAGCGCTGCCGATCCAGCCTTCGATAATCAATTATTTTGATCGATCGATCGCACACCCGGTGCGCAGATGGCGAAGACGTAGCGGGTTTGCCGAACACCAACGTGAGCGTTTAAGGCGCGCGCGCTGGCAACGTTTGTCGAGTGACGGATTGGACCTTGAAGTCATCGGTATAATGACGACGACACCGGACCGTACCGATCACGGCAAGCTCGGCAGCAAGCGGTAGCCGATCGCGACAAGCAAGCCCGACAATAGGGCGTGGCACACCTTTTGGGCTGAGAGCGGCTAACTAAACTACCGCGCTCACCGCCATGCGGGCGCTGCCGGTGCTCGGAATTGGCATGTACCCCGCGTACACTGCTGTTTCTCCGCGCCGTCCGCACCCACTTGACGACTGCTCGCTACGTGATGGGTTGGTGGTCAGGCGGCACGGAGCGGGCGCCGCGCCGTTTGCCTTGGCGGTCTCAGCCAGGCCGACGCCACGCAGCACCGGCTCCGCGCCGCTGATCACCGATGCATCTCATCCCAACGGGCATAACACGCTCTAGCATGTCCATGCCAAATGCGCTCTGTCACTGAGGGTTACCACTGTTGCACATCGTCGTGTCGGCCGTCAGGCTAAGGTTGCCAACCAGCCATCAAGTACGACGTGTAGAGCATGGAAAACCGTAATCAGGAATGGATGCAGGCCGTCACCGAGGCGCTCAGCGATCTGCTGGCTGCACGCGTCGCGCAGGCCACACTGCTGGAAGCCATGCTGGTCTCGCATCCTGACCCAGCCGCGCTCCGAATTGCCTGGGATGAGTTGTCGTCGCAACGCATCGCGTATGTGGCGCATAAGAAAGCACTTGCCGACGACCCGCGTCCGATGGACACCTATACGCTTGAGCAATTCCATGCGTGGGAAGAAAAACTCAGTCGGTATTTTCCGCGCGACTCGAGTGCGGGAATTGAAGATGCTTGAGTGCGCCGATCAAACAAACACAGGGTCTTGATACAAAGGGCTTAGGCCGGAATGGCTGATGGGCATCGTCGATGTCCGGGCCTGACGTCATTGTAATGCCGAGGCGGGTGATGGCTCCGGCATTGCGGTGCTGTCAATTGTTTCGAGCAGCGACCAGCGCTCCTTAATAATGGGTTGCAGCAGGTCGTCCCTGTTCCAGTGCGGGAATAGATGCAGTACCGGTTCGTTGGTCCATTGCGCGCGGCAAGTACCTGTAGTTGTCCTTGGGAAACCGCTCTGGTGCGTCCGCACGGGATAGGCGAAGTGGTGTAGTGCTGCGTTATATGAGTTGCTTGTTCACTTGCGCGGTGCTGGCACGATGATCGATCGCGCTGGTGTGCTCCCTGTCCTGCATGGGTCAGCTTCGGGGTAGAAGCGCAGGCCATTGCCTTCCAACGAAGTATTCTGGCGCTGCAAGCCTGCCGCGCGCGGGAAACCCATCTTCAAGACTGGTCATGCCGATCTCGACGCTTGCGGGCGTACTGGACGCTTGCGCGGAGGTGACGATTTGCTCTCGATCGTGCAACTAGCGCGCGCTGGCCGGCAGCCGTGGCAAGGCCGGAAACGCGCGCTGCATGCAGTCGCTGCGTTCGCAGCTCAGGCAACCCGGGCCGATCGGCACTGCATCGTCCACCGCATCCAGATCCCAGCCGCGCGCATACACCAGTTGATCGGCATGGCGCAGATCGCAGCCCATCGCCAAGGCAAAGGTTTTGCGCGGGCGGCCATATCCGGGTGCGCCGCTGCTGACCTGGCGGGCCAGCCAGAAATAGCGGCGGCCGTCGGGCATGCGCGCGATTTGGGTGAGGATGCGGTCGGGCTGGTTGAAGGCTTCGTAGACGATCCAGAGCGGGCAGGCACCGCCGACATGCGAGAAGTGAAAGTCGGTGGCCGAGTGACGCTTGGACACATTTCCGGCGCGATCCACGCGCATGAAGAAAATCGGCAACCCGGCGGCGCCGCGGCGCTGCAAGGTGCTGAGCCGATGGCAGACCGCTTCGAAACCCACGCCGAAGCGGTCGGCCAGCCATTCGATGTCGTAGCGCGAGGTCTGCGCGCTGTGCAGGAATTGGCTATACGGCATCACCAGCGCGCCAGCGAAATAATTCGACAACCCAATGCGCGACAACGCGATGCGTTCGGCGTCTTCGAAGCCCGCATCGGCGATGCGCGCTTCCAGCAGTGGTGCGCATTCCAGCAATGCCAACTGCACTGCCATCTGAAACGCCTGCTGGCCGGGACGTAGGTGAGCGGGCAGCCACAGCACGCGCGCCTGCGCATCCACGCTGCGTTTGTCGCTGTGCAGGTCGGTGGATTCGTGCACCAGCAGGCCGTGGCGGTCGGCCAAGCGTTGGCGTAGCCGCAACGGCAGATTTTCCGGAGTCAAGCCGAGTTCGGCGTACAGCGATTCGGCGCGCTCATCCAGCTCGGGCAAATAGTTGTGCGCACGGTTGAAGTAATCGCGTACCTGTTCGCCAGGCGACAGCAAGGGCATCGCCGCATGGTCGATACCGATCTGCAGTTCCAGCGCGGCATTGCGTTCGCGCAGGTGCCGGTGGGCGCGGTGCAGGTCCAATAGTGCTTGGGCCACCTGCGGCAGGTTGCCGGTGAGCACGCGCAGCTCGGCGGCCGACAGACTGTGGCCGAGGCTGCGCAGCGACGCGTCCAGCGGCTCGACCAGGGCGGCCGGGTCGTCCACATCCAGCAATCCGTCCAGATCGCCCAGGGCTGTCTTGAGTCGCTGCTGGATCGCCAGTGTCAGCGGCCGCTGATTGCGCTCGATCTGGTTCAGGTAGCTCGGCGACAGGCCAAGCCGGCGTGCCAATTCGGCTTGGGTCAAGCCGTGGCGCACACGTAGTCGTTGCAGGCGCAGACCGAGCTGGCGCCGAAGTTGGGGCTGCGACTGTGGCATTTGCAAGATTCGCAAAATTGTGGAACCAGCTTAGCGCGATTAAGCAATCTGCGGCTGGGAATGCTGGGTTGGGGTGCGAACAATGCGAAGCCATAGCCTTTTGCGGCTCGATCCCCCTGAAATGAGCGAGCCCTGCGATGCGTGATTCGGTCCCCCGCATGTGCCTATTGATCGATGGCCAGTTCGTGGTCTCCGCCAGCACGCACTGGCAGGACGTAGTGAACCCGGCCGATCAATCTCTGCTGGCGCAGGTACCGTTCGCCACCATCAGCGAGGTGGATGCGGCGGTGGCTGCGGCCAGGCAAGCGTTCGTCAGCTGGCGCAAAACGCCGATCGGCACGCGTGCGCGCATCTTCCTCAAATACCAGCAGTTGATCCGCGAACATCTGCCCGCGTTGGCCGCGCTGCTGAGCGCCGAGCAGGGCAAGACACTGGCCGATGCCGAAGGCGATGTGTTCCGCGGGTTGGAAGTGGTGGAGCACGCCGCGGCGATCGGCAATCTGCAACTGGGCGAGCTGGCCAACAACGTTGCCAACGGCGTGGACACCTACAGCCTGCTGCAGCCGCTGGGCGTGTGCGCGGGCATCACCCCGTTCAACTTCCCGGCGATGATTCCGTTGTGGATGTTTCCGATGGCCATCGCCACCGGCAACACCTTCGTGCTCAAGCCGTCCGAACAGGACCCGATGGTGACCATGCGGCTGGTGGAACTTGCCTTGCAGGCCGGCATTCCCAAGGGCGTGCTCAATGTCGTGCACGGCGGGGAAGAGGTAGTCAACGCGCTGTGCGATCACCCGCAGATCAAGGCGCTGTCGTTTGTCGGCTCGACCAAGGTCGGCACGCACGTCTATCAACGCGCGTCGCTGGCCGGCAAGCGCGTGCAATGCATGATGGGCGCGAAGAATCATGCCGTGGTGCTGCCGGACGCCAATCAGGAACAGACCCTCAACGCGATGGTCGGTGCCGCGTTCGGCGCCGCCGGACAGCGCTGCATGGCGGCCTCCACATTGGTGTTGGTGGGCCAAGCGCGGCAGTGGATTCCCGCGCTGGTGGCCAAGGCCAAGACCTTGAAGCTGGGTGCCGGCACCGCGCCGGGCACCGATGTGGGCCCGCTGATTTCCTGTGCGGCACGCGAGCGTGTGGAAGGGCTGATCGCCGCCGGCGTAGAGCAGGGCGCCACCTTGGAACTGGATGGGCGTGCGCCGCACGTGCCGGGATTGGAGCAAGGCAACTTCGTCGGCCCGACGATTTTCTCGGGCGTCAAACCTGGCATGCGCATCTACGACGAAGAAATTTTCGGCCCGGTGCTGGTGATTCTGGAGGCGGCCACGCTGGACGAGGCCATTGCCCTGGTCAACGCCAATCCCAACGGCAACGGCACCGCGTTGTTCACGCAGTCCGGTGCAGCTGCGCGGCGGTTTCAGGAAGACATCGACGTGGGCCAGGTCGGCATCAACGTGCCGATTCCGGTGCCGGTGCCGCTGTTTTCGTTCACAGGTTCGCGCGCCTCCAAGCTCGGCGATCTCGGCCCGTATGGCAAGCAGGTGGTGATGTTTTACACCCAGACCAAGACCGTGACCGCGCGCTGGTTCGACGACGACACGCTGGGCCACGGCGTCAACACCACTATCTCTCTCAAATAACCGATAGACCACCATGAACGCAGCCATCCATCTACCGGCCAATGCCGCCGATTTGAACGACGAGCAACAGGCGTTCCGCGCCGCTGCACGCGAGTTTGCCGACAAGGAATTCGCCCCGCATGCTGCGCGCTGGGATGCGGAAAGCCACTTCCCGCGTGAGGCGATCGCCAAGGCCGCGGAGCTGGGTTTTTGCGGTCTTTATACCGACGAAGGCGTGGGAGGTCTGGGAATGCGTCGGCTCGATGCGGCGGTAGTGTTCGAAGAGCTCGCCACGGTCGACCCGTCCACCTCGGCCTTCATCAGCATTCACAATATGGTGGCATGGTTTATCGCCAGCTACGGTACTGACGCGGTGCGCGCGCAGTGGGGCGAAGCGATGACCAGCGGCGTCAAGCTCGGTTCGTATTGCCTGACCGAACCGGGGGCCGGCTCGGATGCGGCATCGCTCAAAACACGCGCGCAGCGGGACGGCGACAGCTATGTGCTCAACGGCAGCAAGGCCTTCATTTCCGGCGCCGGTGCCACCGATGTGCTGGTGGTGATGGCGCGCACTGGCGAAGACGGCGCGCGTGGGATCAGTGCGTTTGTCGTGCCTGCCGATGCCCCGGGCATCAGCTACGGCCGCAAGGAAGAAAAGATGGGCTGGAACAGCCAGCCCACGCGCGGGGTGACTTTCGAAAACCTGCGTATCCCGGTCGGCAATCTGCTTGGCAAGGAAGGCGAAGGCTTCAAGATGGCGATGAAGGCACTGGACGGTGGCCGCATCAATATCGCGGCGTGTTCGCTGGGCGCGGCGCAAGGCGCACTGGACGCGGCGCGTCGCTACATGGGCGAGCGTTGCCAATTCGGCAAGAAACTCGCAGATTTTCAGGCGCTGCAGTTCAAACTGGCCGACATGGCTACCCAGTTGGTGGCCGCCCGGCAGATGGTGCACACCGCTGCACGCAAGCTCGATGCCGGCAGCCACGATGCCGCCGTGTGGTGCGCAATGGCCAAGCGCTTCGCCACCGATGCCGGCTTTGCGATCTGCGACGACGCACTGCAGATCCATGGCGGCTACGGCTATATCCGCGAGTATCCGATCGAGCGGCTGCTGCGCGACAGCCGCGTGCATCGCATCCTGGAAGGCACCAACGAAGTGATGCGCATGATCATTGCGCGTCATCTGCTAAACGGCGAGGAGGAACTGCGATGAGCGATTGGGAAGGGCGTCTCCATACCGGTCTGCAGGTCGAACGCGATGGCCATGTCGCCATCGTTACCTTGCGCAATCCGCCGGCCAACACCTGGACCGTGCACAGCCTTGCAGCGCTGCGCGATCTGGTGCAAGCACTGGATGCCGACCGCCGCATCTACGCACTGGTCATCACCGGCGCAGGCGAAAAATTTTTCAGCGCCGGGGCCGACCTCAAGCAGTTTGCCGATGGCGACAAGGCCAACGCGCGCGAAGCGGCGCGGCGGTTTGGCCAAGCGTTCGAGGCGTTGAGCGCGTTCCGTGGCGTCTCGATTGCGGCGATCAACGGCTATGCGATGGGCGGCGGGCTGGAATGCGCCTTGGCCTGCGATCTGCGTATTGCCGAGCAGCACGCGCAAATGGCCTTGCCAGAAGCCAGCGTCGGCCTGTTGCCGTGCGCCGGTGGTACCCAGAATCTGCCGCGCCTGGTCGGCGAAGGCTGGGCCAAGCGCATGATCCTGCTCGGTGAGCGCATCGATGCGGCAACCGCGCAACGCATCGGGCTGGTGGAAGAAGTCGTTGGCACGGGGGAGGCGCGTGCGCATGCCATTGCCTGGGCGCAGCGTGCCGGCACGCAAAGTCCGGTGAGTGTGGCTGCATGCAAGCGTCTGGTGCAGTCCACCCGCCACGCCACGCACGCCGCTGCGCTGATTGCAGAGCGCGAAGCCTTCGTCGATCTGTTCGAGCAGGCCGATCAAGCCGAGGGTGTGGCAGCGTTTCTGGAAAAACGCACGCCACAGTGGAGCGATCGCTGATGGTGGGCGTGAGCGCAACCGAAGCAGCGCCGGTCCTGTTCGAGCAGCGCAACTGCGTTGATGGACATCGCATCGGCATTGCCACGTTGAACGCACCTAGGACGCTCAACAGCTTGTCGTTGCAGATGACGCGTCTGCTGGATGCGCAGCTGCGCGCCTGGGCCGACGAGGCGCGGATTGCCTGTGTGGTGTTGCGCGGCGCAGGCGAAAAAGCGTTCTGCGCTGGCGGCGATCTGCATGGGTTGTACCAGAGCATGCGTGCGCATCGCGATGCGGTGCCCGATGTGCAGCGGCGCCGCATGCAACCAGCCGACAATGCGCACGTAGCAGCGTTTTTCGAAGAAGAATATCGGCTCGACCATCGCATCCACACTTACCCGAAGCCACTGCTTTGCTGGGGCCATGGCATCGTCATGGGCGGTGGCATCGGCTTGATGTCTGGTGCCAGCCATCGCGTGGTCACCGAGCGCTCGCGTCTGGCCATGCCCGAGATCAGCGTCGGCCTGTTTCCTGATGTTGGCGGCAGCTGGTTACTGCGCCGTGTTCGGCAGGGTGCAGGGCTGTTCCTGGCGCTTACCGGTGCGTGGCTGGATGCCAGCGATGCCATCTATGCCGGGCTGGCAGATGTGCGTCTGGAGCATGTGCAGTACGCCGCCGTGCTGGATGTCTTGAGCGCGCATACCTGGACCGGCAATGCCGAAGACGATCGCAGTCGGCTCAGTGCTGTTTTGCATGGTATTGCGCAACCGTTGGAGCCGGGTCCGCTGCAAGTGCATGCCGCCCTGATCGAACAACTGGTGGCCGGTGAAACGGTGGATCGGGTCGTCGCTGCAATTCTGGCAGTGCAAAGCGAGGACAACTGGCTGCAGGCGGCGCGTGCGACCTTGGCAGCCGGCGCACCGGGCTCGGCGCGACTGGCTTGGGAGCTGCAGCGCCATCCCGGCACCTCGACACTGGCCGACACGTTTCGCACCGAATACGTGGTTGCCCTGCACGCCGCTGCGCATGGCGATTTTGCCGAAGGCATCCGCGCGTTGTTGATCGACAAGGACCGCCAACCGCAGTGGCAACCAGTGTCGCTGGCCCAGGCGGATGCGCGCTGGGCTGCGCATTTCTTCGCTACGCCGTGGCCGGCCGCGCAGCATCCGCTTGCCGATCTTGGTACGCCTGATCTTGGTGAACGCTGAGATGAGCAAGATCGCTTTTATCGGCCTGGGCAATATGGGCGGGCCGATGGCCGCCAACCTGATCAAGGCCGGGCATCAGCTGCGGGTGTTCGATCTGTTGCCAGCTGCACTGGACGCCGCTACGGCAGCCGGCGCCTACGCCGCGAACTCGGCAGCCGACACCTTGGCCGACGCCGAGATCGTCATTTCGATGTTGCCTGCCAGCCGACATGTGGAAGGCCTGTATCTGGGCGAGGCCGGCGTCCTGGCGCAGATTCCCGACGGGGCGTTGGTCATCGACTGCAGCACCATCGCACCGGTTTGCGCACGCAAGGTCGCCGAAGCCGCACAGGCACGCGGGCTGGCGATGCTCGATGCGCCGGTTTCTGGCGGCACTGCGGGCGCAGCGGCAGGCAGCCTGACCTTTATCGTCGGCGGCGAAGGTGAAATGCTCGAGCGCGCCCGGCCGGTATTGCAGGCGATGGGCAAGAACATCTTCCACGTCGGCGACAACGGTGCTGGTCAGGTCGCCAAACTGTGCAACAACATGGCATTGGGGGTGATCATGGCCGCCACCGGCGAGGCGCTTGCGCTCGGCGTTGCGCAAGGGTTGGACCCGGCCGTGCTGTCCCAGATGATGGCAGTCAGTACCGGGCGTAGCTGGGCTACCGAAGTGTGCAACCCGTGGCCGGGCGTGCTGCCCAATGCACCGGCATCGCGCGGCTATCGCGGCGGCTTCGGCAACGACCTGATGCTCAAGGATCTAGGTTTGGTCGCTGAGTCAGCAGTGCAGGCCGGCGTGTCGATTCCACTCGGTGAGCTGGCACGCAATCTCTATGCGATGAACAGCCAGGCTGGTAACGGCGCACTGGATTTTTCCAGCGTGATCAAGTTAGTGGCCAAGGTGTAGTGATCGAACCATTGCGCTTGCCAGCAGGCGGGCGCTGCCGTCGCGCGGCACGGCATGGACTACCCGCAGCCCCGGTTTCTGAGTGCGCCGTTTTCGCCTACGCGCACGTTTGCTCGCCATGTCTTGTTTGCCACGCGCGGGCGTGGTGCATGCGATAGCCGGCTGCGTTGGCGGTGTTATCACGCAGGAGCGTGACTAGCGCCGCGCCATGCCCAGATTTCACGTGTCCGCGTGATGTGATGTCATCACGCACAGGTGTAATAGTCTCCACCATCGCGTGCGCTTAAGGTGCGCGCATTGCACGAGGCTACAACATCCATGGGACACGACCACAACCACGCACCCAGCGACATCCGCCACGAAACACCGTTGTGGTGGGCGCTCGCGCTGACGGCGACATTCTTGTTGGTGGAAGTCATCGGTGCGTTCGTCACCAACAGCCTGGCGCTGCTGTCCGACGCGGCGCATATGGCCACCGACACCGTTGGCCTGATGATCGCACTGCTTGCGGTGCGGTTGAGTCCTCGCCCGGCCGATGCACGCCGCACCTATGGGTATGTACGGCTCGAAGCCCTCGGTGCACTGGCCAACGGTGCGCTGTTGTTCGCAGTCGGTGCCTACATTCTGTGGGAAGCCGCGCAACGCTTCCGTGCGCCGCAGGACATTTCGTCCAGCGGTATGCTGCTGATCGCTGGCTTCGGCCTGGTGATCAATCTGGTTGCGATGAAGCTGCTGCACGCCGGCAGCGGCGAAAGCCTCAACGTCAAGGGCGCCTATCTGGAAGTCTGGAGCGACATGCTCGGCTCGGTGGCGGTGATCATCGGCGCGCTGCTGATCCGCTGGACCGGCTGGCAATGGATCGATCCGGTATTGGCCGTGCTGATCGGCCTGTGGGTGCTGCCGCGCACCTGGCTACTGCTACGCGAAGCGATCAATGTCTTGCTTGAAGGCGTCCCCAAGGGCGTCGATTTGGCCCAGGTGCGTCAAACACTCATCAGCCATCCTGGCGTCGAAGACGTACACGACCTGCATGTCTGGGCGCTGGCCTCCAGCACACCCGCGCTCACTGCGCACGTGGTGGTGAGCGAAGCCATCGACCGCGACCGCCTGCGCGAAGCCCTCGGCGCGCTACTACACGACCGCTTCGAAATCACCCACGCTACCTTGCAAGTGGAAAGCGGCGACTGCGGCACCAAATCCTGTGGCACCCCAAAGGATGCGCAAGGTGCTGCGGACGGCAATCGCCACGCACACGCGCATGCGCATGGCGCGCATCACCATCATTGACCGATCAGTGGTGCGCCAACAACAAGGCCGCCGGGGGGCCTTGTTGTTGGCTCAAAGTAGCAGCAGCGACATCACACCACTGCCTCACGCAACAACGACAAATCCCAACCTGGCCGTGGTGCGAAGCGCTCGCCGTAACGCGCCTGCAGTGCTTGCAGGCGTTCGAGCAGCGCGTCGGCGCCGACACTGCGGATGTGCTGGATCGGGCCGCCGCGAAACGGGGCGAAGCCGGTACCGAAGACGACACCGGCATCGAGCAGATCCGCATCGGCCACTACGCCATCTTGCAGGCAGGCCACCGCTTCGTTGAGCAGTGGGAGGATCAGGCGATCTTCCAAATCGGCCGGCACTGCATAGCCGCTGGCCACGTCGGGTTTGACCGCGCGGCCGTTCTCCCACTTGTACATGCCCTGGCCATCCTTTTTGCCGCGCTTGCCCGGTTCCACTGTTGCCAGTGCTGCGGGAATGGGCAGACGTAGGAACGGCGCCAGTTCTGCGCCCACGCCTGCGGCGACATCCAGGCCAACCGTGTCGATCAATTCGATCGGCCCCATCGGCATGCCGAACTGCACCGCGGTCTTGTCCAGCACCGGGCCCGGCACGCCTTCGGCATACGCGGTGGCCGCTTCGAGCAGATATGGGAACAGCACGCGATTAACCAAGAAACCCGGCGTGCCGGCGACTGGCACCGGGAACTTGTCCAATGCCTTGCAGAACGCGGCAAGACGCGTGACGTTGGCCGGATCCAGACGGTCGTGCTGCACGATTTCCACCAGCGGCATCATCGCCACCGGATTGAAATAGTGCAGGCCGGCAAACTGCGCCGGACGTTGGATGTGCCCACGCAGCTCGGTCAGCGGAATCGATGAGGTGTTGGTGGTCAGCAACGCATCGGGTTTGAGCTGCGGCTCTACCGATTGATACAGATCGCGCTTGGCCTGTGGGTTTTCGATGATCGCCTCGATCAACAGATCGGCTTGTGCCACGCCTGCACCGGCCAGGTCGCCACGCAGACGCGCCGCGACCGCCGGCCGCTTGGCGTCGTCCTTGACCCGCTTGGCGAACAACTCGCCGCCGCGCGTCAACGCGGTATCGATGAAGCGCTGCTCGCGATCCTGCAGGGTGACCTCAAAGCCCTTGTAAGCGGCCCAGGCCGCGATGTCGCCGCCCATCACGCCGGCACCGATCACGTGCACATGGCGAATCGGCGCCAGTGCCGCGCCGCCGGCGTCCTTGCCACCCAGCGCTTTCAAGCGTTCGGTGAGGAAGAAGAGACGGACCAGATTGCGTGCGGTCGGCGTGCCGGCGAGTTTGACCACCGCCTTGCGTTCGGCAGCGAGCCGGGCCTGGATGCCGCTGCCACCGGCGCGCTCCCACACGTTGATCAGCGCATATGGCGCCGGGTAATGCTCCTTGTGCGCCTTGCGTGCGACCTGCTTGCGCATCTGCGACGCCAGCAGTTTGCGCGCGAGTAAGGTATTGGTAGCCCAGGCGGTGGCGCGCTGTTTGAACGGGCGCTTGGTACCGGCCAGTGCCAATGCCGCTGCCGCATCGACCAGTACGGCAGGCGCAGTGATCTTGTCGATCAAGCCCATCGCACGCGCGGCCTTGGCCGACACGGTGCGGCCGGTCAGCATCAAATTCATCGCCGCCGGCGCACCGATCAGACGCGGCAAGCGGGCGCTGCCGCCCCAGCCGGGAAAGATGCCGAGCTTGGTTTCCGGCAGGCCGATGCGCGTGCTGCCGTCGTCGGAGGCCACCCGATAACGGCAGGCGAGCGCGATCTCGGTGCCGCCGCCCATGCAGAAACCATGGATCGCCGCGACCGTGGGGCAGGGCAGTTCTGCCAGCTTCTGAAAGACACTCTGGCCGCGCTGGATCGCATCGTTGACCGTGCTTTTGCGGTCGAACTCCTGGAATTCCTTCAGGTCGGCGCCGGCAATGAAACCGTTGGCCTTGCCGGAGCGCAGCACTACGCCCTTGGGCGGCTCCAGTGCCAGCCGCTCGACCAGCGCGTCCAACTCGAGCAGCACCTCCTGCGAAAGTGCGTTGACCGGTGCGCCCTGACGATCAAGACTGAGCACCACCACGCCGTCCTCGCGCAGGTCGGCCTGCCAATGACTGAATCGGAGCCCGTCGAAACCTGGAAGCATATGTCTGGCCGTCCGGCGATATAAGGAAAGATCGTTATCATCCAGAGGTTGTTTCCTTCACGTCAAATACCCATATCCGGCGACAGGACGGCATGCGCCTCATCCGGGGCGTGGCCAGCGGCGCATCGGTGCAGCTACCCTGAATGCGCGACGATCGTACGGAGCGGTATGAACTTTTCTTTTCAATAGCGGTCTCATTGCCCGACTTCGGTGGGCTGACAGGAGTGCGGCCCGACATGGCCGAAGTCGATACACCTCAGGAGCTGGATCTGGAATTGGTCCGGCGTGTGCAGCGCGGCGAAAGCGCAGCGTTCGATGTGCTGGTTCGCAAATACCAGCATCGAATCGTCGCGTTGATCGGGCGCTATATCGCCGACTGGAGCGAAAGCCAGGACGTGGCCCAGGACGCATTTGTGCGCGCATACCGCGCGATCAACAGTTTCCGCGGCGACTCCCAGTTCTATACGTGGCTGCACCGCATTGCCGTCAACACTGCCAAGAATCATCTGGCTGCGCACAACCGCCGGCCACCCACCGACGACATCGAGATCAGCGATGCCGAGCGGTGCGATGGTGCGATCCGATTGCGCGATACCGACACACCGGAGCGCGAATTGATGCGACAGGAGCTGGAACAAACGGTGATGCGTGCGGTCCAAGCCCTGCCGGAAGCACTCCGGTCGGCCATCACCATGCGCGAGGTGGACGGGCTGAGTTATGACGAAATCGCGCGAAAGATGGATTGCCCGATCGGAACGGTGCGCTCGCGCATCTTCCGGGCGCGCGAGGCCATCGACAACGAGCTGCGGCCTCTATTGGAGACCGAAAGCGCTACCCGTGAGCGACACCGTGTATGAGGCATAACCCTGTCATGTCCACCACCGACAAGTTCGAGCTTCACTATCGTCAGCAGCTGTCCGCGTTGGTGGACGGCGAATTGAATACCGACGAGTCGCGTTTTTTGTTGCGCCGTCTCGCCCACGATGAAGAACTGGCCGGTTGCCACGAACGCTGGCAGCTGTGCGGCGATGTGTTGCGCGGTGTGGCCAGTGCGCCAGCACCATTGGATTTTGCAGCGCGTGTGCATAGCGCCATTGCTGCTGAGTCCGCTCCACAGGAGTACCGGACGAGGCGCCCGGTCGCGCGTTGGCGTTGGGGTGGTGGTGCGGCGATTGCAGCGTCGGTTGCCGCAATTGCTTTATTCGTCGCGCGCGAGCGTCTTCCTCAGACCGCCTTGCTTGCCTCGGATATGCCGGTGTATGCCACCACAGCGCAGATGCCTGCGGCTTCGCAGGTTCCGGTCGCACCAGTGGCACGGAAGGCTCCGGTCGCGCCTGGCCCGGCGACCCCTGATGACATTGTCGCGCTCGCCGCGGCAGTGCCGGCTGCAGCGCTGGCTTCTACCCGCCGTGGCGCGGCTACGCGCAACCAGCAGGCGGCGCGTAGCGTGGCTTGGCGCCAGCAACAGACGCCGACCCGCATGGTGGCGACCGCCACGCCGGCACCGGCGACTGCAACCCCCACAGCGCCCTCCAACCCGTTCACGCATTCCGATACGACGCTGCAGGCACGCCCGTGGCCGCGCGCGGTTTTATCCGGGGCTGGCGAAAGGCCGCTCGACGCCAGTGTCCGGCAAAGCGGCCAAGGCCCCGCGTTCTACCCGTTCGAGCCCGCGCCACAAATCGTGACCAGCCCGGCGCCAGATCGGTCGCTGCCTGTGCAGTTGCCACAGAATTGACGCCGCCGCCGATCTCATCCGCTCGGCGTCCTTCCTCTCGTTATCGTGCCGGACCCTTGTCATCAAAGGGTTCGCCCTTGTCGCCTGCCATCGGAGGCAACCTGATGAACCATCGCATCCGCACCCAAATGTTTGGCCTGATCGCCATGTCCCTGCCGTTGGTCGCTTGCGCGCAGCGGCCTGCGCCGGTCGCCAAGGACACCGCGCCGATCGCTGCCAACCGCAGCGCCACGCCAGCGCCGCAGCTGGTGGCGGGGCTACCGGATTTCACCAACTTGGTCGAACAGGTCGGCTCGGGCGTGGTCAACATCGAAACCACCACTACCCGCAAGGCCGCCGTGGCGCGTCAGCGGCGCGGAAGGCAGGACGGCGGCGCCATGCCGGGCGATGAGCAGATGCCGGAGTTCTTCCGCCGTTTCTTCGGTCCGGACTTCCAAATGCCGGGCGGGCCGCGTCAGGGGCAGGGCCCTGGCCAGGACGATGACGACGGCGGTATCGCCGGCAAGTCGATGGGCTCGGGGTTCATTATTTCCGCCGACGGCTACGTGCTGACTAACCACCACGTGGTCGATGGCGCCAGCGAGGTCACCGTCAAGCTGACCGACCGGCGCGAGTTCAAGGCCAAGGTGGTTGGCAGCGACGAGCAATTCGATGTGGCGCTGCTGAAGATCGAGGCCAAGGGTCTGCCGACGGTACGCATCGGCGATTCCAAAACGCTCAGGCCGGGCCAGTGGGTAGTGGCGATAGGCTCGCCGTTCGGCCTGGATCACTCAGTCACCGCCGGTATCGTCAGCGCCACCGGCCGCAGCAATCCGTATGCGGACCAGCGCTATGTGCCCTTCATCCAGACCGACGTGGCGATCAATCAGGGCAACTCCGGCGGCCCGCTGCTCAACACGCGTGGTGAAGTGGTTGGCATCAATTCGCAGATCTTCTCCGCTTCGGGCGGCTATATGGGCATCAGCTTCGCGATCCCGATCGATCTGGCCTTCAGCGCTGCCGAGCAGATCAAGGCCACCGGCCACGTGAGTCGCGGCATGCTGGGCGTGGCGGTCGGCCCGATCGATGCACTCAAGGCGCAGGGCCTGGGCCTGCCGGATACGCGCGGTGCGCTGGTGAACGACATTCCCGCCGGCAGTCCTGCAGCCAAGGCCGGCATTGAGGTGGGCGATGTGATTCGCAGCATCGATGGCAAGAATATCCAGGCCTACAGCGATCTACCGCCAATGATCGGCTTGTTGCCGCCGGGCACCAAGGTGACCCTGGACGTGCTGCGTGACGGCAAGCCCCGTAAGGTCGCCGTGATCCTGGCTTCCTTGCGGGACGATTCTGTCGACAACGCGCCACACACTGCTGCCGAGGACGCCAAGCCGGAGGCTTCGGTCAACGTGGTCTTGCTCGGCTTGCAGGTGGCCGACCTGACCGCCGCCGAGCGCAGTCACCTGGGCCTGGAAGCGGGACAGGGCGTGCGCATCGCTGCGGTGACAGGTTCGCAGGCGCGCAATACTTCGCCGCCGCTTTCTCCCGGTCAGGTAATCCTGCGGGTGGGTAGGATCTCGGTTGGCAGCGTGGCCGAGTTGAATCGTGTACTGGCCGGTTACAAGAAAGGCGACGTGATCATGTTGCTAATCTCTAGTGGACAAGCAAACAGCTACGTAGCGATTAAGGCTGGCTAATACGGTTTGCTGAACCCAGTAATACATCGACGAACTTGCTAAACGCCCAAGTTGACATGGGTTCATTATTCGTGGTTTCGGCGAAATGGCAAGGCGGTTTAACTCGGCATGCGTAAGAGGAGAGTAATGATGGCTCTTGATCTTGATGAAAGCGTAGAAGTTAACTCGGTCGTTTTACTGGATGTAGATGCTTAGAGCGGCTAACAAAACCACTGCGCTCACCGCCAGGCGGGCGCGGTCGGTGCTCGGCATCGGCATGTACCACGCGTACACTGCGGTTCCTCACGCGCCGTCCGCACCCACCTTTGGTATGATTTTGTTCTAACCAAGCCTAAGGTGAGTCGCACTGTAAGATTTAAAAAATCTTGAAGTGACTGAGGAAAAGCTGCTTCCTGATTAGCCCTGACTCTCAGCCGGCGTTTTCGCTACGGGCCTGCAGACGGGGCAACTTTTCTTGGCATTTCCAACCATGTCCACTGTCGGCGTTGCTGACGCGTGGTGGCTGGCCCGACGTTTTTCAGCCAGGAAGCCCCATCGCCGCCTTGAATTAGGCTTATGTAGGGAGAAGCGTGGAATTGCTGTAGCTGAGGGGCAGGGCTAATAAGGAGCTGCTTTATTATGGGGGAGATGAGAGGATTTTTATTGTGCCCCTCCAAGTCGAGTTGAAGTTAATGACGTGTGTGGCAAGGCTGTCGATCATGTACGGGCGCTTGATGTTTCAATTGAGGCCGCGGAAGGCGCGGTTAAGCTGGATAAAAAATATTTCGATTCTATCGATGGTTTTATTCTCGGTATCTACGGGAAGATTGGCAATGCCAAGGGAGTTTCACTATTTTAGAGGTCTTGGCGAGCATTGCAAAGATAGGTGTTCCTTTCAAAATCTTATTCATGCCCACCGGTAGCTCTCACTTATTAGATTTTTTTAAGGGTGTGGTTCTGCGTATTTTAAAGAACGGGGAGTTGAGGTGAAATATTTTACTGTCAGCGCGTGGTGCTTCCGATGCCATGGAACGTGGTTTAAGCTCCCAGCTTTCTTTGGTCGATGTGGCTAAGAAGTTAGTGAATGAGCGAGCGAAGGTATGACTGGCGAGAGCATTTGTTAATTTTTATTTGCAATAATTTTCGTGAGGTGCGATGATTAAAGGCTGTGAGTATTATTATGGTGGTTAGACCCCACCCCCTATGAAGCATATCCGCAACTTCTCCATCATTGCCCACGTCGACCATGGCAAATCCACCCTGGCCGACCGGATCATCCAGCTGTGCGGTGGCCTGCAGGCGCGCGAGATGGAGGCCCAGGTGCTCGATTCCAACCCGATCGAGCGCGAACGCGGCATCACCATCAAGGCGCAGTCGGTGTCCTTGCCGTATACGGCAAAGGACGGGCAGGTCTACCACCTCAACTTCATCGATACCCCCGGGCATGTCGACTTCTCTTATGAAGTCAGCCGCTCGCTGGCCGCCTGCGAAGGCGCCCTATTGGTGGTGGATGCCGCGCAAGGCGTGGAGGCGCAATCGGTCGCCAACTGCTACACCGCCGTCGAGCAGGGTCTGGAAGTGGTGCCGGTGATCAACAAGATCGACCTGCCGACCGCCGACATCGAGCGCGCCAAGGCGGAGATCGAAGCGGTGATTGGCATCGACGCCGAAGACGCGGTTGCGGTCAGCGCCAAGACCGGCTTCAACGTCGATCTGGTGTTGGAGGCGATCGTGCAGCGCATTCCGCCGCCCACCCCGCGCGACACCGACAAGCTGCAGGCGCTGATCATCGATTCCTGGTTCGACAACTACCTGGGGGTGGTCTCGTTGGTGCGCGTGATGCAGGGCGAGATCAAGCCAGGGAGCAAGATCCTGGTGATGTCCACCGGCCGCACCCATCTGGTCGACAAGGTCGGCGTTTTCACGCCCAAGCGCAAGGAGCTTGCTGCCCTTGGCGCCGGCGAAGTGGGCTGGATCAATGCCTCGATCAAGGACGTGCATGGCGCACCGGTCGGCGACACCTTGACCCTGGCCGCCGATCCTGCCCCGCATGCGCTGCCCGGTTTCCAGGAAATGCAGCCGCGCGTGTTCGCCGGTCTGTTCCCGGTCGATGCCGAGGACTATCCAGACCTGCGCGAAGCGTTGGACAAACTGCGCTTGAACGATGCGGCGCTGCGCTTCGAGCCGGAAAGTTCCGAGGCGATGGGCTTCGGCTTCCGCTGCGGCTTTCTGGGCATGCTGCACATGGAAATCGTGCAGGAGCGTCTGGAGCGCGAGTACAACCTCAATCTGATCTCGACCGCACCGACCGTGGTCTACGAGGTGCTCAAGACCGACGGCAGCATCATCCCGATGGACAACCCGTCCAAACTGCCGCCGCTGAACAATGTGGAGGAGATTCGCGAACCGATCATTCGCGCCAATATCCTTACCCCGCCCGATTACGTCGGCAACATCATCACTTTGTGCGAAGAAAAACGCGGCAGCCAGATCGGCATCAACTACCTGGGTAGCCAGGTGCAGATCAGCTACGAGTTGCCGATGGCCGAAGTGGTGCTTGATTTCTTCGACAAGCTCAAGTCGGTCTCGCGCGGTTACGCCTCGCTGGACTATCATTTTCTGCGTTTCGATGCCGGCCCGTTCGTGCGCGTGGACACGCTGATCAATGGCGATAAGGTCGATGCACTGAGCATCATCGTGCACCGCAGTTATGCCGATCGACGTGGCCGCGAGCTATGCGAAAAAATGAAGGAGCTGATTCCGCGGCAGATGTTCGACGTGGCGATCCAGGCCGCCGTCGGCTCGCAGATCATCTCGCGCTCCACGGTCAAGGCAATGCGCAAGAACGTGTTGGCCAAGTGCTATGGTGGCGATGTTTCGCGCAAGAAAAAGCTGCTGGAAAAGCAGAAAGAAGGCAAGAAGCGCATGAAGCAGGTCGGCCGCGTGGAGATTCCGCAGGAAGCCTTCCTGGCTGTTCTGCAGATGGATAAGTAGCAGGGATTTGGGAGTCGTGATTTGGGATTGGCAACGACACGCCGGCCCTGACGTTTTTGCGAATCCTCAATCTCCAATCCCGAATCCCGTTCGTAAGGAACATCAATGAAATGGTTTGAAATCGCTCTGGTTGTCTTGACGCTGGGCACCGGCTTGATCTGGCTGCTTGACACGTTGTTTCTGGCTAAACGCCGCGCTGCAAGCGCCGGTCTGCTGGACAGCGAACCGGCGATCATCGACTACTCGCGTGCGTTCTTTCCGGTGCTGGCGGTGGTGTTGATCCTGCGCAGTTTCGTGGCCGAGCCGTACAAGATTCCGTCCAGTTCGATGATGCCGAATCTGCTGATCGGCGACTTCATCCTGGTCAACAAGTTCGCTTACGGTTTCCGTTTGCCGATCACCAACACCAAGTTCTTTCCGACCGGCGAGCCGAAGCGTGGCGACGTGGTGGTGTTCAAGCCGCCGCATGCGCCCGATCAGAACTGGATCAAGCGCGTGGTGGGTTTGCCGGGCGACAAGATCGGTTTCCATGGCGATACGCTATACATCAACGACAAGCCGATGCGCTACACGGTCAAGGGCGAGTACATCGGCAAGGCCAGGGGCGCCGAGATGACCGGTACCACGTTGCTGGTCGAGGACCTGCCGGGTCGCACGCACACCGTGCTTGAATGGGTCGATCGCAACATGCCTGCCGGGCAGGGCAACTGGACCGTGCCGGCGGACAGCTATTTCGTGATGGGGGATAATCGGGACAACAGCGAAGACAGCCGGTTCTGGACACAGACGCACTTTCTGCCAGAGGCCAATCTGCGCGGCAAGGCGTTCCTGATCTGGCTCAATTGCGAGGGGTGGTTCTGTAAGGGGAGTTTTGATCCGTCACGGATCGGAACCAGAATTCAGTGATGCACGCGGGGCGTGCTTGGGGACACACAATGAAGCGCAAGCAAAGCGGTATGACGTTGACATCGTTCGTGGTGGTGCTGGCGGTGGTGGGGTTTGGCCTGTATCTCGGGATGAAGCTGTTTCCGATGTATCAGGAATACTACGCGGTAAGTACGTCGATGAAGGGCCTCGCCAACGAAGCCGGTAGTGCCGACATGGATCCGTCCAAGTTGCAGGACATGTTTTTCAAGCGTCTCGATATTAATTCGTCCGAAAGCGTCAAGCGTGAGAACATCAAGTTCGAGCGGATCGAAAGCGGTTGGCGCATGAAGGTCAACTACGAAGTGCGCCGCGAATTGATCGGCAATCTGGATATCGTTGGCAAATTCGACACGTCCCAGGACATGACGGGGCGTAGTGGCGAATAGGAGCTTTCAGCGCGGCGATCCGATCGGGCATGCGTTTGCCGATCCGGCTCTGCTCGCCCAGGCGTTGCGTCATCGCAGCGCCGGGACGCCGCATAACGAGCGACTTGAATTTCTCGGCGACGGCATCGTCAACCTGTTGATCGCCGAGGCGCTGTATCGGCGCTGGCCCAAGGCCGACGAAGGTGCATTGACCCGCGCCCGTGCCGAGCTCGTCCGCGAGGGGGCGTTGGCGGTGATCGGCCGTACCCTCAATCTGGGCGAGCGGCTGACGCTTGGCCCGGGCGAGCTGAAATCCGGTGGACATCGGCGCGACTCGATTCTGGCCGATGCAGTCGAGGCGATCGTCGCGGCCATCTATCTGGACTGTGGCTTCGAGCGCTGCCGCGAGGTAGTGCTGCCCTGGTTCGAGCCCTCGCTGGCCGCGCTGCCGGTCGGCAAGGCAGAAAAAGATCCCAAAACCCGGCTGCAGGAATGGCTGCAGGCGCGGCAACTTCCGCTGCCCAATTACGCTCTGATCAGTGAGAGCGGCGACGAACATGCCAAGCAGTTCCATGTCGCCTGCATTCTTGAGCAGCCCGTTGCCCGCGCCGAGGGCAAGGGCACCTCGCGTCGCCTCGCCGAGCAACAGGCGGCGACTCTTGTCATCGCACAACTGGATTCAAACACGTGAGCGAAATATCTTCCCCCCACCGCAGCGGTAGCGTTGCGGTGATTGGCCGGCCCAACGTCGGCAAATCCACCCTGACCAATGCCTTGGTGGGCGCGAAGGTCAGCATTGTGTCCAACCGGCCGCAGACCACGCGCCATCGGTTGTTGGGCATTGCTACCTTTCCTGAGGGGCAGCTGGTGCTGGTCGATACGCCCGGATTGCATCGCGAGCAGAAGCGGGCGATGAACCGGGTGATGAATCGCGCCGCGCGCGGCTCGCTGGAGGGCGTGGACGCGGCGGTGCAGGTGATCGAGGCCGGCCGTTGGGACGACGAAGACACGCTGGCCTTCAAGGTTCTCAGCGATGCCAAGGTGCCGGTGGTGCTGGTGGTCAACAAAGTCGACCGACTCAAGGACAAAACCGTGCTGTTGCCGTTTCTGGCCCAGGTCAGCGAAGGCCGCACATTCGCCGCGGTGCATCCGGTCTCTGCGCTCAAGCGCAAGGGCCTGAAAGCGCTGGTTGGCGACCTGCTCAAGCTGGTGCCCGAGGCCGAAGCGATGTTCGGTGAGGACGAAATCACCGATCGCAGTCAGCGTTTTCTGGCCGGCGAACTGGTGCGTGAGCAGTTGATGCGCCAGCTCGGCGAAGAACTGCCGTATGCCACCACCGTTGAAATCGAACGGTTTGCCGAAGACGGCGCGCTGCTGCGGATCGGTGCGGTGATCTGGGTCGAGCGCGAAGGCCAGAAGGCGATCGTGATCGGCAAGGGCGGCACCCGCTTGAAGGACATCGGTGGCAAGGCGCGTTTGCAGATGGAGCGGCTGTTCGGTGCCAAGGTGTTCCTGGAAAACTGGGTACGCGTGCGTGAAGGCTGGTCGGACGACGAGGCGGCGTTGAAGGCGTTCGGTTACGAATGAAGCCGAGAGCCGGACGCCGGTGACCCGGGAACAGCGCGGCATGGGTCGTTGAATATGGGCAGGCAGTGGTAGTGCACGCGATGGCTCGATTGGTTGGACCTTGTGTCGTTACCGCCGCAGTTGTCTTTAGAGGCTTTTGCCGCATGCTGCTTCGTTTGATCGCTCGCCGTGCCTTTGCCTTTACCGGGTCCTCAATCCCCGGTCCCCAATCCGGCTTAGAGCGGCTAACAAAACGACTGCGCTCACCGCCAGGCGGGCGCGGCCGGTGCTCGGAATCGGCATGTACCACGCGTACACTGCGGTTCTTCCGCGCCGTCCGCACCCACCTGACGACTGCTCGCTACGTTTTGTTAGCCGCTCTAAATCCCATGCTGATCGAACACGAACGCGGTTTCGTCCTGCATGTGCGTGCCTGGCGCGAGACCAGCTTGCTGGTGGAGGTGCTGACTGAGCAGCATGGGCGGGTCGGGCTGCTGGCACGCGGTGTGCGTGGGCTGCGCAAGCAGGCCTTGCGCGCTGCTTTGCAGCCACTGCAACTGATCCAGTTCAGCGCAGTGCAGCGGGGCGAACTTGCTCAGCTGCGCCAGGCCGAAGCGCTGGACACCGCGCCGCGGTTGGCGGGCGAAACCATGCTGGCCGGCTTCTATATCAGCGAGTTGCTGCTGCGCCTGGTTCCGCGCAACGATTCGGTACCCGAGCTGTTTGATTGCTATGCGCAAGCGCGCGCCCATCTGGGCTCCCATCTGCCGTTGGCCTGGGGACTGCGCCAGTTCGAGCGCGATGTGCTGGAAGGGCTCGGGCTCGCTTTCGATCTGCAACACGACAGCGACGGGCAAGCGATCGAACCGGCGGCGCGCTATCGGCTCGATCCGCAAGAAGGCGCAATGCGCGTATTGAGCGAGCGACTGGCGCAGGATCGGCGCGAAACCGTCACCGGCGCGGCGCTACTGGCCTTGGGCCAGGACGTTATGCCAGTGGTCGACGACATGCCCGGCCTGCGTCGCAGCATGCGCAGCGTGCTGCTGCATCATCTGGGCGGACGCGGCCTAAAATCCTGGGAAATGCTTGAGGACCTGGCGCGCCGCCGCTGATGGGGCTGAGTTTCTATCGTGCACACGATGGTGCTCAAGAAGGCTTGAATCCAGACCAGATCGGTAGCGCGTCGTTGAGCGCTGGGGCGACCCCAAAGAACATCGACTTAGCAACATCTCAGTGCAAAAGCGCAGCCACTGCCGCATGAAACTGAGTCCGCGCCGTTTTCGACTGCGGATCGCCGCGCAGCAAGCGCACCGCACCGGCCAGCCGCGCCGCGCCCACGAACCCGCAACTTGCCTGCAGCCGATGCAGATGGTTGCCTAGTGCCTGCTCGTCGCTCATCTGCAAGGCCGAATCCACCGCATCGCGCGTGCCCGGCAATTCCGCCAGGAATAACTCGCGCAGCGCGTTGAGATGGTGTCGCTGGCCGTTGAGTGCGCTAAGCGCGGCCGTTTCGTCCCAGTCACTAGCGGCGATGTCGAGCTCACCGACCGGCGCCACGCTGTAGCGGCCGCGTGCCAGACCACGACGGACTGCCTGCAGCAGACGTTCGCAGGTCAGTGGTTTGACCAGCATTTCCAGGAAACCATCGGATTGCAGGCTGCGCTGCATCGCCATGTTGCCGTCGGCGGTGTGCGCCAGCGCAGGCACGTCCGGGTGCAACAGGCGCAGTGCCCGCAGCAAACCGCTGCCGGTGCCATCGGGAAGATTGACGTCGATCAGCCACAGATCGTGCCGACGTTCGCGCGCGCGGTCGAGTGCCGCGGAAAGTGAGTCGGCGCAGTCCACCTGGGCCGGCAGGCCTTCCAGCACAGCCTGCAGAAAGCCAAGGCTGATCGGGTCGTCTTCTACGAGCAAGAGTCGTGGATGGGGTTCCTGGCGTGTGGCTATGTTCATGCTGCTTCCTTGTCAGCGATGCCGCGTGCCGATCAGCCGCGCGCATGCGGAGTTTGCCTGTGTTTGTGGGGCGCGACAATCGTCGCCCCGCCTGGGGGGCGGCCTTGGTCGATCGCATCTGCGACACTATGCGCCCTTTTTGCTCGCAGCTTGTCGCCACGTGGCCAGAACTAGAAACCGTTTCGACCGCACTCCATTCCAGACCGCGATCACCGACCTGAGCCACGACGGCCGCGGCGTGGCGCGCCGCGGCGGCGAGGGCGGCAAGGTCACCTTCATCAGCGGTGCCTTGCCCGGAGAGCTGGTGCGTGCCGAACCTACCGCGCGCAGCCGGCATTTCGAGGAGGCCAGGGCGGTGGAGGTGCTGGAGGCGTCGCCGCAGCGGGTGACCCCGCGCTGCCCGCATTTCGGCGTCTGCGCCGGCTGCGTGTTGCAGCATCTTGAGGAGTCGCAGCAGATCCTGGCCAAGCAGCGCGTGCTGATGGACAACCTTGAGCGTATCGGTCACGTCACCCCGCAAGCGGTGTTGCCCGCCTTGGTCGGCGACAACTGGGGTTATCGACGCAAAGGCCGCTTCTCGGTGCGCCGGGTAGAGAAGAAAGACAAGACCCTGGTCGGCTTCCGCGAGCTCGACCCGCGCTTTGTGGCCGATCTGTCGGTCTGCTACACGGTGATCCCGCAGATCGGCGAGAAGATTCCGCTGCTCGCCGCGCTGGTCGAAGGCATGGACGGCAAGCGCGATATTCCGCAGATCGAATTCATCGCCGGCGACGCTGCGGTGGTGCTGACCATTCGCCACATGCAGCCGCTCAGCGAGCGCGACCGGCAAGCGCTGACCGAGTTTGCGCAGGCGCAAGGCTTTGCGATCTTCCTGCAACCCGGTGGCGTGGACAGCGTGCATCCGCTGTGGCCGCATGATGTGCCGCTATCGTTCCGCTTGCCGCAATGGGATGTGGAGCTGGCGTTCCGGCCGCTGGACTTCATCCAGGTCAACGCCTCGCTCAACCAGAAGATGATCGCGCACGCGCTGACATTGCTCGATGCCAAGCCCGACGACCGCGTGCTGGATCTTTTTTGTGGTTTGGGAAATTTCACCCTTCCGCTGGCGCGCGGCGTGCGCGAAGTGGTGGGAGTGGAAGGCGATGCTGGGCTGGTGGCACGCGCGAAAGAAAATGCGCAGCGCAATGGCCTGGACAACGCACAGTTCTACGCGGCCGACCTGACCCAGGATCAACGCAACGCTGCGTGGATGCGGCAGGGCTTGGACAAGCTGTTGCTGGATCCGCCGCGTTCGGGCGCTTTGGAAGTCCTGCAACAATTGCCGCTGAAAAAGTTCGAGCGCATCGTCTATGTGAGCTGTCACCCGGGCTCGCTGGCGCGCGATGCCGGCTATCTGGTTAACGCGCAAGGCTTCACACTCAAGGCCGCTGGCGCGATGGACATGTTTCCGCACACCGCGCATGTGGAGAGCATTGCGGTGTTTGAGAGGCGGTGAATGGGGACTGGGCATCGGGGATTGGCGAGAGCGCACTCCGATGCCTGCCAGTTCGCTGCTGTGACCAAGCCCAAATCCCGAATCCATAATCCATAATCCATAATCCATAATCCCATGCCCATCGAAATCGAACGCAAATTCCTGGTCACCGGCGACGATTGGCGTCGCGCTGCGCATGCAGCGATCCCGATGGCTCAGGGTTATATCAACGATCAGGCGGCGCTGCGCAGCGGTGCGCAGAATGCGTCGGTGCGGGTGCGCATCCAGGGCGAGAGCGCGTTTCTCAATCTCAAATCGCGCGAGGTGGGGCATACGCGGCAAGAGTTCGAGTATCCGATTCCGGTCGTGGAGGCGCGCGCGTTGCTGGCGCTATGCGTTGGCGGTTTGATCGACAAGCGCCGGCATCTGGTCGCGTACCAGGGCCATGTGTGGGAAGTGGATGAATTCCGGGGCGACAACGCCGGGCTGGTCGTGGCCGAGATCGAACTTGGGAACGCTGACGAGACATTTGCCAAGCCCGACTGGGTTGGCACAGAAGTCACCGACGATGTGCGCTATTACAACCTTGCACTGGCCTCGTATCCGTTCTCGCAGTGGCAATGAAGTCGGGAGTGGGTCTTCGGGATTCGGGATTCGTAAAAGCAGGGTGAAGCGTCGATGTCAGACTTATGCAAGCGAGTGACAAGGTGACGCTGCCCATCCGCGCGCGCGCGGTTGTGGTGGTCGGCGCTGGATTGGCGGGTCTTGCCTGCGCGCGGCGGCTGCAGACTGCCGGCATTGCGGCGACGCTGTTCGATCAGGCCGATACGCCCGGCGGTCGCATGCGTCGCTGCGCAGGTGACGGTTGGCAATGCGATCACGGCGCGCAGTATTTCACGGCGCGCGATCCGGCGTTTGTGGCGCTGGTGAACGAATGGATCGAAGCTGGTGTTGCTGCGAGGTGGCCCGCGCGCGTCGCGAGCTGGGACGGCGCAGAGTTACGACCCTCACAGAGTGCGTTGACACGCTTCGTCGGCGTACCCGATATGGCCGCACCGGCGCGCGCGCTTGCAGCTGATCTGGATGTTCGATCGCGCACCGATGTGCGCGCATTGCAGCGCAGTGGGCAGGGATGGGTGTTGGAAGTAGCTGGCGAGGATGCAACGCGAGCGTGCGATACAGTGCTGTTGGCTGTGCCGGCACCGTATGCCGCTGCATTGTCGGCAGACCTCGCACCTGCACTTTCTGCGATTGCCCGCGACGCGCGCATGCAGCCGGCCTGGGCGGTGGTGCTGCATTTTGATGCGACTATCGATCCAGGCTACGACGCCTTGTTCGTCAACGTCGGCCCGTTGCGCTGGGTGGCGCGCAACTCCAGCAAGCCTGGACGACAGGGCGCCGAGACGTGGTTATTGCATGCCACTGCCCAGTGGAGCCAGGCACATCGCGATGCCACGCCCGAAGCGGTGATTGCCAGCGTATTGCCAGGTCTTGCAGCGCTGGGTTTGCCATTGCCGCAGTCGTGCGGGGCGTATCGTTGGACTGCTGCCAGCACCGATCCGCCGTTGCAGATCGGCTGTGTGTGGGATGCAACGCTTGGTATCGGTATGTGCGGCGACTGGTTGGCTGGCGGCAAAGTTGAAGGCGCCTGGCAGAGCGGTATGGCGCTGGCGCAGCGCGTCTGCGCCAGCCATGCCATGCACAGCGGTCGCGACTGAATCTGTGTCAGGCCTCGTTACGTGTGGAGTGCCGGGTCGCCACAGGGCGATGTGCATGTCTTTGACGTTTGCGCCCGAATGTCGCTTTCATCGTTGTGACAGGTCGATTGAACTCCACACTCGCGCACGCATCCCTTCACCGCTCGCGGCGAGCACTCTGCATGATCGAGTCCTGCCTAGATGAGTGAGTTCAACGCCACCGCGGCCGAGCGCACTGTACAAATGGCTGCACATACGCTGCGTCTGATCCTGGGCGATCAGCTCAATCCACAGCATAGCTGGTTCGCTGCGCACGACGCAGGCGTGGTTTATGTGTTGATGGAAGTGCGCGAGGAAACCGACTACGTGCTGCATCATGCGCAGAAGATCCTGGCGATTTTTGCGGCGATGCGCGCGTTCGCAGCGCACTTGCGAGACGCCGGTCATCGCGTGCGTTACGTGACGATCGACAACCCCAGCAATCGGCACTCGATTCCCGCCAACCTCGATGCGCTGATGGCGCACTACCAAGCCAGCCATCTGGACTATCAGGCGCCGGACGAGTGGCGATTGGATGAAGCATTGCAGCAGTGGTGCGCACGCCGGCCGTTCGCCACGCGCATGGTCGACAGCGCGCATTTTCTGACCGAGCGTGATGAGGTAGCGGCGTGTTTGCGCCCCGGCAGCCAATGGCGCATGGAAGTGTTCTATCGGCGCATGCGGCGACGGCATCGCATTTTGCTCGACGCATTCGGTGAGCCGGAAGGTGGGCGCTGGAATTTCGATTGCGACAATCGTGCACCGTGGCCCGGAGATCCGCCCGCGCCGCAGGAATGGCGTGCTGCACACGATCACCGCGCGCTGTGGCGCAGTATCGAGTCTGCGGGCGTGCGCAGTTTCGGGTCGCCGAACGCCGATGCCTTGCCATGGCCGCTGCATCGCGACGAAGCATTGCAGCATCTGGATGCGTTCATCACTCATGCGTTGCCGGACTTTGGTCGCTACGAGGACGCAATGAGCACACGCAGCCCGCGGTTGTTCCATTCGCTGCTGTCGTTCGCGCTCAACGTCAAGATGTTGCATCCGCGCGAGGTGATCGCCCGTGCCGAAGCCGCGTGGCGTGACGGACATGCGCCGTTGGCATCGGTGGAAGGGTTTATCCGGCAGATTCTGGGTTGGCGCGAATACGTGCGTGGTGTGTACTGGTCGCAGATGCCCGGCTATGCGGAGCTGAATCACCTCGATCAGCATGCACCATTGCCGCGCTGGTTTTGGGATGGGCAGATCGGCATGCGTTGCCTGGCCGATGCGATCGGCAATTCGCTGGCCAACGCGCACGCCCACCATATCCAGCGGCTGATGGTGATCGGCAATTTCGCGCTGCTGGCGGGGCTGGATCCGCAGGCGCTGCATCATTGGTATCTGGGTGTGTATATCGACGCGTTCGAATGGGTGGAGCTGCCCAACACGGTCGGTATGAGCCAGTTCGCCGATGGTGGCCTGCTCGGTAGCAAGCCGTATATCAGCGGCGCGGCCTATATCGATCGCATGAGCGACTACTGCGGCGGCTGCAAGTACCAGCGCAAGGCACGGGTCGGCGCACAGGCCTGCCCGTACAACGCGCTGTACTGGGATTTCCTCGCGCGTCAGCGCACTCTGCTGCAACCCAACCAGCGGTTGGCGATGCCCTACCGGCAGCTCGACGACATGGCGCCGGACGTGCTGGCCCAAGTGCAGGCGCAGGCCGCGCATTGGCGGACGAATCTGGAGGCGCTCTGAGGTGGTTTGTATGGCGCGATCGCTCGGGCTCGCACCTGCCTGAATGCACGATCTGACGCTGCAACGCGCATCTGCGACAATGCCGCGCTGCGCCAACGCGGCGCCTTGCCCGGGAGTCCCCCAACATGCTTCTAATCGGCGTTGCCGGTACCGAACTCAGCGCACAGGAACGCGACTGGCTGCAGCACGACGCGGTCGCTGGAGTGGTGCTGTTCAAGCGCAATTTCGTCTCGCGCACGCAGGTGGCCGAGCTGTCGGCGTCCATCCGCACGGCCGCCCCGCGGCCGGTGCTGATTTGCGCCGACCAGGAAGGCGGGCGGGTGCAACGCTTTCGCGAAGGTTTTAGCGCCTTGGCGCCATTGCAGAGCTTCGGAGCGCAGTACGCACAGGACCCCGAGGGTGCACTTGCCGCCGCGCGCGCGCATGCACAGCTGATGGCTAACGAAGTGCGTGCCAGCGGCGTGGATCTGAGCTTTGCACCGGTGGTGGATCTGGGCCGCGGCAACCGCGCCATCGGCGATCGCGCCTTCAGCGACGACCCGCAGATCGTGGCCACCTTCACTCGCGTCTATGTGCAGGCGCTGCACGGCGCCGGTATGGCTGCCACGCTCAAGCATTTCCCCGGCCACGGCACCGTCCTGGAAGACACTCACGTCGATCATGCCAGCGACCCGCGGTCGCTGGAGGTCTTGCAGGCCGAAGATCTGCTGCCGTTCGTGGCAGGCATCGAGGCCGGGGCCGACGCGGTGATGATGGCGCACGTGGTCTACCCGCAGGTCGCACAGGAACCGGCCGGCTATTCGCAGCGCTGGATCGAGCAGATCCTGCGCGGGCAGATGGGCTTCCGCGGGGTGGTGTTTTCCGACGATATCGGCATGGCCGCCTCCTTCAGCGCTGGCGGCGTGGCAGGCCGGGTGCACGCGCATCTGGATGCCGGCTGCGACGTGGTGCTGGTTTGCCACCCGGAACTGGTCGACGAATCGTTGCAGGCCGTGGCAGGCCGCAGCCTCGATACAGCAGCATTGATCGGCCTGATCGGCCGCGGCGCGCTGGGCTGGGATGGCCTGCTCGCCGGCACCGACGCTTCATTCACCACCTCTCTTTCCGCACCTTTCGGAACAACTGCCTGATGTCCACGCTCACCATTTCCCAGGTCCTGGCCCAAGCCGATCTGCTGGTCGATCGGCCGGCCATCGATGCCGCCGTCGCCACCATCGCCGATGCGATCGCGCGCGACTATGCCGGCGAAGTGCCGGTGTATCTCACCATCATGCACGGCGCGCTGCCGTTCTCCGGCCAGTTGGCGCTGGAGCTGGGCGCACGCGGCCAGGACGTGCAGTTCGATTACCTGCACGCCACCCGTTACCGCGGCCAAACCACCGGTGGCGAGCTGGTGTGGAAGCACCGCCCGGCCACTGCGCTGTTCGGTCGCAGGGTGGTCCTGGTCGACGACATTCTCGATGAGGGGTACACGCTGCAGGGCGTGCGCCAGTGGTGCCTGGAGCAGGGTGCCACCGACGTGCGTGTGGCGGTGCTGACCGTCAAGCGCCACGACCGCTGCGTGCCCGGCGTCACCGCCGATTATGTCGGCGTGGAAGTGGCCGACCGCTATGTGTTCGGTTTCGGCATGGACGTCAACGAGCAGCTGCGTAGCATTCCCGCCATCTACGCGATGAGGCAATAGCTCGCTTATTTACCAGCCCGCAGCAGTGCGGGCTGTCGAACGTGCCTTGTTGCGCGTACCGTCGTTGATTTTGTTGCAGAGGTCGATTGTGTCCCTCAATTCCATCGCATTGGCCGTCATCGGCGGCACTGGTGTCTACAAGCTCGCGCAGTTGGACGATGTGCGCACGCACGAGATCGAAACGCCGCACGGCGCGCCGTCCGGTCCGATTCGTGTGGGCATCTTGCTGGGCCATCGCGTGGCGTTTCTGGCGCGTCATGGCGAGGGTCATTCGCTGCCGCCGCACAAGGTCAATTACCGCGCAAACATCGCTGCGCTGCAGCAAATCGGTGCCTCGCGCGTGCTTGCGCTCAACACCGTCGGCGGCATCACCGAGCAGTTCGGTCCGCGCGTATTGGCGTGCCCGGATCAGCTGATCGATTACACCTGGGGACGCGTGTCCACCTTCTGCGAAGAGCCTGGCAGCGAGGTGCAGCATGTGGATTTTGGTCATCCGTACTCGCCGATGTTTCGCAGCAAGGTCATTGCCGCTGCCAAAGTGACCGGCGTCACGATGGTGGCCGGTGGTTGCTACGGAGCGACGCAAGGGCCGCGATTGGAAACGATTGCAGAAATCGTGCGCATGCGTCGCGACGGCTGCGATCTGGTCGGCATGACCGGCATGCCGGAGGCCGGGCTTGCCCGCGAAAAAGGGCTGGAATATGCGTGTTTGGCGATTGTGGCCAACTGGGCGGCCGGCTGCGGCGACGCGCAGGAAATCACCATGGCGGAGGTATTGGCCAATGTCGATGCCGCATCGTCCGGCTTGCCGGAGCTGATCGGCGAACTCGCACGCGGGTGATTGTCATTGGAGAATAAGCTTTGCATACTCGGCGCGTACGCATCGCCGTACACCACCCACTAATTATTGCAAAGGTCTCGCATCACCATGCCGAACGGTACCGTCAAGTGGTTCAACGACGCCAAGGGATTTGGTTTCATCTCACCGGAGGACGTCGACGCCAATGATGTCTTCGCGCACTTCTCCGCGATCAATTCCAAGGGCTTCCGCAGCCTGCAAGAAGGCCAACGCGTCAGTTATGACGTGACCAAGGGCCCCAAGGGTGACCAGGCTTCGAACATCACCCCGGTTGAGTGATTTGACTCGATTGTGCGGTTGAAGAACCCCGCCACGGCGGGGTTTTTTTGCACCGCTCCATGCGGGATCGGCGATAGCGAAGGCAATAGCGAAACAGAGCCGAGAAACCTCCGAACAATGCAATACGTAGCGAGTGAAGCTGGATCAGTGCGATCGATCATGACGATGCGCGCGTGCAAGACCAGCCCGGCAATTGCATGGCCCGTACGATCGATCTGATATCGCTGCCGACGGCTCTGCCTCCACGTTGCGCACGCAGGCGCAGGGCACGGCAGCTGTGGGCAGCGCGTGAACCTTGGCTCTGCTGGATGCGCTGGCGATGCGCGATGCCTTGCGCGTTGGTGCCAATACCAGGGCTGCCCACTACCGCACCGGCAACGCCATCGCATCGCCTTCTACGCAGGCAACCAGACGCTCGCCTTCGACAAGAGTGGGCACAACGCCCGCTGTGAAATGCGAAAACGCCGGCAGGATGGTGACGCGCTCGCGCAGCCAGAACGCAGGCCAGCGACGCGATAGCCCGGGCAGTGCGACTAGCGGATGCAAATGCCCGCACAACACATGACGGGCGGGATGCGGGAACGGGTCGTGGCGCAGCACGAACAGGCCATCTTCGACCTGTTCTCCAGCTGCTTCGATATGCAGATCGGCGCCGGCCAAGGCGCGGTCGTGATTGCCGCGGATGGCGATCACGCGCAACGCGCAGTGATGCTCGCGCCACGCGCTCCAACGCCGATGCCAGGCCGCGCGCGGCGCAGGTCCATGCAGTAGATCGCCCAGAATCCATAGCGCATCCACCTCGCGTTGTGCCAGCAGTGCATCCAGCCGCTGCAGATCGTGCGCGGTACCGCCAGCCGGCATCCCGATCCCCGCACGGCGAAAGACATCGGCCTTGCCCAGATGCAGATCGGCAATCAGCAATGCGCGCTGCGCCGGGCGATACAACGCTCGCTCGCCGAGCAATTCGACTGTTTCGCCGCCCAGCTGCAGCAGCACGCTATCGCCCATGTTTGCGCTCCAGTTGTTCTGCGGCACGTAACACACGTGCTTTCCAGTCTTCGGTACTCAGTTGGCCACGCACGCGCTCGGCCCATAACGGAAACGACAACGGGGTGAGGCTGGGTGGTGTGCACAAGCGCAGCTCGCGGTGCGCGCAATCTTCCAATGCATGCGCTAGTCGCGCCAATTCGAGCTGCCCTTCGAACACTTCGCGCTCTGCTTGAGCCAGCAACAGATGATCGGGATCGAAGCGTTGCAATACGTCGTAGAGCAATCCGCTGGATGCCTGCAGCTGGCGCAGGCTGCGCGGCGCACGGCCGGGCAGCGATGGCGACAACAATCCGGCAACGCGTGCGATCTCGCGGAACTGACGGCGTGCGAGCTCGCCCAGATTGAGGCTGTCGCGCAGATCGTCGAACAAGCCGGCGGGCGATAACAATGTGTGTAACACGCGTGCATCGAATTCGACATTCTGTGCGGGAGACAGCACGAAGCCGTAGTCGTTGGCCGAAAAACTGAAAGTATTGCGCTGAAGTCGGCCCCAGCGCGCCGCGAGCAGCGCGGCCAGTCCTTCATTGACTTGCCGGCCGGCGAATGGATACACGAAGACATGCCGGCCATCGCGCGCCTTGATGCTCTCAACAAGCAGATGATCCGGCCCCGGCAGCGACGACAGCGTGGCCTGCAATTGCAGCAACGGTGCCAGCGCCTGCATTTCCGGCGCATCGCCGGGATCGGCGAATACCGCCTCCACCTCGCGCCCCAATGCCGAGGACAACGGCATGCGCCCGCCCATCCATTTCGGGACCACGCCGCTGCCGTCTTTAGCAATGCGCACATAGGCCGTCATGTCTTCGAGCCGCACCAGTTCCAGCAATCGGCCGGCAAATTGAAAGCGATCGCCGCGGCGTAGACGGCCGACGAACCGTTCTTCCACCGCACCCAGTCGCCCGCCACGCAGGAACTGCACGCGCACGCTGCCATCGCTGGTAATGGTGCCGATGGACAACCGATGCCGCAGCGCGACGCGACGGTCGGCGACGCGGTACACACCGTCGTCGTCGCGGATCACTTTGTGAAAATCCGGGTAATGCGCCAGCGCGCTGCCGCCTTGCACAATGAAGTCGAGCACTGCGTGCCATGTGGCGTTATCCAGCGCTGCGAACGCATCGGTGCTGCGTACTTCCTGAAACAATGCATCTGCGTTAAAACCACCACCGAGTGCGAGCGTGACGCAGTGCTGCGCCAGCACGTCCAGCGATAGACGCGGCGGTGGCCGCGCTTCGATATGGCCATGCGCGATGGCGCGGCGCGCGGCGGCGTATTCGACCAGTTCCAGCGCATGCGAAGGCACGCACACCACATGCCCGGATTCGCCCGGGCGATGGCGCGCGCGGCCGGCACGCTGCAGCAAGCGCGCAATGCCCTTGGGGCTGCCGACTTGCAGCACTTGATCCACGGCCGGGAAATCCACGCCCAGGTCCAGGCTGGAGGTGGCCACCACGCAGCGCAGGCTGCCGTCGCGCAAGCCTTGTTCGGCCGCTGCGCGTAAGGAGGGGTCCAGCGAGCCATGATGCAACGCGAGCGTGGCCAGATCGTCCGGCCACACCGCGCTCAAGGCCTGATGCCATAACTCGGCCTGCGCGCGCGTGTTGGTAAATACCAAGCTGGTGCGCTGCTGCATGATTTTCTGCAGCACGCGCGCCAACTGCGCCAGGCCGAGATGGCCTGCCCACGGAAAACGTTCACCGCTCTCCGGCAGCAACGTTTCCAGCGTCATCGCGCGTGGTTTGACGCCCGACACCAACGCTGCATCCGGGCGATGCGGCAACAGCACATCGCGCGCTTGGGCCAAGTTGCCCAGCGTTGCCGACAAGCCCCAGATGCGCAGGTCCTGTGCCCATCCGCGCAAGCGCGCCAGACACAGTTGCAGCAACACGCCGCGCTTGTTGCCGAGCAGCTCATGCCATTCGTCGACGATCACACAGCGCAGCGCCGACAATTGCGGCGCGGTATCCGGATACGACAACAGCAAGGCCAACGATTCGGGCGTGGTGACCAGTACATCGAGCTTGCCGCTGCGCGCCAGGCGCTTGTCGCGCGCACTCGCATCGCCGGTGCGCAAACCCACTTGCCAATCCAGTCCCAGCGCCTCCACCGGCTCGCGCAGGGCGCGCGCGGTATCGGCGGCGAGTGCGCGCAAGGGCGTGATCCACAGCACCTGCAGCGTGCGTTGTTGCTGGCGGCGCGCGGTCGTGGCGGGTTTGATCGGTGGCTTGCGTCCGCGTGCGGCCAAGGCGTCCAGCAGCGGTCCACCGAAAGCCGCCAGCGTCTTGCCGCTGCCGGTCGGTGTGTGCAGCAAGCCGGATTCGCCATCGAGATAGCGCTTCCACACCTCGCGTTGAAACGGCAGCGGCGCCCAGCCGCGCTGTGCGAACCAGGCACGCCATTGCTGTAATGGCGTGTCGCGTGTCTGCTGCGCGGCGCTCACCGTGCCAGTGCCTGCAGGCTGCTCAGGTGATCGGCTTCGGCCATTGGCTTGTCGTGACGCCAGCGCAGGATGCGCGGGAAGCGCACCGCAATGCCGGACTTGTGCCGCGCGCTGCGGTTGACCGCTTCAAATCCCAGCTCGAACACATGCTGCGCGGTGACGGCGCGCACCGGTCCGAATCGCTCGGTGGTGTTGGCGCGGATCCAGCGATCCAGCTGCAGGATTTCCTTGTCGTCCAGACCCGAATACGCCTTAGCGACCGGTACCAATTGTCCCTCATGCCATAGCCCGAAGGTGTAGTCGGTATACAGCGTGCTGCGTCGGCCATGGCCGGCTTGCGCGTACAAAAGCACCGCATCAATGGTGAGCGGACCGATCTTCCATTTCCACCAATCGCCGCGTCGGCGACCGGAGTGATAGACCGAGTTGGCGCGCTTGAGCATCAGCCCTTCCACACCGCGTTCGCGTGCATCCAGCCGCACCTGCGCCGCCGCCTGCCAATCGCTGACCTGCACCAGCGGCGAAGCAACGATGCGCGGATTGCCGAGTGTGCTGAGCACTTCTTCCAGCAATGCGCGACGCTGCTGCAATGGACGCTTGCGCAGATCCTCGCCATCGCGTTCGAGCAGGTCGTAGGCAACCACGCGCACCGGCGCTGCCGCCAAGGTCTTGGGCCCGGGCTTGAGCCGTTGGATGCGCGTCTGCAGCGCGCTGAACGGCATCGGCAATGGTTGCTCCGGTTGCCAGGCCAGCAGCTCGCCGTCGATCACGGTGCCGTCAGGCAACTGCAGCGCGGCGTGTTCGATCTCGGGGAAGCGACCATCCAGACGCTCTTCGCCACGCGACCACAACGCCGCTTCACCAGCGCGTCGAATCAGCTGCAGGCGGATGCCGTCCCACTTCCATTCCATCAACCAGTCATCGATCGCGCCCAACGTTTCGACGTCGGCTTCCAATGGCGATGCGAGAAAAAACGGGTAGGGCTGCTGAAGATCGCCGGGCAGTTCTTCGGTGCTCAACAGATCGGCAAGATAGGTCGGATGCGGCCGCCAGTTACCCAGCATGCGCTGTGCGATGCGCGCAATCTCGATCCCGGACATCTCCGCCAATGCCTGCTGCACCAGTCGCTGGGACACACCGACCCGCAGGGCGCCGGTCAGCAGCTTGTTGAACACCAGGCGCTCGTCGAAGGCCAGGCTACGCCACGCCTGCACGATGCAGGCTTTGCGCAGGTCGACGTCTTGATTTGCGATCGGCAGCAACCGCTGTTCGATCCATTCGGCCAATGGCAGATCGGCCGCTTCGGTTGCCGGATCGTCCAGCAACAAGGCCAGCGTTTCAGCGAGATCGCCGACATGGTCGTAGCTGTCGGCGACCAACCAATCGGCAATGCCGGCGGTCTCGGCGATCCACGCGCGCAATTCGCCGCTGGTGGCGATCCGCATGCGCGTGCTGGCCACCTTGCCGCCTGCCAGTAGATACAGCGCCCACGCCGCATCGAGCGGCGGCGCACTGTTGAAATAACGCACCAGCGCCGCACGCTTGTCGAGCGTGCCGGTGCTGCGGTCCAGGGTGCGATACAACGCGGCAAACCGCTTCATGCCAACACCTGCACATCTGCGCGGGTGTCTGCAGCGCGCAGTTCCAATGCGCGTGGCGTAAACGCACGGAGCGTATGCGGGCGGCGTTGCGGGCCGACGGTGGCTGCGGGTGCGCTGCGATGCAGGTGAAACGCCAGTGCGTGCAGGCCAAACGCAAGCGCGCCACTCAAGCGGATGCGTGGGCACGCGCGAACATGAAGGCGTGGGGGCAAGGGGTTCATTCCTCGGCTCCGAAATCGGTGCGGAAGGCTTCCGCTGCGACGCCGCGTTCGAGTAAATGCTGGATCAAGGCATCGGTATTGCCATGGGTGGCGATCACCCGCCGCGCGCCAGTTTCTTCGATGGTGCGCAGCAGATCCGGCCAATCGGCATGATCGGACACCACAAATCCGCGGTCGTAATTGCGCCGACGGCGATTGCCGCGAATGCGCATCCAACCCGAGGCAAAGCCTTGTTGGGCATGCCGAAAGCGACGAGTCCAGGCACTGCCGGCCGCCGATGGCGGTGCCAGCACCAATTGCCCGGCATAGTCTGCACCGCGCGCATGTTCGCTGACCGGTTGAGTTTCCAGCAATGCGATGCCGGCCTTGCGATACACCTCAACGCCCACCGCGATCGCGCCATGCAGCAATGCAGGTTGTGTGTCCCAGGCGCGCAGTTCCGCTAATACGCGTTGCGCCTTGCCTAATGCATAGCAATACAGAATGGCCGCTTCGCCGCGCTCGGCGCATTCGCGTCGCCAGGCGACGATATCGGCGGCCACATCGGAGGTGTCCGGCCAGCGATACACCGGCAATCCGAAAGTCGCCTCGGTGATGAAGGTGTCGCATGGCACCACTTCGAATGGCTTGCAGGTGGGATCGGGCTGGCGCTTGTAGTCGCCGGAAGCGACCCAGACCTCGCCATCCACTTCGATGCGCACCTGTGCCGAGCCGAGCACATGGCCGGCCGGATGCAGCGACACGCGGGCACGCCCCAGGTCAAACGCTTCGCCATCGGCATGCGTGTGATAGACCTGCTCGCCCAGGCGCCACTGCAGGATCGGCAGACTTTCGCGCGTGCAATGGTATTGGCCCATGCCGCTACGCGCGTGGTCGCCGTGCCCATGGGTGATGACCGCGCGCGGCACCGGCCGCCAGGGATCGATATGGAAGTCGCCCTGCGGGCAATACAGACCCTCTGGCCCAAGCACGACCAGATCGCCGCGTGTTTTAGTGTCGTCGTCGTTGCCATTGCGCATGTCGCAACTCTGGCCAAGCCGATGTGCAGAGCCTGAGAATGGGAATGCATGCATCGATGCGGCTGCGCGGACGAGCGCCTTGTTTGTCGGGCGAATGCGTGAGCAGGCAGCATTGTGAGCAAATCGATCGAGCGCCGCGCGTGGTGCGACTTGCGTCTTCAATCCAGCGCGGACGTTAGGGCCTTGCCTGGCCCCTCATCGAGAGCGGCCACTAAGATCGGCTAACAAAACGATTGCGCTCACCGCCAGATGCGCTCACCGCCAGACGGGCGCGACCGGTGCTCGGAATCGGTATGTACCCCTCGCACTCGGGTTCCTCCGCGTCTTGCGCACCCACCCTGGCGATTGCTCGCTACGTTTTGTTAGCCATTCTTAAGACTCGGCGAGGGAACATCGACTACTGGCGGGGGACCAGCATAATCCGCGCGGATCCCGATCCCGAATTCCGATCCGGCCCACGCATCACAACGACCGCCATCAGCTCGACACCCTAATGCCGCGTGCGCCGCCCTGGCGTACGCACCGCGGTCGCCTCCACCGCCAAGGTGAAACTACGCTCTTCGCCGCCCATCATCGCGCCGACATCGACGATCTGGCGGCGAATCTCTTCGCCTTTTCCGTTACGCACCACCACCACCACGCTGTATTCCCATGGATCGCCATCGGCAGGATGGCGGATGGTGCCGTCGACCTTGAGCGGCACGATCGGCGCCGGCTGTGCGTGTTGCACAGCCGCCGAATCAAAGCGCAGATGGTGCTTGCATGCAGGGCAGACGCTGGCGCTTTCCAGAATCGTCGCCTTGCAATGCGGACAACTGCGCGTGGCACCGGGCGTGCCCGGGCGGGGCGCACTCATGTGGCGTCGCTGTCTCCGCTGACAATCGCCTTGCTGGCGCTGACCGGCTTGCTAGTCTCATCGCCCCAGCCGAAGTCGGCCTGGCCGCGCATGCGCGCGCCGGAGGCCACGGTCAGGCTGCCGGCCTTGACGTCGCCAACCAGTACACCGGAGGTCTGCAGTTCCACCTGCGCCGCCGATTCGATATTGCCCTCCATTTCGCCGGCGATGATCACCTTGTTGGCGCGCACGCCGCCATTGAGCTTGGCGCCGCGCTCGATGGTGAGATCGCCCTTGACGTTGACATCGCCCTTGAAGCGACCGGCCAGGCGCACATGACCGGCGCCTTCGATCTTGCCTTCTATGCTGATGTCGGCGGCGATCAGCGATTCTTTCGCTTCGCTTTGACGCTGCGCCGCCGCAGCCGTCGGCGCAATACTGGGTGGAGCAGGGGCCTGCACGGGTGCAACAGGGTTGGCCTCGGCGGTAAACAGCCGCCCATCGGCGGCGGGAACTTCGGGTGCTGCGGAAACGCTGTCTTTCTTGTTGGAACCTTGATCGCGCCACATCGACATCGGACTGCCTCGCTCGGGGGTCGACACCGACTATCGCCGCGTCAATCAATCTTTTGTGTGACAGCCTGCGCAATCCGACATCCAAGCCGTGCTTGCTCAGTCCAACGCGATCGTCGAGCCGTTCGGCCTGGGAGCGATGGCGCAGGAAGACCGCATGCGCGACTGCTAGCCTGCGGGCCCCAATGATACGAGGTCACTCACTGTTGGCACATCGCAACGCTGGCAATCGGCCGGCGCGTTGCGATGTGCGGCCTGGCAGGGATGGGTCGATTAGTGCTGCGGATGCTCGGCGTCGTGCTTGTCGGCGTGCTGCTCGGCCTTGTTGGCCATTTCCCGCGTCTTGTCGGCGGTGGCGTTTGCGGCATTGGCGGTGGCGCGGCTGGCGTCTTCAGCCAATTCGCGTGCGGCCACGCGTGCATCGGCAGCAGCGGCCTTGGCCTGCACAGCGGCGCGGTCGGCAGCCTGCTCGGCGGCGGCGGCAGCGTGCTTTGCAGCGGATGCGGCATCGCGGCGTGCCTGTTCGGCGTCAGGGCCCTGGCAGGCGGCGAGCGTAAGGGTGGCGATGGCGCTCAACGAGAGCATGCGGATCGTCTTCATGGGTGGTCCTGTTCCTGTTCCGGTGTTGGAAAGCCGAGCTTATGCAGGGACCGATGCAGCCTGCGTCAATGCGCGGCCGGCCATTGAGCCAATGCGCGAAGAGGCGGCATCTTCGACATGGCAAGGCTGCAGACTGGCGAACGCTGCGTTAGGCGGCCAAATTGCAGTCAAAGAAAAAGCCGCTGGAAGCAGCGGCTTTCTCCGGATCCACTTAGAGCTAAGAAGTGATTACTTCTTGGCTTCTTTGGCGGTTTCCTTAGCGGCTTCGGCGGTGTTTTCAGCCGTCTTGGCATCGTTGGCAGCCTGCTCGGCAGCAGCGTCGGTCGAGGCGCCGGAAGCAGCCTGGGCAGCGCTAGCAGCGGTGTCGGCCGAAGCAGCTGCAGTGTTGGCAGCAGACTGAGCGGCTTCAGCCGACTGCGAGCCCGAGGCAGCAGCCTGGTCAGCAGCCTTTTGAGCGTCGGCGGCAGCTTCGTTAGCCGAAGCAGCAGAGTCCTGCGCCTGTTCGGGCTTCGAGCAAGCGGTCAGGGCCAGGCCCAGCGCCATTGCGATCAGCAGCTTGTTGATGGTCATTGTTTCAATCCTCGTCGTTAGATTAGGCAACGCGCTAGTGCGCCCCCCCGACATGATGACGGTCCAAAGATCAGTGTCAAGCTCACGCGCATTCAGCTTTGAAAAAGCGACGTTAAAAGCAACTAAATCAACTCGATAGCGATAGCAGTCGCTTCGCCGCCACCGATGCATAGCGTCGCGATTCCGCGTTTGCCACCGCGCATGCGCAACGCGTTCACCAATGTCACCACCAAGCGCGCACCCGATGCGCCGATCGGATGACCCAATGCGCAGGCACCGCCATTCACGTTGACCTTGTCGTGCGCGATGCCTAGTTCCTTGATCGGTAGCATCGCCACCACGGCGAACGCTTCGTTGATTTCGAACAGATTCACCTCGTCCAGTTGCCAGCCGATCTTGCCGACCAGCGATTGGATCGCGGCGACCGGCGCGGTGGTGAACCACTCGGGGGCCTGCGAGTGGGTGACATGCCCGACGATGCGCGCCAACGGTGTCACGCCGCGGCGTTGCGCGTCGTCTGCGCTCATCAGCACGGTGATCGCCGCGCCATCGGAGATGCTCGACGAACTGGCCGCGGTGACGCTGCCGTCCTTCTTGAAGGCCGGTTTCAAGGCCGGGATCTTGGCCACGTCGGATTTGCCGGGCTGCTCATCGCGATCGACGATGACCTTGCCCTTGCGCGTGGCTACCGTGACCGGAACGATTTCGTCGGCAAAGGCGCCAGCGCGTTGCGCGGCCTGCGCGCGTTCCACCGATGCGATCGCAAACGCATCCTGATCGGCGCGGCTGAAACCGAATTTTTCGGCGGTGGCTTCGCCGAATAAGCCCATTGACTGGCCGTCGTAGGGATTGGTCAGGCCGTCCCATGCCATGTGGTCGACGGCCTGGAAATTGCCGTAACGGTTGCCGGTGCGCGAGTTGGGCAGCAGATGCGGTGCATTGCTCATCGATTCCATGCCACCGGCAACCACGATGCTGGCCGAGCCGGCCTTGATCAGGTCGTGTCCAAACATGATCGCCTTCATGCCCGAGCCGCACACCTTGTTGATGGTGGTGGCGCCGGTCGAGGTGGGGATGCCTGCCGCGATCGCGGCCTGGCGCGCAGGTGCCTGACCGAGATTGGCCGGCAGCACACAGCCGACGATGACTTCGGAAACGTCGGCCGGTGCAATCCCCGATTGCGCCAGCGCGCCCTCGATTGCGGCGGCGGCGAGCGTCGGCGCCGGCACACCGTTGAATTGGCCGAGGAACGCGCCGATGGCAGTACGTTTGGCAGCAACGATGACGATGTCGGACATGAGTAGATACCGTTTAAAGTGAAACGATTATCTGCCTCATGGCCAATTCGCGCCAGCAAGCTGAAGTGCCGGGACAGATGTGGATCGATGCAATATAAAAGACGACGTTGGGCCCAGGGATTGGGCCCTATCCATGGAATGGCCTCGGAGAAAATAACTCACATGAATGAAGATAGACCTCGCCAGGACTGTCCTGGCCTCGGCGCTGGCTGTTGCGTTGACAGCGTGTGGCGGCGGAGGCGGCAGAGGCGGCATTCGTCCGACCACACCGACTGCGCCGCCGACCTCGCCGCTACTTCCGCCGCCGGTGGTTGCACCGACGCCTGAACCCGCAGCCGACGCGCATCTGGCGCTGACCAATGCACGTGCCCCACAGGCGTTGGGTTTCACCGGCGCCGGCTATCGCATCGGCGTCATCGATACCGGCATCAACACCAATCCTCCGGCCTTACGTTGGGCTAGACCTGGGCCAACGCCATCAGTGGTACGGGCGGCCTGACCAAGCGTGGGACCGGCACCTTGGTATTGAGCAGCGACCTCAATACCTTCCCAGACAGCGTGCCCGGGGCAGCTGGGTTACTCGCCGCGCAGCTTGTGCAGAAAGCGCGGTGCGGTGCGGCCCAGCGGCAGTTTGAGCTTGCTGATGGCCTCGATACGCGCTTGGGCAATCTGATCGGCCGCCTGCTGCGGCGACACGCCCAGCTGCTCGGAGAGATCGAACACCTTTTCCAGATTGTGATAGATGCTGCGGATCAAGCGCATCGCGCGCTCGCGGTTATAGCCGTCGATCTCCAGCGACACGTTCATGACGCCGCCGGCATTGACCACGTAATCGGGTGCGTGCAGGATGCCGCGCTTGTGCAGCTCCTGCCCGATGGCGGCGCTGGCGAGCTGATTATTGGCGGTGCCGCAAATAATCTTGGCCTTGAGTTGCGGCAACGTCTCTTCGTTGATCGCGCCTTCCAGCGCGCATGGTGCGAATACATCGGCCTGCACTTGGTGAATTTCGTCCGGACGCACCGCTTCGGCGCCGTATTCGGTCACCGCGCGGTCTACCAGCGCCGGATCCAGATCGGCCACATACAGTTTCCCGCCGCGTTCCTTGAGCAGTTTTACCAGTTCCATGCCGATATGGCCCAGTCCCTGAATCGCGATGCTGGCCTTGCCGACTTCTTCGTGGCCGAGCTTGCGATTGAGCGAGGCCATCAGCGCCTGCAGCGCGCCATAGGCGGTGAACGGCGCCGGATCGCCGGAGCCGCGATGCACCTGGTGCACGCCGGTGACGTACTCGCTCTCCAGGTAGATCTGTTCCATGTCGTTGACGTCTGTACCCACGTCCTCGGAGGTGATGTAGCGCCCGCCCAGGGTGTCGACAAACCGGCCGAATGCGCGGAATAGCACCTCGGTTTTGTCGGTCTTAGGGTCGCCGATGATCACTGCCTTGCCGCCGCCGACGTTCAAGCCGGCCAGCGCGTTCTTGTAGGTCATGGTGCGGCTGAGCCGCAGCGCATCGTTGAGCGCGGCCTCGCTACTGGGGTAGGGGCGCATGCGCACGCCGCCCAATGCTGGCCCGAGACGGGTGCTGTGCAGGGCGATGATCGCCTTGAGGCCGGCGTCGCGGTTGTGACAGAAAATCACCTGCTCGTGGCCGGTGGTATCGAGGGTTTCGAAAAGCATCGAAGGCTCCGCGGGGCTGCGTGATGTGCCTTCCCTGAGGCCGGGTCTGGACCCGCGCAATGGGAAACAAAAAACGCGACGTCTGCAGACCCTGTCCGATCACCTCGCGCTGCAACATTTTAAACCACGTCGGCAGGGGGTTGTGTATGAATTTGTTCATCAATGCCGATGGCGCTGCTGTCGAAACCATAGCGTTCCCGGCCATTTGCTGCCGGCCGTGACCGGCAGGCCGGCGTGCTACGAATGCGGGTTGGGACGACCATCGGCATGCAGGTTGTCTAAGCACCCCTAGCCGGCGCGCGGCTGGACGCGGACACCGGCTCGGTCTGGCCACCGGCGCCGACGTCGTTGAGATAGACGCAGGCGGTGCGTGCGCACCTCAGGCAGCGCGGTGATGCCGAGCGACTGCAGCTGCCGCAGTAGTGTGGCTGGGCAGCGGCCTCGGGCAGCGGCGGCACGCCTTCGCCGCAGAACAGGCGCTCGGCCAACAGCGTGGCCGAGCGCGCGTCACCGGCTTTGGAAGGGCGTTCCAGCAAGGCCACGCATTGCCGTTGCCGATCCGGGTACTTCAAGCGCCCGTGCTGGATCGCCAACGCAGGTAGCGCGGGCGGTAGTTGGCTGCCGCCTGCGCCAGTGCACTCATTGCAGCGGGTTGTTGGCGTTGGGCAGCGGGGCCAGTTGTGTGAGAGAACGCGAGTGCATGGCCGCATCCTGAGCCTAGCCTAGGCCCTGTGCGATCAGCTGTTTGCGGACAACGCCAAGTGCGTCAGATACAGGCGCAGATCGAACTCCAGCTGGTGGTAGTTGGGTGTCATGTGATTGCAGAGTTGGTATGAAGGCTCTGTTGTGATCGGCCTCCTTCAAATGCGCTAACTCGTGAGCGATGATCATCCGCAGGAACGGTTTGGCGCATCGCGAAACACGGATGCGATACGGATTTCGCGGCTGGCCTTCAGTCGGCCGCCGTGCACGCGCGAGACTGCGGTATGTGTGCCCAATGCATGCTTCACCACCTGTAGGTGGTTGTCGTACATCGCCTTGTGCAAGGTGGGCGATGAGCGCATGTAGCGCTCCTTCGTCGCCTTGACGTAGTCGTACAAGTGGCGGTCGGTGCGGATCGCATGTCGGTCCGGATAGCGCCGCGCCGGCATCGTTGCGAGCTTGTCCTGGGCAATCAGTTCGCGCACCTGATCAAGGACGGCGGGTGGATAGCCGGCGAGATAGCGAAGAGTGTCCATGTCGATCGATTGCTGCGAGGTGCGCATGATCGCCGATGCAAAGCCTGGCTGGCCAATCCCTCCGATTTAGAGCGGCTAACAAAACGTAGCTAGCAGTCGTCAGGTGGGTGCGGACGGCGCGGAGGAACCATAGTGTACGACATGAGGATTTCGAGCAGCGGCCGCGCCCGCCTGGCGGCGCAGTAGCTTTGTTAGCCACTCCCAGTTGCGACACGCGCGCAGACGTCGTTTGGTCGCTGCTTTGTGATGCGCGTGAAGCGGATGCGGATGCGCGATGGCGAGCTGCCATGTCGATGGGATGCGCACGGCTTCGGGCACAAGCAGAACGCAAAGACCCTAGCTCCCTTGGTGAACGCCTAGCGACGTTCGATGATCTGTCAGCGACATTGTTAGGCAGTCGTGCAGTCATCGCGGCCGTCCGAACGCAGCGCAAGCGTGGTCGCGTGGGTTAGGCGTATTCACGAATGCGGCACATCCGGATGGGTAACGTGCAGTGCATGTTTTGCGGCGATGCGCCGCAATCACACGATTTAACAACGGCACTGTGCCGGATTGGGAGACGATAATATGATTAAATTGGCCATTATTTTCGCCATCATCGGACTGATTGCCGGTGCGCTCGGGTTCGGCGGCATGGCAGGCGCTGCGATGGGAATTGCCAAGTTGCTGTTCTGGGCTGGCATCATCATCGCTATCGTGCTGTTCGTGCTGGGCATGACGATCGCCAAGAAGGTAACCTGACGCGGAGCGTGCCGCCTGGCAGGCGAGCCGCCGTCGGCTGCCTCACCCGGCATACAAAGCAGCGGCTATAGGCCGCTCCTTTATTTTGTTTCTATGGTCGAAACGAAAAGGCCAGACAGTCACAGGCGATCTCGACCGTAACGGTCTCGCTCTGCGAGTGCCGCAATCAGACGCCAGTATTCTCGGCTGTCGTATGTAAGGCGATATTGAGCTGATCGATGGTCACGATCCAGTCGGCATCTTCGAGGCGTTCTTCACGCAATAGCTGCGCTTGGGCGGGCGTCCAGAATGGTGCTTCTTCCAGGCGCATTTCGCCCGGTAATGGAGAATGCTCGGCGATGAAGTTGCAAATGCTGGTTTCGTCTGACGGCAGGCCAAGCTGGGCGAACAGTTCTGATAACGGGTGGACGGGTTGTTCCATGGCAGATTCCTCGCGCGTACGGATGATTGAATGCTAGGGAGCCTCTGAACGACTCCTGTCTAGATGCGCGACGCTACACATCTACGTTTCCCGACGCGACCACGATTCTCAACGTTGTCCGCTTACTGGAGACGCATAGCGTTGCCAAGCGTATGTCGGAGACGGTGGATGATCATTGGTGTGGACGAGTTCTACAGCTTGGTTCACCACGTGCACTGCACCGCAGCCAAGGTGGGCGATGTCGCGGTGACGCATGCGTTGCTGCACGGCAAGCAATACAGCGTGTTCGGCGACAGCGGCGATAGCGGTGCGGATAAACGACTTTAATTTGCAGTTTTCCCACGTAATGGCCGACGGTAATGTGTCGACGGCGTAATGATCATTGGATCGGACCATAGTTGGAGCCTGGCGTGTAGTCATAGTCGGGGTTGCGTTGCGGTTCCTGCACGGTGCCACAGCTAAGATTTAAGGAGTGCGAGCCCACCAAGATGCATCCATATCTTGCCCATACCGTTCGTCCTCGTTGTTGTGCTCAGCGCTTCCCACCAAAAATACTGCCGAAAATACCGCGCACGATCTGCTGCCCAATCTTGTTGCCGATCGTACGAGACGTCTGCTTTGCCATCGCTTCGAGCATGCCTTGACGACGGCTGCTGCCAAATACAGCGTCTTTGACAGCCTTGCCGAAGCCGCTGTCTTGCGTGTCGTCATCTTCGCGCGTGCGGGCCAGCGGTGCAGCGCTGCGTTCGGCGAGCTGTTCGACACGCCGCGCGAGCAGTTCTGCGGCCGATTCGCGGTTGATCGTGGTGTCGTAGCGGGTACCGACCAGACTGGCTGCACGTACCTGTGCGCGTTCGCTCGCGCTGATGGCGCCCATGCGGCAGCGCGGTGGTGCGATGAGAGTCTGCTGCACAGGAGCGGGCACGCCCTTGCCTTGCAGCGGCGACACCAGTGCCTCGCCGGTGCCCAGGCTGGAGATCGCGGTCGCTACATCGAGTTTGGGGTTGGCGACAAAAGTCTGCGCCGTCGTCTTGACCGCTTTCTGATCGCGCGGTGTGTACGCACGCAGCGCGTGCTGCACGCGGTTGCCCAACTGGCCGAGGATGTTGTCGGGGATGTCGTCGGGAAACTGCGAGCAGAAATACACTCCCACACCCTTGGAGCGAATCAATCGCACGACTTGTTCGATGCGCTGCACCAGCGCGGCTGGCGCATCGTCGAACAGCAGATGCGCTTCGTCGAACACGAATACCAGCTTTGGTTGTTCCAGGTCGCCCACTTCGGGCAAACGCTCGAACAGTTCCGACAATAGCCACAACAGGAAGGTGGAATACAACTTTGGCTTGAGCACCAGTTGGTTGGCTGCCAGGATGCCGATCACGCCGCGGCCATCCGGCGCCACGCGCATCAGTTCGGCCAGTTCCAGCGCCGGTTCACCGAAGAACTGCTCGCCGCCGTCCTGCGTTAAACGTAGCAAGGCGCGCTGGATCGCCGCCACCGATTGGCTGGAAACCAGGCCATAACTGGTGGACAACTCTTTGCGTTCTTCGACGACCAATGCGAGCAATGCGCGCAGGTCGTCCAGGTCCAGCAATATCAGGCCGCGGTCGTCGGCCAGCTTGAACACGATGTCCAGCACGCCGGATTGGGTGTCGTTGAGTTCCAGAATGCGCGCGAGCAGGGTGGGGCCCATCTCGCTGACGGTGGTGCGCACCGGATGCCCGAGCTGTCCATACAGGTCCCAGAGCACCACCGGGCTGGCCGCTGGCGCGTAGTCGGCGATGCCCGCATCCGTGGCGCGCTGCAGCACGCCGGCTGCGCCGTCGCCGGCAACCGCCAAGCCAGCCACGTCGCCTTTCACGTCGGCCAGGAACACCGGCACCCCCAGGCGCGAGAAGCCTTCGGCCAGGGTCATCAAGGTAACGGTCTTGCCGGTTCCGGTGGCGCCGGCCACCAGGCCATGGCGATTGCCGAAGCGTGCTTCAAGCAGGACCGCAATATCGTCGGTGATGCCTTTGCCGAGGAGGAACGAGGCCATTGCGCAGATCCGTTGGGAAAGTCCGGATTCTAGCGGGCAATACTGGCGGGAAAACCAGGCGGAGAGTGCCCACCCCATTTTCGATCGAAACAGCCGGCAACCAAGCGCGGACATGCAGTCAGATACCCAACCACCCCCAACAGTCAATCGCGCAGGTCTTCCCAGCATCGATCGCATCGATCAGGCCAGCGGCCCACCGACCCTGCCAGCCCGGCCGCCTTGCCCAGGTGTCGCCCCGGCGGCTACTCTGCCAGCCTTTCCGCTGTACTGCCTACGATGCCGCTCGCTCATTTTGATTCGCGCCCATGGCCGGTTCTGGTCGTGGTGGCGCTGATGTCTGTCGTCCCCGCTGCCCACGCCATCTCCAAACGCGACACGGAGAAGGCGGCCGTGCTCGATACACGCATGGCTGCCGCCGAAAAGCGCTATCGCGATGCGCTGGTGCTGGTGAACAACTCCGACCCCAAAGGCACCGCAGAAGGTGATGCCGCGCTGGAGGACATGGAGGACGTCATCGACGCCTGCATCAAGCAGCGTGGCTGCCTGGTCGCCAATCAGCTGGCCACCTACAAGCGCCTGCTGAAGGCGCGCGCCGATGCCGAGGCCCCGGCCGCTGAAGATCCGGAAGACGACGACACCCTGTTGCAGGCCGACCCGGACCACCTCGGCCCGGCCGCTAACGGCGTGCCCGAGGCCGCGCGTGCAGCCACGCTGCTCAACGACCAGCGGCACGATTTCGACAAGATGGTGCAGTACAACCCGGCGGTCCAGGCCGGCATCCGTCGCTGGCTGACCGACATGCGCCCGGCATTGCTGACCAGCTATGATAATTACAGCAACCTACGCGGCGTGATGTGGCCGGAATGGCAGAAGCGCGGCCTGCCCGAAGCGTTGCTGTTCGGCATCATGGCCAAGGAATCCAATGGCAAGGTGCACGCCAGTTCGCGTGCCGGCGCCGCCGGTCTGATGCAGTTCATGCCGGCCACCGGTCGTCGTTTCGGTCTGGGCCCGGACGGTAGCGGATTCGATACGCGCTTCGATGCGCGCAGCGCCGCCGAAGCCAGCGCCACCTATCTCAACGAGCGCATGGCCGGGCTCAACCGCAACATCGAACTGGCGCTGGCCGCCTACAACGGCGGCGAAGGCCGCGCGACGCGTGTGTTTTCTCAGAGCGGCGGGCGCGGATTCTGGGATCAGGACGTCTACAACCAGTTTCCGGCCGAAACCAAGGATTACGTACCGATGGTGATCGCCGCAGCGTGGATCTTCCTGCACCCTCGCCAGTACGGCGTGGACTTCGCCAAGCTCGACGCGCAGCCGGCGACGCTGAAGCTGGCCAAGTCGACCACCATTTACGAACTCACCATCTGCCTGGGGAGCATGGGCACGCGCGATGGCTATATGCGCGCGTTGCGCAACCTCAACCCACGCTACGAATCAGATGGCTGGATTCCGGCTGGCACCGTCATCAACGCTACCAACCGCATTGCCAGCCTGTACACGCGGTACTGCATCAACGGCCCGCGTGCGGACCTGGCGCGCACGCTGATCACTGCCGACCTCAACAGTGCGATCGTGCGCAGCGGCGCTACCGAATACGTGCCCAGCGTTGCAGTGGGTGATGTCAGCCCGATGGCCGGCGTGCCGACCACCTTGTCCACCGGCCAGCCGGCGGTCGCCAAGCCCAAGGCCAAGCAGGCTCGCAGCTACACCATCGCCAGAGGCGACACGCTCGGTCGCGTTGCGCAGAAGTACCAGTGCGAAATCAAGGAGCTGGCCAAGGCCAACGGCCTGAAAGCGCCGTCGTATGCGCTCACACCGGGACAGAGCATCAAGCTGGCCGGTTGCGACCGGTAGGTTTGCGATATGGATGTGCGGGCATCCGGCTTGCGGGTGTCCGACTAACTTTCGTAGATGTGGGCTTGCCTACGATGCCGCATTCTCAAGATGCCTCATCGCGAGCAAGCCCGCTACTGCCTCCAGCCGCGATCCGCACACGCCGACATCGGCTGCAATGCCGTCGTGCATGCCGCACCGCCGCACTGCGACCGTGCCGGCGCTCTGCACAACCGGGCTGACTCTTTCGCTCATCCAGCGGCTATATTGATGCTCATGAAACGTAGGGGCGGGGGCGCGATGCGTCCCATACAAGGGTTAGGTGCACTGCTGTTGATGACATGCAGCGGTGCTGTCATGGCGTTGGGGTTGGGCGATATCCGGGTGCTGTCCAAGCCAGGGCAACCGCTGGTGGCCGAGATTCCGGTCATCTCCAACGAGCCCGGCGAACTCGACAACGCACGCGTGGCGCTGGCGTCGGCCACCACGTTTGCGCGGGTCGGTTTGGAGCGGCCGCAGGGATTGGTCAGCAACCTGCAATTCCAGTTTGCGCAGGACGTACGTGGGCGCGCGGTGATTCGCGTGACCAGTGGTAAGGCTGTAGACCAGCCGGCGATCAACTTCTTGATCGAAGTGGAGTGGGGCCAGGGCCGCTTGGTGCGCGAATATTCCGCGCTGGTCGACGCGCCAAACGCTGCGGCCGTACTTGCCGAGCCGGCCATCGGAGCGCCGCGGTCCGGGGCCAGTAACGCCATCGCGCGCGAACTCCCAGCCGTACCTGCCAGGGATCGCTCAGGGCAAAGCACCGCAGGAGCTGCACCCGCTGCGCTTACTGCAGCAAGTGCTTCTGCTGCCGCCGCGAGCCAGCCTGGCGATGCCTTGCCGATAGTACGCTCGGGCCAGACCTTGTCGGAGATCGCGGCGGTAGTGGCGCGTTCCAGCGGGCATTCGCTGGATCAGACCATGCTGGCGCTGCTGCGGACCAATCCGGACGCCTTCATCAACGCCAACATCAATCGACTGAAGCAAGGCGCGGTGCTGCGTACGCCGCAGGAAGACGTGTTGGCACAGGTCGGCGCTGCGGAAGCGACGATAATGGTGCGCGAGCAGGCAACCCAATGGCGGCAGGCGCGTTCGGCGATCCCGCAGCCCGCCGAAGCCGGTGCCGCTGCTTCATCAACGCCGTCTCCTGCCGCACTTGCTTCACCTACCGCAGCCGGTGCCGGTGCGCGGCTAGAAATCGCCCCAGCAGTGGCGAGTCAAACCAACAAGGCCGGAGCCACGTCCGGCACCAGTGCCGAAGGCAAGGGCGAGATGGCGGCCAACCAACAGTTGCAACAGGCCAAGGAGGACATCGCCACCCGCGATGCGGAATTGCAGGATCTACGCACGCGTGTGGCCGATCTGGAAAAGCTCAAGCAGCAACAGCAAGCCTTGATCGCGATGAAGGACACCGACTTGGTGGCCGCACAAAAGCGCTTGTCGGAAACACCGGCTGCCGCACAACAGGGCGCCGGCTTCCCGTTGTGGTTGATCGGGGGGCTGGTGTTGATCGTCACTGCGGTGGTCGCGTGGCTGGCTGCACGTCGCCGCAAACCGTCGCCGCTGCCGCCGTTGCCGCAGCGTCAGTCCGACTTCGTGCCTGTCGGCGCCGCTGCAGAAGCAGCCGAGCCGAATGACGATGCGCAGGCCACCATGCCAAGCGAACGCGATGTGGTGCATGAGACCGACTTCGAGCAGTTCGATCTGCGCAACGTCGAGCGTAGCTACTACGCCAAGCCGCCGCTTTCCGACGTGCTGCGCGGCGAGCCGGTGGCCGCGCCGCCAGCGGTCACCAGCGACGATTGGCGTTCACTGCGCGCAGCGCCGCCAGCGCAGGTGGTGGAACCGGAGTTCGTTGAGCCTCGGTACTCAGCGCCGCAGCATGTCGAGTCTGGGCAAGCGGAGTCGCAGGACGTAGACGCCGGGCACGCCGTCAACGATCTGCCGCCGACCGTTCCATCCGCATCGGTAGCCACGCAGAACAGCCTGGATTTCGATCAAGCCAACGTCGCCCCCGTCGCTGCGCCGAGCGCGTCAACCAGAAGGGAATTTACCTCCACCGGGCGCGATCGCCTGGAGCTGGCGGTCGCCTATATGGATCTCGGCGACAAGGACAGTGCACGCGGCCTGCTGCTGGAAGTCGCTGCAACCGGCGATGACGCCAGCCGCGCCGAAGCTGCCGAGCTGCTGGAACGCCTGACATGAGCCCTGCCATGGACAGCATCGTCGCAGGCCGGGCTGCCGCACGCGAACGCCGCATCGATTACGTCGAATTCGCATCCATCGACCCGGAGGTCAGCCGTGCCTTCTTCGAGACCGTGTTCGGCTGGCAATTCCAAGCTTGTAGCCCGGATTATCTGACTTTCAACGACGGCCGCCTGCACGGTGGTTTCTATCGTGCCATTGCGCCCGCAGCTGCCGAAGGCGGCCCGCTGGTCGTACTGTATGCCGACGACCTGCCACCGAGTGTGAGTGACAGAACACCTGCACGGCCGCCAGATTGGTGCGGCGGGTGTTCAGTGCGGCATCTATGACTCGTAGAATGTGAGTTTTTCCCTGCCGTCCGCGCGCGCTTTTCGTTAGCCGCTGTTGGTCCGCGGACTCAATCGATTCAACAACAGGCAGGTAGCGATGCGTTACGCTCTGGGCGTGGAGTATGACGGCAGCGAGTTTCAGGGCTGGCAGCAGTTGGGCGCCCATGGCGGGCCGAGCGTGCAGGCCAGCCTGCAGGCGGCGTTGTCCTCGGTGGCTGACGCACCGGTGCAAGTGGTTTGCGCAGGCCGCACCGATGCCGGCGTGCATGGCCAATGCCAGGTGGTGCATTTCGACAGCGATGCGTGCCGCGAACCGCGCGGCTGGATGCTCGGCACCACCGCGCGCCTGCCGCCTTCGATCGCGGTGCGCTGGTGCGTGCCGGCGCCCGCCGACTTTCATGCGCGGTTTTCCGCGCGCGCGCGACGTTATCGCTATCGCCTGCTCAATCGTCAGATACGCCCGGCGCTGTATCGGCAGACCTTGAGCTGGGAGCGCCGCTCACTCGATGCCGATGCCATGCATATCGCAGCGCAGGCCTTGCTGGGCGAGAACGACTTCAGCGCATTTCGTAGTGTGCAGTGCCAGGCGTTGCATGCGCGCCGCAACCTGCAGGCCATCACCGTGCAGCGCCTCGGCGAGGTGGTAGAGGTGCAAGTGCAGGCCAATGCATTCCTTCATCACATGGTGCGGAATATTGTTGGTTCGCTGATTTTGGTCGGTACCGGCGAGCAGCCGGCCGACTGGATCGCGACGTTGCTCGCCGGACGCGACCGCACTATGGCCGGACCGACAGCGCCGCCACAAGGCCTGGTATTTATCGGACCTCTGTATCCTGCAGAGTTGCATCTGCCCGCTGAGGTGACCCAATGAATCGATCGCTGTACCGCACCCGTATCAAGTTCTGTGGCATGACCCGAGCTGGTGATATCCGACTGGCCGGCGAGCTGGGTGTGGACGCGGTGGGTTTCATCTTTGCGCACGGCAGCCCGCGGCGCGTGGCACCGGCCGAGGCGCGCGCAATGCGCCAGGCCACCGCGCCGATGGTCGATGTGGTGGCGTTGTTCCGCAACAACTTAAAGGAAGAAGTGCGCGAAGTTGTGCGCACCGTGCGCCCAACCTTGCTGCAGTTTCATGGCGAGGAAGACGACGCGTTCTGCCGTAGTTTCAACTTGCCTTACCTCAAGGCGGTGCCGATGGGCAGCGCTGGCGTGAACGGCGAAGATGCTAACGCGCGTACCTTGCAGCTCGCTTATCCCAATACCGCCGGCTTCCTGTTCGACAGCCATGCGCCCGGCGCAGGCGGCGGCACCGGCAAGACCTTCGACTGGTCGCGCTTGCCGACCGGTCTGCATCGCCCATTTCTGCTGGCTGGCGGTATCACCGACGAAAACGTGTTCGACGCGATCGTGGCGACGTTGCCGTGGGGCGTGGATGTGTCCAGCGGCGTGGAGCTGGCGCCGGGCATCAAGGACGGCCACAAGATGCGCAAGTTCGTCGAGGAAGTGCGCCGCGCTGACTGCCACGAAATGAGCTGATCCAGCCGATAGCCGATTGCCATGCACTTCGCGGCATCGTCTGCGCGGCGCGTTGACGCGAGGCAAAGCCTGGGCCTGTTCGACATCGGGCCAGGTTGCGTCCGACGCTAAAGCTCCCAAGGCCGGTGCCCGCGCGAAGCTGCAGCCGGGCGCCATGCCGGTTTCGTTACGGGGCGCTGCAGAACGTGTATTGCAATGCATTCGTGCGCTAGTTCTCGCAGTGCTGCGATTCGCCCACGCGTTCCGGTTGGCATCCGCCAGCATGGTCTATCCGAGCGGTGGGCTCAATTCACTCACTGATCGTCGTCGAGGAGCTGCCAATCTCCTGTATTTTGGCAGCAGGTGTCTGATCCGGCTGACTCCGCGCCCACTGTCCACTGCTGGGCGCAACGGCTTCCGGCGGTGTGACAATTGCCTCCAGAGCGCCCCCTTGGCGTTGCGCTGCCACCGCACTGCGCACCCTGGCGTGTGCCTGATAGGTCTGGTTCGTGTTGCGATAAGAGAGCCCGTACGACGCGGCCGTGGATGTGGCGTATAGGAAAGCTGAGGCTGACGGGTTTCGCTCTGCCAACTTGCTGGACATGGCAACGTTCTGCATCGCGAGATTGATCATGCCGGCCAACTGATTCCACGAAAAACGCGCGATAGAGTGGTCCAGCACGCGATCGTGGTCGGTCATCGGCAGCTTGTCGCCGACGTTGAAGATTTGTTCCCCGCCGACCTGCTTGGTCTCGTAGTGCTTGGCCAATGACGCGTCTACTACTTCCACGGCACTATTGAAGAGCGCCCGCACCGCGGCAATCGCGGCGAATTCTCCAAATTCACTCGTGTGCCCCGGCATCCGCAGTTCTAGACTCGACTTGATGCTTTCACCCGCCAAATTGGCGGCGGATGTGGACAACAATGTGGTGAGCGAGTAAGCGGTGGCCATTGCACTCATGTTGTGGTCATTGACGCCGCTGGTCGACGGTCCTCGGGTGGCTACCAGTTTGACGCTGGCCTGCATGAGTTCGCGCATTCCCGCATAGACGATGTTGCGCAGCTGAATCGCTAGTACTTGAGTGGGAATCGTGCAATCGCCCGCTGCTGCAGCTAACGAAGTCATCGTCAGAAATCCGCCTTCGGCGATGACCTGATTGGCGGTCACGCGGCGCGAATCGGCGCGCTGAATCGCCTTTTTTTCGGTTTTTTCCGCTTCGGGCAGAGCGTCCCATTGCGCATCGCTCAGACCGAAATGGCCTTTAACCGCAGCGATCTGGTCGCGTCGCATGCGTGGTTGACGCACTTTGGCATGCGCCAGGATCGCCATCATCGACACCACGCTCTGCATGCCGACGATGGCGAACGGATTTTCCTTGGCGAATTTGGAATTCGCCAGGAGTCTGTAGATGTTCAACATCGTGACTTCGCGTGTGAAGGTGGGAATGCCGCAGGTCGCCAGTTGCTGCAGGGAGTGGCCGGCGTAGGCTCCCAAAGCGGTACGGCTGGGTAGCCGGTCCAGCAGCAAATCCTGGGCCATGGTCTTTATCGAATCGGCTGCTACCAGAAGGCTCTGCGAGGTGTGATTCATGCCTGCGAAGAGTTTGTCATGGACGCTCTGCGCCGCATTTTTGGATTGGCTGGCTATCTCTTCGCCGCACTTTTGAATACCGTTACGGCAAGCGGTTCCAGTCCTGTACGCCAAAGCTCCTGTGCGCGCTGCGAGTTGTCTGCTTTTTTGCTGAATGCTGCTGGTGCTGTCTTGCGCTTGCGTCGGCGAGGGCGGCGGTAAAGAGCGTTGGCCGGTTTCTAGATCGATTGTCGTGGGCGTCTCCGGGGACGGCTGCGTGATGTGACCGGGAGAGCCGGGTTCGCCGCGAGATGCCGGCCTGCGCGGAGGGCGGGTGCTCGGCAATCCGCCAAATCCCGGTGTTGCGGCCGGAAAGTGTTCTGCGGTGTTGGCCGCTATGTTGATCTGGTCTTCGTTGCCATACATATTTTCCGGAGGCGAGCTGAGAAAAGATCGCAACGTTTTCGAATGTTGTGCTTTCGTAGGCATTTCAGCTCCGATCGGTACGTCGGCCACGCCGACGATGGTGGCGCATGGTGCATGTGCTCGGCTCCGGCACCATGCGATGTGAGTACGAAGTCCGCTGCATCTGCCTGGTTGCGGACTTATCCGGCTGACGTGCCGGAGTAATGCTGCATCGGTTGAATGCTCCTCCGATCGATCCGCGGATAATTCCGTGCAGCGGGCGCAATAAAGCCCAAGGCAGTCCCTCCGTCATCGTCGCGCCAAGCCTGCTTGGCAGGCGCTCGCTGCATCGCGCAAATGCATCAAAGAACGGCCAGCAAGTTGCGGTTCCTGCTTGCGGCTTGGATATAGGTTCGACTGCTTATTTCGATTCGTAATCAGCATATGCCGCTTGGATTTTGGGAGATTTTTTTATCAGCTTATGCGTTGCAACGAATTGATGCATACATAACCGAAGCGACTGGAAAGTAAATGGGCCGAAATTTGCTTAATAGGAGTCGCACGGACGTCATTCTCTCGCATTGCGTGCATCGTGCAGAACGATGCGCGCATGCTTGTAGGCATCGTCGCGGCCGGACCGTTGGCCTGGTGCGAGCTTGCGTATCAGGAATGCGCAACGCGCACTCAGCCTCCCTGGGTGTCGGGTTGCGCAGGAGACTCCAGAGCGTGTTTCAACCACTGCGCTAGCCGATCCACGCGCGCGTCCTTACCGCGGCGTGGGCTCGCCAGCAACCACTTGCCGCCAGTCGCCAAAAAGCCCCACGGTGCCAGCAGTCGGCCTGCTACGATGTCTTCCGAGACCAGTGGCTGCGGTGCAATCGCGATGCCCAGCCCGGCGTTTGCCGCTTCGAGTAGATAGTACAAATGCTCGAATTCCGCGGCGAATGCGCTATCAGGCAACTCCATGCCCGCCTGCTGCGCCCATTGCGACCATGCCTGCGGCCGCGACCGCACTTGCAGTAAAGGCGCGTTGCGCAATGCCTGCGGCGGTGCGTGTTGCAATGTCGCTGCCAGCGGGTGGCGCGGACTGAGGACCGGTCCGATGCGCTCATCGTCCAGCGTATGCAAGTGCCAATCGCCGGGCCAGGGCGATGTCGCCAACAGCATTGCCGCGTCCAAGCCCGAAAGCGCTTCATCCGGGTCTTCCTCCTGAGCGACCAGGTGCAAGCGGATGTCCGGCAGATCCATGTTCAGCCTGGCCAAGCGCGGGATGACCCAGCGCGCCAGCACGCTGCCGGAGCAGCCCAGCACCAGCGGCGCATCGCCGCGGCGCTGGCGTAGCTCGGCCCAGGCGCTGCCAAGCAAGGAGAACGCTTCGCTGCTGGCCTCGCGCAGTCGGGTGCCTGCAGCGGTCAGCACCAGACCGCGCCCCTGCTTTGCGAACAATGCAGCACCCAGCGATTGCTCGAGCGTGCGGATATGCCGGCTGATAGCGCCATGGGTCACGTGTAGTTCCTGCGCGGCCCGGCTGACGCTCTGCAGGCGCGCAGCCGCTTCGAAGGCGCGCAGCGCTGCTAATGGAGGAAGCAATACGCTCACGTGTGACTCCAGATCACAGATTGCAGCAATCTTATCGATGTATGGCTCGTCATGGCTACGCTAAAGTGGCGGTCCTTATACGAGCGCATTGCTGCAGAGGATTCCATGTCGGCCCAGCCCATCAGTGACTTTCATGCCTATCCGGATGCTACCGGCCATTTCGGCAAATTCGGCGGCCGGTTCGTTGCCGAGACCTTGATCGGCCCGTTGCAGGAACTGGCTGCCGCTTACGATCAGGCGCGCCAGGATCCTTCCTTCATTGCCGAATACGACAAGGATCTCAAGCACTACGTCGGCCGGCCCAGCCCGATTTATCACGCCGAGCGCCTGAGCCGCGAAGTGGGGGGCGCGCAGATCCTGCTCAAGCGCGAAGACCTCAACCACACCGGCGCGCACAAGATCAACAACACCATCGGCCAGGCCTTGCTGGCCAGCCGCATGGGCAAGACCCGGATCATCGCCGAGACCGGCGCCGGCCAGCATGGTGTGGCCAGCGCCACGGTCGCTGCGCGGCTGGGCCTGGAGTGCGTGGTCTACATGGGCGCCACCGATATCGAACGGCAGAAGATCAACGTCTACCGCATGAAGCTGCTCGGCGCGACGGTAGTGCCGGTGACCTCCGGCTCGGCCACGCTCAAGGACGCGCTCAACGAAGCGATGCGCGACTGGGTCACCAATGTGCAGGACACCTTCTACATCATCGGCACCGTCGCCGGCCCGGATCCGTATCCGCGCATGGTGCGCGACTTCAACGCGATTGTCGGCCGCGAAGCGCGCGCGCAGATGCTGGAAGACTACGGCCGTCTGCCGGATGCGCTCAGTGCCTGCGTCGGCGGCGGCAGCAATGCGATCGGCTTGTTCCATGCCTTCCTCAACGACCCGGGCGTCAAGATCTATGGCGCCGAAGCGGCCGGCGACGGTATCGCCACCGGTCGCCATGCTGCCTCGATCGCGGCCGGTCGCCCCGGTGTGCTGCACGGCAACCGCACCTATGTGATCTGCGACGACGACGGCCAGATCACCGAGACCCATTCGATCTCCGCCGGCCTGGATTACCCGGGCGTCGGTCCGGAGCATTCGTTCCTGTCCGACAGCGGTCGCGCGGTCTACCAGGGCATCACCGACGACGAGGCGATGGCCGCGTTCCATCTGCTGGCGCATACCGAGGGCATTCTGGCCGCGCTCGAATCCAGCCATGCGGTGGCGCAGTCGATCAAGCTCGCCCGCGAGCTGCCTAAGGACGCGTTGATCCTGTGCAACTTGTCCGGCCGTGGCGACAAGGACATGCACACCATCGCCGAGCGCGAAGGCGTGCGAGTCTGACGCCGCTGCGACACGTCACTGTGAGCGCCCTGGCGGATCAACCAGGGCACCACAGATCCGCGGTTGCCCGGAAAACAACGGTTGCGGTTGTTGTGCCTGGACAGTTCGACCTGGAGATTGACGCCCAGGCGTTGACCGAACTGCCCGCAGCCATGTACCAGGACATCCATTGATGCGGTCGTACCGCAGCTAACTTCTTCAAGGTCTTTCAATGCGTCGTATCGACGAAACCTTCCAACGTTTGCGTGCCGATGGCCGCAAGGCGCTCATCCCCTTCATCACTGCCGGCGATCCCTCGCTGGAAGCCACCGTCCCGGTGATGCACGCGCTGGTGCGCGCCGGTGCCGACGTGATCGAACTCGGCGTGCCGTTTTCTGACCCGATGGCCGACGGCCCCACCATCCAGCGCAGCTCCGAACGCGCGCTGGGCCGTAGTGCCGGCCTGGCCTATGTACTGGAAGCGGTGCACGAATTCCGCCGCGAAGACGCCACCACCCCGGTGGTGCTGATGGGCTACCTCAATCCGATCGAGATCCACGGCACGCGGCGCTTTGCCGAGGCCGCCGTCGCTGCTGGCGTGGACGGCTTGCTGCTGGTCGACCTGCCGCCAGAAGAGGCCGCCGAGACCCGCGCCATCTTCACCGAGGTCGGCCTGGCGTTGATCGCGCTGGCCTCGCCGACCACCAGCGAGCAGCGTCTGGACATGCTGTGCAGCAGCGCCCAGGGGTATCTGTATTACGTCAGCTTCGCCGGCGTCACCGGCGCTTCGAATCTGCTCGACACCCACGCGGCAGGCGACCGGCTGCGCCAGCTGCGCCGGCGTGCCGGCGCCCCGGTGGTGGCCGGTTTTGGCATCAAGGACTCGGTCAGCGCCGCCGCAATGGCCGTGGATGCCGACGGTGTAGTCGTCGGCAGCGCCCTGGTCGCCGCCCTGGCCGAAGCCCCGGACGTCCGCACCGCCAGCGAATACGCCAAGGCGTTCCTGACCCCACTCCGCCAGGCACTGGATCGCTGATGCGCGCTACGATCAATACGTGATGCTGCAGGTTGCGCACGCGGCTGCATTGCATACCTTGACCCCGAAATTGGACTCAAGCTTGCAACTTCCGCCGCTACTGCAACTACATTTCACTGCGGCAGAAGGGACCTGAATGGATTGGCTTGCCAGCAAGCCTAGTGCCATATTCTCAGTTGCAGAGCCAGTCATGGGGATCTGATAGCCATCGGGGACATCCATCGGTGCGACATAACCATACAGACGGATCCACACCGCATCGCGCCCGCTGGCGTCCACCGGAATGCCCAGGGTCTTTTTGAATGCAAGTAGATCCTTTCTGACGTCGGGGACCGACAGCAGGCGTGCATCGATCCGCGGCAAGCTTCTGACTTCGTCAGCACTGGCAAAGGTCGCACCTATTTGATCCTGCCGAACCGGGTACATCGCTGTGCTTCCACCACGGTTGCATTGTGTGCAGTCAGAGCTCATTGCACAGAAAGTCTGACCATTGGGAAGTAACGTGGGGCTGCATCCAGATCCTCCAGGACATGCGCAGGTCAGGACGGCGGTCGGACTGATTGCCCAGACACCTTTTTCCTGGGTAAACATGAACCAGCCAGTAGGCACCCTTATTGTCATCGAGCCATCTGGATTGATGTGCGACGTCGTCTTGCTTGGAAGCGGTGCACTGGTCTCGGTTCCGCACATCTTTACTTGGGCTTGGCTGCTACCGATAACGGAGACCAGGAGTAAGAGAGCTGCAATGCATGCCGGTGTTTTCATGATCGATCCTTGTTCACTGAGGTTTCTAGGGGCTTGTTTCGTTTGGGCGATGCGCATTTAAGTAGGCGTATGGCTGCTGGAGCACTCCAGCCACGATCCCTGGGTGCCAGTTCCCTTTACCATAATCGTGCTGCTTGTAAAAGCCTGTGCCGATGTGCGGCTGTCCGCTCGACTATCTTGCTGGTGTTTCGCTGCGTAGGTCCGCGAAAGCGTCGGGCGCCGGGCTGGTTTACACTCCGCATTCTGATGCCCCATAGGGGGTGCTTTTACGGAATCGAATGAGCTGGCTCAGCAAATTGATGCCCTCCGGCATCCGCACCGAGAACACCCCGGCCAAGAAGCGCAGCGTCCCCGAGGGGCTGTGGGAAAAGTGCAGCAATTGCGGCAGCGCGCTGTACGGCCCCGAGCTCGAGGAAAACCTGGAGGTGTGTCCGAAATGCGACCACCACATGGCGATCCGCGCCCGCGCGCGCCTGGCCGCGTTGTTCGATGTGGATGCCCCGACCACCGAGATCGCCGCCCAGCTGGGCCCGGTCGACGTGCTCAAGTTCAAGGACCAGAAGCGCTACGGCGAGCGTATCAAGGCCAGCCAGAAGGCCAGCGGCGAGTACGACGCATTGATCGCCATGCGCGGCACGCTCAAGGGCAACCCGCTGGTCGCCGCCGCCTTCGATTTCGCCTTCATGGGCGGCTCGATGGGCTCGGTGGTCGGCGAGCGCTTTGCGCGTGCAGCCGAAGTGGCGCTAGAGGTCGGCTGCCCGTTCGTGTGCTTCTCCGCCAGTGGCGGTGCACGCATGCAGGAAGGCCTGTTCTCGCTGATGCAGATGGCCAAGACCTCCGCCGCGCTCGGCCGCCTGCGCGAAGCGGGCCTGCCGTACATCTCGGTGCTGACCCATCCCACCACCGGTGGCGTATCAGCCTCGTTCGCGATGCTGGGCGATATCAACATCGCCGAGCCGCATGCGCTAATCGGCTTCGCCGGCCCGCGCGTGATCGAACAGACCGTGCGCGAAACGCTGCCGGAAGGCTTTCAGCGCTCGGAGTTCCTGCTCGATCACGGCGCCATCGATCAGATCTGCGACCGCCGCGACATGCGCGACCGCATCGCCGATCTGACCGCGATGATGATGCGTCAGCCGCATCCGCAGGAGGATGCGGCGTGACGGTAGTAGTTGGCGGTTGGAACCGGAACCCGCGACCGGGGACCCGGCGAAGACGCGTTTTGCCGGGTGATGCTTTCCGTGTCCAGCGGTTGCTCCTCGGTCCCGGGTTCCGGGTCCCGGCTCTATGAGCGGCCGTAAGTATTTCGGAACCGACGGCATCCGCGGTCGGGTGGGGCAGGGCGTGATCTCGGCCGATTTCGTGCTGCGTCTGGGCAATGCGCTCGGTCGTGTGCTCACTCAGGGGCGCCGCAAGCGGCCGCTGGTTTTGATCGGCAAGGACACACGCATTTCCGGCTACATGTTCGAAGCAGCCTTGGAAGCCGGCCTGGTCGCCGCAGGTGCCGACGTGCAACTGATCGGCCCGATGCCGACCCCTGCCATCGCGTTTCTGACCAATACGCTGCGCGCCCACGCTGGCGTGGTGATCAGCGCCTCGCACAATCCGCATTACGACAACGGCATCAAGTTCTTCTCGGCAGAAGGCGAGAAGCTCGACGACGCGACCGAAGCGGCCATCGAAGCCGCGTTGGATGAGCCGTTCCACACCGTGGAGTCCGAGCGTCTGGGCAAGGCGATCCGCACCCGTGATGCCATCGGCCGTTATATCGAATTCTGCAAGGCCAGCGTGGCACGTGGGTTCACCTTACATGGCTTGAAGATGGTGCTCGATTGCGCGCATGGCGCGACCTATCACATCGCACCGATGCTGTTCCGCGAGCTGGGTGCCGAGGTGATGGTCATCGGCGCTGCGCCGGACGGTCTCAATATCAATGCCGGTGTCGGCTCCACGCATATCGATAATCTTGCCGCCCAGGTCCGCGAGAGTGGCGCGCACCTGGGTATCGCCTTCGATGGCGACGGCGACCGCGTGCTGATGGCCGACGACCAGGGTAATCCGGTCGATGGCGACGACCTGCTATATGTGTTGGCTCGCTCATGGCAGGCTAGCGGTCGGCTCACCGGCACCGTGGTCGGCACGTTGATGACCAACTACGGCCTGGAACAGGCGCTGGCCGCATCGAATATTCCGTTTCAGCGCGCAAAGGTTGGCGACCGCTATGTGCACCAGGCCTTGGTCGAAGGCGGCGGCACGCTGGGCGGAGAAACCTCCGGCCATCTGCTGTGCCTGGATCGTGCCACCACCGGCGACGGCATCGTCAGCGCGTTGCAAGTGCTCCAAGCGCTGGGCCGCGATGGACAAAGCCTGCGCGAAGCGTTGAGCGGTCTGAGCAAGGTGCCGCAGAAAACCGTCAACGTGCGCCTCGACGGCGGCGCGGCAAAGGCCATTGTAGAAGCAGCAGGCGTGCAGCAAGCGCTGCAGCAGGCGCAAGCCGCTGTGCAGGGCCGTGGCCGCGCGTTTCTGCGTCCGTCCGGCACCGAGGCGGTGGTGCGCGTGACCGTGGAAGCCGACGACACCGGCCTGATGCAGGACACCCTCGACCGACTCTCCGGAGCTGTGCGTGACGCGACGTGAGTCGGTGATCATCGGCATCTGCGTGGTCTTTGCGAAGGCCGCGACGTTTTACCTGTTGTATCGCCTGCTGATCTGAGCAGCAGGTGTTTCTCTCGACCTTTTCGAGTTCGACTGCAGATGTCCGTATGAGCGCCCGCATCCCGACCCTGGACATCAGCCGTTTCGACAGCGATCGCGACGCCTTCGTCGCCGCGATCGGGGCGGCCTATCGGCAGTGGGGCTTTGCCGGCATCCGCAATCACGGCATCGTGCAGGCCGACGTCGATGCGGCCTACGCGGTGTTCAAAGCGTTCTTCGCGCTGCCGGAAGCCCTCAAGCGCCGCTATCACATGGAAGGCAGTGGTGGTGCACGCGGCTATACCGCGTTCGGTGTGGAGACCGCCAAGAATTCCAAGCACTTCGACCTGAAAGAGTTCTGGCACATCGGCCGCGAAATTCCGGATGATTCGCCCCACCGCGCGGTGATGCCGCCGAATTTGTGGCCTGAGGAAGTGCCTGGTTTCCGAGAGCGCGGCTACCGTCTGTATCAGCAGCTCGATCAACTCGGCTCGCGCGTGTTGTCGGCGCTGGCGCTGCACATCGGCCTGCCGCAAGACTATTTTGTCGACAAGACCAACAACGGCAATTCGATCCTGCGGCCTATCCATTATCCGCCGATCATCAGCGACGACATTCCCAACGTGCGTGCCGGTGCGCATGGCGACATCAACTTCATCACCTTGTTGGTCGGTGCCAGCGCCGCCGGCCTGGAAGTGCGTTCCAACGATGGCGAGTGGGTGCCATTCACAGCGGATGCCGACACCATCGTGGTCAATATCGGCGACATGCTGCAACGCCTGACCAACCATGTGTACCCGTCCACCATCCATCGCGTGGTCAATCCGCCGGGCGAAGCAGCGCGCAAGCCGCGTTATTCGGTGCCGTTCTTCCTGCACCCCAACCCGGATTTTCTGATCGACGTGCTGCCCTTGTGCATCACCGCCGAAAACCCCAGTCGATACCCCGAGTCGATCACCGCGCATGACTTCCTGGAAGAGCGGTTGCGCGAGATTAAGCTGAAATAATTCAGCGCTCGTCAGCAATCACCGCGCGCTTCGAATAGCCGCGTTCGCAACATGAGCAAGGACGGGCGCCACACTTTCGTTCGCAAATTTCCGCTCGCGTCTGGTTAAAGCTTGCGTTCACTTGTGCCGATAATCCAGTCTGATCGCTAGCGCGACGTCGGACTTGCCTGACGCCCGCTGCCGATTGCACAAGGTGGGGGCGCATGCGGACGCGATGGTTCAAATGGGTAAGTGTGGTCCCTCTGCTATTGGCGTATGCCGTTGCGGGGTCCGTGGCTGCGACGTCTGTCAGTGTCACCGTGGCCGATGCCGATGGCTTACTGGTCGATGCTGTGGTGAGCTTGGAGCCGGCGCGTCCTGTCGCCGCCAGCGTATCCAAGACTGCCGAGATGGATCAGATCAATTCGCAGTTCGTGCCCGCCGTGCTGGTGGTGCGCGCCGGAACATTAGTGCGCTTTCCGAATAGAGATCAGATTCGCCATCAAGTCTATTCATTCTCTCCGGCCAAACGTTTCGAATTGCCCCTATTTCAGGGCACCATGGCTGCGTCGATTCGCTTTGATCAGGCCGGCCTGGTGACGGTCGGCTGCAATATCCACGACTGGATGCTGGGCTATATCGTGGTACTGGAGACGCCCTACTTCGGCAAGACCGGCAGCGCTGGTCGAGTGCAACTTGAGGCGCCCGCGGGCAACTACACGCTGCGGGTCTGGCATCCACGCATCAAGGGCGCTGCGACGACCGAACCGTTGGTGCTTGCGCGCGCTGCAGTGCAACGCCGAGTGACCTTGCAGACCACCGGCGCTGCGCCGGCAGCTGCGCCTTCGGACGAGCGCGCGCGGGCGCTGCAGGATAAATTCCGCCGCGCCGATCCGAAGAAGACGCATCCATGAAGGCGATGCGCCTGCATACGCGCATCGCTGCTTTGCTGGTTCTGGTCGTGCTGGCAACGCAGGCGTTGACTTTCATCGCAGTGCAACTGGCGACCGAGCGCAGCGTCAAGGTACAGCTCGGCGAAGAACTGCAGATCGGCGAGCGCGTCTGGCAACGCATCAATGTGCGGCGCGATGAGCAGCTAATGCAGTCGGCTTCGGTGCTGGCGGATGATTTTGGCTTTCGTGCGGCGGTGGCCAGTGGCGATGTGCCGACCATGCAATCGGCATTGCGCAACCATGCCGCGCGCATGTCGGCGCAGACCGCAGTACTGTTGTCGCCGGATGGCGAATTTTTGACCGGGTTGGCCGATGTGCCGCAAGCCGAACAATTGCGTGCGGTGCAGGCCTTGTTGCAGCAGGCGCAGCTTGATGGGCGCGCGGTGGGTGTGGTTGCGTTGGATCAGCACATTGTGCGGTTGGCGGTGGTGCAGGTGCTCGCGCCGAGCCGCGTGGGTTGGATCGCGATCGGCAACGAGTCCGGCGATGGTCTTGCGCAAGATTTCCGCAGTACCACCGGGTTGGATGCAACCTTCTTTACCGACGGCCCGCCCGTGCGCGTGCTGGCATCAACGTTGGAACCGGCCGCGCTTGCAGAGTTCGCTCAGCAATTGCCCAGTGCGGAGAAGGTGCACGCTGCTTCTATCCCATTGACGTTGGGTCAGTCGCGCTATCTGGTCAAGCTGCAGTCGATCCAAGGCGGCCACGTGCGGGTTGCCTTGCAGGCATCGCTGGATCGCGCGGTCGCACCGTATCGCACCCTCAAACTGCGCATCTTGCTGCTTGCTGGGCTGGCCACCGCCGCGGCACTGGGCGTGGCGATTTTCCTGGCACGCAGCGTCAGCAAGCCGGTCGCGCAATTGGTGCAGGCGGCGCGACGCATCCAGCGTGGCGATTACGACACCGCCGTGCAGGTGCCGCCCGGTCGCGAACTCGCCGAGCTGGCCGACAGCTTCGGGCGTATGCAGCAACAGATCGCCAGTCGCGAGCAGCACATCCTGCATCAGGCCCGGCACGACGCCTTGACCGGTCTACCCAACCGCATCTGGTTGCTGGAGCGATTGAAACAGGTGGTGGAGCAGACTGTGGCTTCCGGCGGCACCGCCGCGGTGATGATCCTGGATCTGGAGCGCTTCAAGGAACTCAACGACAGCCTGGGCCACGACTTCGCCGACCAAGTGCTGGTCGAAGCCGGGCGCCGGCTGGTCGATGTGGTGCAGGAGCCGAACCTGGTCGGTCGACTGGGCAGCGACGAATTCATGGTCGTGGTGACCCAGGCCGATGCGGCCAGCGTGCAGCAGGACGCGCAGCGCTTGCTGCTGCAACTGCGTCGCCCATTGGTATTGCCACAGGCACGTATCCAGCTCGAAGCCAGCATCGGCATTGCCTTGATTCCCGAGCATGGTGCCGATCCGGACACCTTGTTGCGGCGCGCCGATATCGCACGGCGTCAGGTCAGCGATGCAACCACCATTGGCGTGAGCGTGTATCGCATGGGCCTGGACGAGCGGCATCTGCGGCGCTTGCAACTCACTGGCGATCTGCGTCAGGCGATCGGCGGCAACGAGCTGACCTTGCGCTTCCAGCCCAAGATCTGTCTGCGCACCGATCACGTCGAACAGGTGGAAGTGCTGGTGCGCTGGCAACACCCGGTGCTCGGCCCGATTGGCCCGGACGAATTCATTCCGCTTGCCGAGCATTCCGGCGTGATCCATCCGCTGACCCGTTTTGTGCTGGATGAGGCGCTGCGCTGCCAGGCGCAATGGCGCAAGCAGGGCTTGGAACTGGGCATGGCGATCAATCTGTCCGCACTCGACCTCTCCGACCCTGGCTTGCCCGATTTCGTGCGCGACCGTCTGGAACAACACGCAGTGCCGGCGCAATCGATCACGCTGGAATTGACCGAAAGCTCCTTGATGCGCGATGTTGAATCCGCGCTGCACATGTTGCACCAGTTACGCAGTGTCGGTGTGCGCTTGTCCATCGATGACTTCGGCACTGGCTATTCCTCGTTGGCCCAACTCAAGCGCATGCCGGTAAACGAATTGAAGATCGACAAGAGCTTCGTCATGCAATTGGCCGAAGGCACCGACGATGCATTTATTGTGCGCAGCACGATTGATCTAGGCCATAACCTCGGCCTCAGCGTGATCGCCGAAGGTGTCGAGAACGCCACTGCGTTGGCGCTGTTGCGCACCTATGGCTGCGACATGGTGCAGGGCTATCTGTACGCGCCGCCGTTGGAAGACGCACCGCTGGTAGCCTGGTGCATGCGCCAGCTGGGAATGACACCGGCAGCACATGCAGGAGCGCAACGATGAAGTACTGCCTACGCGTCGCGCTGGTTGCCGCGGTATTGGGCGGGGTGAGCACACCAACGTACGCAATTGCCGGGGATGGGCGTCTGCTCGCCACTGGCGGCGTATCGATGATTGAAGGCAGCAGCGGAGGTGGCATCGTCCCCTGGGCCACGTTGTCCGGCTATGGCACGCGCGATGAACTCGGCACCGTGCTGTTCGCCACGCATATGGATAGCGGCGATTACCGGCTCGACGTGCAGGGTGCCGCGCTTACCGTCGGCAATCGGCTGGAACTCTCGCTTGCGCGTCAGCGTCTGGACCTGGGCACATTGCAGGATCGGCTCGGACTGCCGTGGAATGCGCTCGGCCAGGATGTAGTCGGCGCCAAGCTGCGTCTGTACGGTGATCTTGTGTACGGGCACGCGCCTCAAGTCAGTCTCGGCGTGCAGTACAAGCGCCTGCGCGACGGCACGCTGCCCTTGGCCATCGGTGCGCGCGACGATCACGGTACCGATGTCTTCATCAGCGCCAGTCGATTGTTCCTGCAGGGGGCTGGCGGTTATCAGTTGCTGCTCAATGGCACGCTACGGGCAACGCGCGCCAATCAGACCGGCTTGCTGGGTTTCGGTGGCGATCGCCGCAACAGCTATCGGTTGGTTGCCGAAGCCAGTGCTGCCGTCATATTGTCGCCCTCCTTGGCGGTGGGTGTTGAATATCGCGACAAGCCCAATAATCTTGGCTTTGCGGGCGAACAGGCCTGGGCGGATGCCTTCGTTGCCTGGTTTCCCAGCAAACATGTGTCGTTGACCGCAGCCTGGGCCGATCTTGGCGATGTCGCTACGCTCATCGATCAGAGCGGTCCTTATCTTTCCCTGCAGGTAGCGTTTTGATGAACCGATGGCTGCGCTGGTCTTTGTCGTGCGTGCTGGGTCTGATGAGTGCCTGCGCCACCACGCCACCGCGCCAGACGCTCTATGACGAGCTCGGCGGGCAGGCCGGGATCGAGTCGCTGGTGGAAACCATGCTGTCGCGCATTGCCGACGATCAACGCATCGTCGACAAGTTCGCGCGCGTCAACATCGTCATGCTCAACGAGCGCTTGGTTCAGAAGTTCTGCCATGTCGCCGATGGGCCGTGCCCGGATACCGCCAAGTCGATGAAACAGGCGCATGCGCATCTGGCAATTCGCGAAGGCGACTTCAACGCATTGGTCGAGGATCTGAACTGGGCGATGGATCAGCGCCACATCCCTCGTCGCACGCAAAATCGCTTGCTTGAGCGTCTGGCGGCCATGCATGGCGAAATTGTCAATCATTGACGTCGCCTGCGTGCACGTTGTGCGGTCACGCGTGCGCGAGGTGACATGTCTAACTGGCTCAATTCAGCGGCCGGACGCGACGCGATGCGCGTGCCATCAGCCGTAGCGCAAAGGCATGCGGCAACATGCGCAGCGCGGCGTTGAACAGCCGATAGCGCCAGCCCGGCACGGCCAGCACCTGGCCACGTTCCAGTGCTTGGATGCCGTACTCGGCAACGTTATCGGCCTGCAGCCAAACCCAGCGGGGCAGGGAGGTCATCGATGCGCGGGTGCCGGTCACGTCGTGAAATTCCGACCACGCAAATCCAGGGCACAGCGCGCAGACCTTGACCGCGCAATCGGCGTTTTCCAGCGCCAGCGATTCGCTGAAGCGCAGCATGAAACTCTTGCTGGCCGCGTATAGGGTTTGTCCATCGGCACCCGGTGTCAGCGCGGCAAACGAGGCTACGTTGAGAATGCAGCCCTGGCCACTGGCGCGAATCATCGGCAACAGTCGCCAGGTCAGCTCGCACACCGCGCCCACCATCACCTGCAGAAAGCGCGCATGCGTTGTCCAATCGTTGCGCTGGTAGCGGCCGGGAACGCCATAGCCAGCGTTGTTGACCAGGGTCCCGACCGTCCAGCCATTGCGTTGGATCTATGCCACCAGTGCTTCCACCGCGGCAGGGTCGGCCAAGTCGGCTGGTAGCACTTTCACGAGGACCCTGGCACCCAATTCCTCAGCCAGCGCTTGCAGCCGGTCCACCCGGCGCGCGGTCAGGATCAGCGACACGCCACGCCTGGCGTAGGCACGCGCGATCTCGCGGCCAATGCCACTGGAAGCACCGGTGACCAGCGCGAAGACAGGCGAAACGGACATGGCAGGTTCCTGTTGAGTAAGAGATGGGACGCGCGGTGTACACAAGTCATTGTGCCGGTTGCCGACAGGGCATGGGCTATTCTGTCTCTTGTCTTCAACTCAGGAACCTGCGTCTGATGCGTCGAAAGATCGTTGCTGGAAATTGGAAGCTGCATGGCAGCCGCACCTTCGCCACCGAACTTGTGGCCCAGGTCGCCGCGCACATGCCCCTGGATGGCGTCGATGTCGTCATCCTGCCGCCACTGCCTTACCTCGGCGACCTGATCGAGGATTTCCAGGCACATCACTTGTCATTCGGAGCCCAGGACGTCAGTAGTAATGAAAAGGGTGCCTATACCGGCGAGGTCTCGGCCTCGATGCTGGTGGATGTCGGTGCCGAGTACGGGCTGGTCGGCCACTCCGAGCGCCGCCAGTATCACCAGGAGACCAGCGAACTGGTGGCGCGCAAGTTCGTCGCCGCCATGCATGCCGGGCTGATCCCGGTGCTGTGCGTGGGCGAATCGCTGGAACAACGCGAGTCTGGTCAGACTGAGGCAATCTTACGTGCCCAGCTCGAGCCGGTGCTGGCGCTAGTGGGCAGCGAAGGCTTCGCCCGTGCCGTGCTTGCCTACGAGCCGATCTGGGCTATTGGCACCGGCCGCACCGCTAACCCGGAGCAGGCTCAGGCCGTGCATGCCTTCTTGCGTGGCGAAGTCGCGAAGGCGGATGCTAGAATCGCCGATCGGCTCCCCATCCTGTACGGGGGTAGTGTCAAGCCCGATAACGCCAGCGAGCTGTTCGCACAGCCCGACGTCGATGGCGGGCTGGTCGGAGGCGCTTCGCTGGTCGCCGGAGACTTCCTGGCTATCGCACGCGCGGCGGCCGTTTGCTAACTCATTAAGTTTTGTCCGGGGACGGATTTCGAAATGCTGATGTTGATCCTCAATGTGGTCTACGTGCTGGTCGCGCTGGCGATGATTGCGCTGATCCTGATGCAACGTGGCGCGGGTGCGGCAGCCGGTTCCGGCTTCGGCGCCGGCGCGTCCGGCACCGTGTTCGGTTCGCAGGGTGCATCGAACTTTCTGTCCAAGTCGACCAAGTGGTTGGCCGTTATGTTTTTCAGCATCAGCCTGTTCATGGCGTGGTACGCCACACACGGTGCACGTCCCATCGACCAGAACCTGGGTGTGATGTCGCAGGCGACCACCCCGGCGCCTGCTGCTGCCGGCGAGCTGACTCAGCCGCAAGCGCCTGCCGCCGGTGCTGTGCCAACCGCTCCGTCGCAGCCACCGCCTGCCGCCGCGCCAGCGCAGGCCGCACCCACGCAACAAGCGCCTGCGGCGCGCGAAGAAAACGCTTCGGAACCATCACAAAAACGCTGAAGCCGGTTACAATACGCCGCGCACTGGGATGCCCAGCGGCGCAACGTATGCCCAGGTGGCGGAATTGGTAGACGCACTACCTTGAGGTGGTAGCGGCTTAGGTCGTAGGGGTTCGAGTCCCCTCTTGGGCACCATTGTTTGGCTGTAGTTCCTGCGCATCGCGACAGGCCGTGCGCGGGGTCTGCCTATACCCCATCCGGCACGCGGCGCGTGCTGGCAGAGGCAAGAGAGAATCGCTGTGCTGGCCGAATATTTGCCGAGTCTGCTGTTTCTGATCGTCGCCACCGGTATCGGCATCGTGCTGATGCTGATCGGTCGATTTCTCGCACCGCGTAGTCCGGATGCGCGCAAGCTCTCGCCTTACGAGTGCGGCTTCGAAGCCTTCGAAGACGCGCGCATGAAGTTCGACGTGCGCTATTACCTGATCGCGATCCAGTTCATCGTGTTCGATCTGGAAATCATCTTCATCGTTCCATGGACACAGGTGTTCATGGAGATTGGCGCACGCTCGCTGGTCACCATGGGCTTGTTCGTCGGCATGTTGTTCCTCGGCTTTATCTACGTGTGGAAGAAGGGAGCGCTGGAATGGGAGTGATTCAGACCCTGGATCGTCTGATGACCAACCCGATGCCGGAAGGCCGGGTAGAAGACATCCTGCGCCCGGACAGCGAAAACCCGCTGCTCGAAAAGGGCTACGTAACCACCAGTGTCGATGCGCTGCTGAACTGGGCACGGACCGGCTCGATGTGGCCGATGACCTTCGGTCTTGCCTGTTGTGCGGTCGAGATGATGCACGCGGGTGCTGCGCGTCTGGATCTGGACCGTTATGGTGTGGTGTTCCGCCCGTCGCCGCGCCAGTCCGACGTGATGATCGTGGCCGGCACCCTGGTCAACAAGATGGCGCCTGCGCTGCGTAAGGTCTACGACCAGATGCCGGATCCGAAGTGGGTCATTTCGATGGGCAGTTGCGCCAATGGCGGCGGCTATTACCATTATTCGTATTCGGTGGTGCGTGGTTGCGATCGCATCGTGCCGGTGGACATCTATGTCCCGGGCTGCCCGCCGACCGCCGAGGCGCTTGTCTACGGCATATTGCAGCTGCAGAAGAAGATCTGGCGTACCCAGACCATCGCGCGCTGACACCCGTCTTCTTCTACCGAGAGCAGCCAAGCCCCCATGGCAGAGCAAGCATCCTCCTTCACTGACCGACTTGCGGCACGTTTCGCCGGTGCGCAGATTGCCGTGGCATTGCCGCGCGGCGAAGTGACGCTGGAAGTCGCCGCGGCCGATTGGCACGCCACCTGTCTGGCCTTGCGCGACGAGCTCGGTTTCGAGCAGCTCAGCGATCTGTGCGGCGTCGATTACCTGGGCTACGGCAGCGGCGAATGGGACACCGCCGACGTGTCGTCGCAGGGTTTCAGCCGCGGTGTCGAAGGTCAGGCCGTCGGTCGTTTCGCCTGGGGCGAATTTCCCAGCCAGGAAACCTCCGATGGCGCGCAGCCGCAGCAGCTGCCGAAGCAACGCTTCGCGGTAGTCGCCCAGCTGATTTCTTATCGCCACAACCAGCGTCTGCGGGTACGTTGCTACGCACCGGACGAACAGGTGCCGGTAGTGGCGTCGGTGACCGATATCTGGCCGGGCGTGAACTGGTTCGAGCGCGAAGCATTCGATCTGTTCGGTATCATATTCGATGGCCACCCGGATCTGCGCCGCATCCTGACCGACTACGGATTCGTCGGCCACCCGTTCCGTAAGGATTTCCCGCTGATCGGCAACGTCGAAGTGCGTTACGACGATGAGCGCAAGCGTGTGGTGTACGAGCCTGTGACGTCGGTCGAGCCGCGCGTTGGTGTGCCGCGCGTGATTCGCGACGATGCCCGTTATGAGACTGCCGCTGGTGAAGTGGCAAGTCGGAGACTGCCAAGTGAGTGAGTTCCGCCAGGCAACCGATGCCTTCGCGAGCAATCCTGTCGAAAGCAAGCAGGAAATCCGCAATTACACGATGAACTTCGGCCCGCAGCATCCTGCGGCGCACGGCGTGCTGCGTCTGATCCTGGAAATGGACGGCGAAACCGTGGTGCGTGCCGATCCGCATATCGGTCTGCTGCATCGTGGCACCGAAAAGCTGGCCGAGTCCAAGCCGTTCAACCAGTCGATTCCGTATATGGACCGCCTGGATTACGTGTCGATGATGTGCAACGAACACGCCTACGTGCGCGCGATCGAGTCCCTGATGGGAATCGAAGCGCCCGAGCGTGCGCAGTACATCCGCACGATGTTCGACGAGATCACCCGCATCAAGAACCATCTGATGTGGGTTGGCTCCAACGCGCTCGACCTGGGTGCGATGGCGGTGATGCTGTACGCATTCCGCGAACGCGAAGAATTGATGGACGTTTACGAGGCGGTCAGTGGCGCGCGCATGCACGCAGCCTACTATCGTCCCGGTGGTGTGTATCGCGATCTTCCGGACTTCATGCCCAAGTACAAGGAATCCCGTTGGCACAAGGGTGGGGCATTGAAGAAGCGCAACGCTGCTCGCGAGGGCACGATGCTGGACTTCCTTGAGGATTTCACCAACACCTTCCCGTCGCGCGTGGACGAGTACGAAACGCTGTTGACAGATAACCGTATCTGGAAGCAGCGTACCGTCGATGTGGGCATTATCAGTCCGGATCTTGCGCATGCCTGGGGCATGACCGGTCCGATGCTGCGTGGTTCGGGCATCGAATGGGATCTGCGCAAGAAGCAGCCGTATGCCAAGTACGACGTGGTGGATTTCGATATCCCAGTCGGCACTAACGGCGATTGCTACGACCGCTATCTGGTGCGTGTTGCTGAGATGCGCGAATCCAATCGCATCATCAAGCAGTGCGTGACGTGGCTGAAGGCTAATCCTGGCCCGGTCATGGTGACTAATTTCAAGGTCGCTCCGCCAAGCCGCGAAGGCATGAAGGACGACATGGAAGCGCTGATCCATCATTTCAAGCTGTTCAGTGAAGGCTACTGCGTGCCTGCGGGCGAGACCTACAGCGCGGTCGAGGCGCCCAAGGGCGAGTTCGGCTGCTACTTGATGTCCGATGGCGCTAACAAGCCGTTCCGCGTGCATCTGCGCGCACCGGGCTTTGCGCATCTGTCGTCGATGGACGCGGTGGTGCGTGGCTATTTGCTGGCCGACGTCGTGGCGATGATCGGTACTTACGATTTGGTTTTCGGTGAGGTTGACCGATGAAGGCGACGGGTAATTTCGAAGCGGCGCGCGATGTCGATCCGCAGGTAGTGCTGAGCGAGAAGACGCGCGCGCACATCGATCATTGGTTGAGCAAGTTCCCGCCCGATCGCAAGCGTTCGGCAGTGCTGCAGGGCCTGCATGCTGCGCAGGAGCAGAACCAGGGTTGGTTGACCGACGAATTGATCGTTGGCGTCGCCAAGTATCTGGAACTGCCGCCGGTGTGGGCTTACGAGGTCGCCAGTTTCTACTCGATGTTCGAGACCGAGCGTGTCGGCCGCCACAACGTGGCGTTCTGCACCAACATCAGCTGCTGGCTCAATGGCGCCGAAGATCTATTGGCGCACGCGGAAAACAAACTAGGTTGCAAGCTGGGGCAATCGACGGCCGATGGCCGCGTCTACCTCAAGCGCGAAGAAGAGTGCCTGGCGGCCTGCTCTGCAGCGCCGATGATGGTCATCAACGGCCATTACCACGAGCACCTGACGAAAGAGAAGGTCGACGCGCTGCTGGACGGGCTGGAGTAAGGCATGACACATCATCACGCATCCTCAGGCCCGGTCGGTTCGGCGCCGTTGCCGCACCAGGTCGTCTACACGACGCTGCATTACGATACTCCGTGGTCGTATGATAGCTATCTGAAAACCGGTGGCTACGCTGCGCTGCGCAAGATTCTCGAAGAAAAGATCGCGCCGGTCGACGTTATCGAGATGGTCAAACAATCCAACCTGCGCGGCCGCGGGGGCGCAGGCTTTCCGACCGGCCTGAAGTGGTCGTTCATGCCCAAAGGCACGATGCAGAAGTACATCCTGTGCAACTCGGACGAATCCGAGCCGGGAACCTGCAAGGATCGCGACATCTTGCGCTACAACCCGCATTCGGTAGTAGAGGGCATGGCGATTGCCTGCTACGCCACAGGCTCGACCGTGGGTTACAACTACCTGCGTGGGGAATTCCACCACGAGCCGTTCGAAAACTTTGAACTGGCGTTGGCCGATGCCTACGCAAACGGCTGGCTGGGCAAAAACATTCTCGGCAGCGGCGTGGATATCGATATCTACGGTGCGCTGGGCGCTGGCGCCTACATCTGTGGCGAAGAAACTGCGCTGATGGAATCGCTGGAAGGCAAGAAGGGACAGCCGCGTTATAAGCCCCCGTTCCCGGCTAACTTCGGCCTGTACGGCAAGCCGACCACAATCAACAACACCGAGACCTATGCGTCGGTGCCGGCAATCGTTCGCAACGGCCCGGAGTGGTTCCTCGGGTTGAGCAAGACCAACAATGGCGGTCCGAAGATTTTCTCGGTTTCTGGCTGCGTGCAGAAAGGCGGCAATTTCGAAGTCCCGCTCGGCACCACCTTCGACGAACTGCTGGAGATGGCCGGTGGTCTGCGTCCGGGCCGCAAACTAAAGGCCGTGGTGCCGGGTGGCGTGTCGATGCCGGTTCTTAAAGCTGAGCAGGTCTCAGGTCTGCAGATGGATTACGACACCCTGCGTGCGCTGGGTACCGGCCTGGGTTCCGGAGCGATCGTGGTGTTGGACGACAGCGTCTGCTGCGTGCGTTTCGCTTGCCGCATTTCGCAGTTCTTCCACAAGGAATCCTGCGGTCAGTGCACACCATGCCGCGAAGGCACCGGCTGGATGCATCGCGTGCTGGAGCGCATCGTCGCAGGCAAAGCCACCATAGAGGATTTGCACCAGCTGCGCACCGTCGCCGGCCAGATCGAAGGGCACACCATCTGCGCCTTCGGTGAGGCAGCAGCGTGGCCGATCCAGGGGTTCTTACGCCAGTTCTGGGACGAGTTCGAGTACTACATCGTCAACGGTCGTTCGATCGTCGACACGCACGTCGGAGTGGCCGCATGAGCGCCCAACCAGTGAATCCGAACGTGCCACCGGATCATGTCACCGTCGAAATCGACGGGCAGTCTCTGGTGGTGCCGAAGGGCTCGATGATCATCCAGGCGGCAGACAAGGCTGGCATTCCGATTCCGCGTTTCTGCTATCACCAGAAGCTGCCGATCGCTGCCAATTGCCGCATGTGCCTGGTGGACGTCGAAAAGTCACCGAAGCCGTCGCCTGCCTGCGCGACCCCGGTGATGGACGGCATGAAAGTCACCACGCGTAGCGAAAAAGCCCTGAAGTATCAGCGCAGCGTCATGGAATTTTTGCTGATCAACCATCCGCTTGACTGCCCGATCTGTGATCAGGGCGGCGAGTGCGAGCTGCAGGACGTCTCGCTTGGTTACGGCCGTTCGGTCAGCCGCTTCAACGAGCGCAAGCGCGTGGTGCCGGACGAAGACATCGGTCCGCTGGTCGCCACCGAAATGACCCGCTGCATCCAGTGCACCCGCTGCGTGCGTTTCACCGCAGACATTGCCGGCACTTACGAGCTAGGTGGCATGTATCGGGGCGAGAACTTGCAGATCGGTACCTATGACGGCAAGCCGCTGACCACCGAAATTTCCGGCAACGTCATCGACGTGTGCCCGGTGGGCGCGCTGACCAACAAGGTGTTCCAGTTCCGCGCCCGCCCGTGGGAGCTGACCGCGCGCGAGTCGCTCGGCTATCACGATGCGATGGGCTCGAACCTGTTCCTGCACGTGCGTCGCGGCGAAGTGCTGCGCACCGTGCCGCGCGAGAACGAGGCGGTCAACGAGTGCTGGCTGTCCGATCGCGATCGTTATTCGCATCAGGGCTTGTATTCGGAAGACCGTGCGGTCAAACCGCTCAAGAAGGTCAACGGCGAGTGGACCGAGGTGAGCTGGACCGAAGGTCTGGCCGCTGCGACGCAGATTCTGCGCGATAACGCTGGCGATACGCTCGGCGTGTTGGTGCATCCGTCTACCTCCAACGAGGAAGGCGCGTTGCTTGCACGTCTGGCCGAAGGGCTGGGCAGCGGCAATCTCGATCACCGTCTGCTCAATCGCGATTTCTCCGATGCTGCAGTGGCCGAAGTTTTCGCCACGCCGCTTGCGGAAATCGAGCAAGCCGATGTGGTGGTGCTGTTCGGCACTAACGTGCGTCACGAGCTTCCGTTGCTGCATGCGCGTTTGCGTAAAGCGCACATCCAGAACCGCACGCAGATCCATTCGGTCAATCCGGTCGATTTCGATTTCGCCTTTACCCAAGCGAGCCGTACGGTGGTAGCGCCGTCGCAGCTGGCTGGCGCATTGGACGATATGGCTTTGCGCGATGCGGTCAAGGGCGCAACGCGCGCCGTGATCGTGGTCGGCGCACTGGCCGAAAATCATCCGCAGGCGGCTGCGCTGCGTGCCGCTGCACGCGATTTCGCCGCCTCAACCGGCGCATCGCTGTGCCGGATTCCGCAGGGTGCCAACGCGTTGGGTCTGGTGTCGCAAGGTGTGCTGCCGACCGCACGCGATGTCGCCGGCATGCTGGCGCAGCCGCGTCAGGCCTATGTGCTCTATGGCATCGAGCCGGGCCTGGATTTTGCCGATGCCGCCGCTGCACGCAGCGCGCTGGCCGGTTCCAAAGTGGTCGCTTTCAGTCAGTTCGCCTGCGCATCGACGCGTGATGTGGCCGACGTGATTCTGCCAATTGGCGCATTGCCGGAAATCGACGCATCGCTGACCAATCTCGATGGTCGCGTGCAGACCGCACGTGCCGCAGGCCGTTTGCCGATCGAGGCGCGCGAAGGTTGGCGCGTACTGCGCGCGCTCGGTGGTGAGCTTGGTTTGGCCGGCTTTGAATTCATCGATCTGGTCGGCCTACGTGCCGGCATGCAGAACCGCAGCGTCAGCCCCGTAATGTCGGCACAGCCGGTGGCAGCGAGCGACGGACTGGAAGTGGCCGCAACTGCTGCGATCTACCGCACCGATGCCGTCGTACGTCGCGCTGCTGCGCTGCAGTCGCATCCGCTCAATATCGCGCCGTGTGTGGCGATGCACCCGGAGCAGGCTGTGCAGTTGCAGGTTGGCGAAGGCCAGATCGTCAAGATCGGTACCGATGCCGGTCGCGCGACGCTGCCGGTGGTGCTGGACAAGCGCGTCGCACCGGGCACGGTGTGGATTGAATGCGGCCATGGCGCAACCGCGCCGCTCGGTGCCGGTCGTGTAACGGTGGTGGCTGCATGAACGAATTGCTGTTGAACGTAGTTGTCCCCCTCCACCAGTGGTTCCTCGGACTGGGCGATGGCGGCGTACTGCTTTGGACTGTATTGAAGATACTGCTGATTGCCGTGCCGGTGATCGTGACGGTAGCCTTCTATGTGGTCTGGGAGCGCAAGCTGATCGGCTGGATGCACGTGCGTCACGGGCCGATGTACGTGGGTATGGGGATTTTTCAGGCCTTCGCCGACGTGTTCAAACTGCTGTTCAAGGAGATCGTGCAGCCCAGCAGTGCGCATAAAGCGATGTTTATCATCGCGCCGCTGCTGACCCTGGCACCGGCCTTCGCGGCTTGGTCGGTGGTGCCGTTCGATGCGAAACTGGTGCTGTCCAACGCCAATGTCGGTTTGCTGTATCTGCTTGCTATGACCTCGCTGGGCGTATACGGCATCATCCTGGCCGGTTGGGCCTCCAACTCCAAGTACGCGTTCCTGGGCGCTATGCGCTCGGCGGCGCAGGTTGTGAGCTACGAAATTGCCATGGGTTTTGCGCTGGTCGGCGTGATGATTGCCTCCGGCAGCGTCAACCTGAGTCAGATCGTGTTTGCGCAGGCAGGCAACTCGGGCTTTTTCGACTGGTTCCTGATTCCGCTGTTCCCGTTGTTTATCGTGTACTGGGTCTCCGGCGTCGCCGAAACCAACCGCGCGCCGTTCGACGTAGTGGAAGGCGAATCGGAAATCGTCGCCGGCCACATGGTGGAGTACTCGGGCGGTGCGTTCGCGCTGTTCTTCCTTGCCGAATACGCAAACATGATCTTGGTCAGCTTTCTGATCTCGATCTTCTTCCTCGGTGGCTGGTTGAGTCCGATTCAGGGCTGGGTCACTGCAGATATCTCGCCGTGGATCGACTGGTTGTGGAAGGGCGGTTGGCCCTGGCTGCTGATGAAGGTGTTCTTCTTCGCCAGCGCCTACATTTGGTTCCGTGCCAGCTTCCCCCGCTACCGCTATGACCAGATCATGCGTCTGGGCTGGAAGGTGTTCATTCCGCTCACGATCGTGTGGATCGCAGTGACGGCGTTAATGGTGTTTTACGGCGTGATCCAGAAGGGCGTGTAACTGATGAACAAGATCACCCATTACTTCAAGAGCCTGCTCCTGCTCGAACTGCTAGGCGGTTTGTGGCTGACGTTGAAATACACGTTCAAGCCCAAGTACACCGTGCTGTATCCGATGGAGAAGTTCCCGCAGTCGCCGCGCTTCCGTGGTTTGCACGCACTGCGTCGCTACCCAAACGGCGAAGAGCGCTGCATCGCCTGCAAGCTGTGCGAAGCAGTGTGCCCGGCGCTGGCCATCACTATCGACTCAGCCAAGCGCGAGGACGGTTCACGCCGCACCACACGCTACGACATCGATCTGTTCAAGTGCATCTTCTGCGGCTTCTGCGAAGAAAGCTGCCCGGTGGACTCGATCGTCGAGACGCACATCCTCGAGTACCACTTCGAGAAGCGTGGCGAGAACATTGTCAACAAGCTGCAGCTGCTGGCGATCGGGGACCGGTTCGAAACCGAGATCGCCGAGCGTCGCGCTGCCGATGCCGCCTTCCGTTGAGGTCGTGATGGACTGGGTCACTATTGCTTTTTACGCCTTCTCCACTGTCGCGGTCGTGTCGGCCGGGGCGGTGATCAGCGTGCGCAACCCGGTGTACGCCGTGTTGTGCCTGATCCTCACCTTTTTCTCGATGGCGTGCATCTGGTTGCTGGTCGGCGCCGAGTTCCTCGGTGTCACACTGGTGCTGGTTTACGTCGGCGCGGTGATGGTGCTGTTCCTGTTCGTTGTGATGATGCTGGACATCGACACCAGCCGCCTGCGCGAGGGTTGGGTCAAGTACATGCCGGTCGGTGTCATCGTGGCGGTTGCCATGTTGGCGCAGATGGTGACCTTGATCGGCGTCAAGTCGCGTAGCGCTACGCCGTTCCCGGTCGGCAACGCTGCTGCGCGAGCTGCCGATGTTTCGAACCTGACCTGGCTGGCCAAGAGCCTGTATACCGAGTTTCTGCTGCCGTTCGAGTTTGCTGCGGTGATCCTGACCGTAGCCGTGGTGGCTGCGGTGATGCTGACCCTGCGCAAGCGCACCGGCATCAAGATTCAGATTGCCAGCGAGCAATCCCGTGTGAAGGCTGGCGACCGCTTGCGCATTGTCAAAATGGCGGTTGAAAAGCCGGTACAGGTTGCGCCGAAGATCGATGCGGCGGACGGACAGGAGGCGAAGTCTTGATTACCTTGGGCCACCTGCTTGGACTTGGCGCGGTGCTGTTCTGCATCTCCCTGGCCGGCATCTTTCTCAACCGTAAGAACATCATCGTGTTGCTGATGTCGATCGAGTTGATGCTGCTGTCGGTCAACGTCAACTTCATTGCGTTCTCGCGCGAACTCGGCGACACCGCCGGTCAGTTGTTCGTGTTCTTCATCCTGACCGTTGCCGCCGCGGAGGCTGCGATCGGCCTTGCGATCCTGGTGACTCTGTTCCGCACGCGCCGCACGATCAATGTGGCCGAAGTCGATACGTTGAAGGGCTGACCTGTAGATGGAAATCACTCTCTCCAAGAGTCTGTTGATCGCGGTGGTGCTTGCGCCGCTGATCGGCAGCATCATCGCCGGCCTGTTCGGTCGCCAGGTAGGGCGCAAGGGCGCGCAATACGTCACCATTTTCGGTGTGTTGGTCAGCTGCGTACTGTCGAGCCTGACGCTGTATCAACTGGTGGAACAGGGCTCCAGCCCGTTCAACCAGAACCTGTACGCTTTCTTCGATGTCGGCAACTACTCGGCGCATGTCGGCTTCATGGTCGACCGCCTGACCGCGATGATGATGGTGGTGGTGACCTTCGTGTCGTTGCTGGTGCACATCTACACCATCGGTTACATGGAAGAAGACCCGGGCTACCAGCGCTTCTTCAGCTACATCTCCCTGTTCACCTTTTCCATGCTGACGCTGGTGATGAGCAACAACTTCCTGCAGCTGTTCTTCGGCTGGGAAGCGGTGGGTCTGGTGTCGTACCTGCTGATCGGTTTCTGGTTCAAGCGACCGACTGCCGTGTTCGCCAACATGAAGGCGTTCCTGGTCAACCGAGTCGGCGACTTTGGCTTCATTCTCGGCATTGCCGGCGTGCTGTTGTGGTTCGGCTCACTGGATTATTCCACCGTGTTCGCCAACGCGACCACCGTGGCTGGTGCAAAGGTGCAGCTGTTCCCAGGCCACGAATGGAGCGTGATGACGCTGATTTGCATCTGCCTGTTCATTGGCGCGATGGGCAAGTCGGCGCAGGTGCCGCTGCACGTGTGGCTGCCGGACTCGATGGAGGGACCGACTCCGATTTCGGCACTGATCCACGCCGCAACGATGGTGACCGCAGGTATCTTTATGGTCGCGCGCATGTCGCCGCTGTTCGAGCTGTCGGAAACCGCGCTCGATTTCATTCTGTTCATCGGTGCAACCACGGCCTTCTTCACCGGCCTGATCGGCATCGTGCAGAATGACATCAAGCGCGTGGTCGCTTATTCGACGCTGTCCCAGCTCGGCTACATGACCGTGGCGTTGGGTGTGTCCGCGTACTCGGCAGCCGTGTTCCATCTGATGACGCATGCCTTCTTCAAGGCGCTGCTGTTCCTGGCGGCTGGCTCGGTCATTATCGGCATGCACCACGAGCAGGACATGCGCAAGATGGGCGGCCTGCGCAAGTACATGAAGGTGACCTACTGGACCAGCGTGATCGGTACCTTGGCATTGGTCGGTACGCCGTTCTTCTCCGGTTTTTACTCGAAAGACACCATCATCGAGTCGGCAGCGCATCATGCTCATGAGTCGCATAGCTGGATCGCTACTTACGCTTACTGGGCCGTGCTCGGTGGCGTGCTGGTGACCAGCTTCTATAGCTTCCGTCTGCTGTTCCTGACCTTCCACGGCAAGGAGCGCTTCCGCCAGGCCCATGCGCACGATTCGCATGCCCATCATGGCGGCGACAGCGCGCACACCGATGCCGAAGCTCAGGTCAACGCGCACGACAGTCACGTGCATGATGATCATGCACGCCACACGCACGGCCACGATGATCACGGCCATGGGCACCACGGTGCCCACGAGCCGCATGAGTCCAAGTGGGTGGTGACGCTACCGCTGATCCTGTTGGCGATCCCCTCGATGGCCATTGGCTTCTTCACCATCGGTCCGATGTTGTTCGGTACCGATTGGCAGGGTCACCATGCGGCGCACGCGCTCAAGGGGCAGGCCGTGTCGTTCTTCACCGGTATCGTCGATTTCTACGACCCGGCAGGCGATACCGTTGGTGCGCTGGGCGAAGAGTTTCATGGCCCGGTCGCCTTCGCGTTGCACGGCATGATGGCGGTGCCGTTTCTCCTGACTGTTGCCGGTCTATTGCTGGCCGCGCTGTTCTACCTGTGGAAGCCGGAGCTAGCCACCAAGTCGCGCAAGGCGTTCGCACCGATCGTGTGGCTGCTGGAAAACAAGTACGGTTTCGACAAGCTCTGGATCAATGGCTTCGCCGGTGGCGGTGTTGTCCTTGGCAAGGCGTCACGTGCAATCGATACCCATGTGGTCGACGGCGTTGTCGTCAATGGTTCTGCCCGACTGATCGACCTGGCTGCAAATCTGCTGCGTCGCACGCAATCCGGTTTCCTTTATCACTACGCCTTCGCAATGATCATCGGTTTGATCGCCTTGTTGGCGGTACTGATGCATTTCTGGCGTTGACCTGTACGGAATTAAGAAAACGTGTCGAACTGGCCTTTACTGTCTATCTTGATCTGGCTACCGATTATCGGTGGCGCCCTGATCCTAGCGTTGCGCAACGCCGAGACTGCTCGCTGGGCATCTCTGGCGGTGGCGGTGGCGACCTTTGTGCTGAGTCTGCCGCTGTTGGGCTACAACATCGCCAATAACGACGCCATGCAGCTCATCGAACTGCATGCCTGGATCCCGGCTTATAACATCGGCTACAACCTGGGCGTGGATGGCATCGCGGTGGCGTTGATCGTGCTGACCACGCTGGTGACGGTGCTGGCCCTGATCGGTGCCTGGCGTTCGATCGACAAGCGCGTCAATCAGTACGTGGCCGCTTTCCTGATCCTGGAAGGTGTCACGGTCGGTATTTTTGCTGCCACCGACGCGATGCTGTTCTACGTCTTCTTCGAAGCCATGCTGATCCCGATGTTTCTGATCATCGGTGTGTGGGGCGGTCCGCGGCGTATCTATGCGGCAATGAAGTTTTTCCTCTACACCTTCCTCGGGTCGGTTCTAATGCTGGTGGGCTTGGTGTACCTGTATCTGAAGGGCGGCAGCTTCCAGCTGGCCGATCTCTACGTACTGCAGCTGACCACCAAGGAACAGACCTGGATCTTCTTCGCTTTCCTGATCGCCTTTGCGGTTAAGGTGCCGATGTTCCCGGTGCACACCTGGTTGCCGGACGCGCACGTCGAGGCGCCGACTGCCGGTTCGGTGATTCTGGCCGCGATTGCGTTGAAGATCGGTGGCTACGGCTTCCTTCGCTTCAACCTGCCGATCGTGCCGGATGCGAGCCATGAGTTTGCCTGGCTGGTCATCGCGCTATCGCTGATCGCGGTGGTCTACGTCGGTCTGGTGGCGTTGGTACAGGAAGACATGAAGAAACTGGTGGCGTATTCGTCCATCGCACACATGGGCTTCGTCACCCTCGGGACCTTCATCGCTTTCACGCTGGTGCGCGAGTACGGCAGCACCGACGCAGCTCGCCTGGGCTTGCAGGGTGCGATGGTGCAGATGATTTCGCACGGCTTCGTGTCAGGCGCAATGTTTTCCTGCATCGGCGTACTGTACGACCGCATGCATACGCGCCGCATTGCCGATTACGGCGGCGTGGTCAACGTGATGCCTTGGTTTGCAACGTTCTCCATGTTGTTCTTCATGGCCAATGCCGGTCTGCCGGGTACCAGTGGTTTCGTTGGCGAATTCATGGTGATTCTCGCAAGCTTCCAGAAGCATCCGTTGGTCGCCTTCGCTGCCGCCACCACGCTGGTAATCACTGCCGCTTATACGCTGTGGCTCTACAAGCGCGTGTTCTTCGGCGAAGTGGCTAACGCACATGTGGCCGAGCTGAAGGACATCAATGGCCGTGAAGCCTTCGTGTTGGGGGTGTTCGCCGCTGGCGTACTGGCCCTGGGCCTTTACCCGAAGCCGCTGACCGACTTGATGGAACCATCGATCGCCAAGCTGGCTACCCAGATTGCCGCGACCAAGCTCTAACAGCTTGCCGTACGTTTTGATTTCCAGGATTTGATGATGACCACGCCAACGCTCGCGCCGTTGACCACCGTTGACCTTGCGCCGCTTGTTCCGGAGCTGGTGCTGATCGGGGGAGCCTTCGCTCTGCTGATGCTCGACCTGTTCGTGAGCCAGCGGAACAAGATCTGGACCCACCTGTTCTCTGTCGCCGTTCTCGCCGTGGTGTTGGTGTTGCTGGCAACCGGCACAGGTGGGCAGGGCGAAATCTTCCACGGCATGTTCGTGCGTGACACCGCTGCGGATGTCATGAAGACCGTGATCGTCCTGGTCAGTGGGTTGAGCCTGGTTTACGGTTGGACTTATCTGCGCGAGCGGAATCTCTATCAGGGTGAAATTCCGGTACTGGTGCTATTCGCCACCGCCGGCATGATGCTTCTGGCATCGGCCGGCAGCCTGCTGATGGTTTACTTGGGCTTGGAACTGCTAGCGCTGTGTTCTTACGCCCTGGTCGCCTCGGACCGCGATAATGGCTTGGCCACCGAAGCTGCGATGAAGTATTTCGTGCTTGGCTCACTTGCGTCGGGGTTGCTGCTGTACGGCATGTCGCTAGTGTATGGGGCCACCGGCACCTTGAGCCTGTCCGGTATCCACGAGTCGATAGAAGGGTCCAGCGAGCGCACGCTGCTGCTCACCGGCACCATCTTCATGATCGCAGGGGTTGCCTTCAAGCTGGGCGCTGCGCCGTTCCACATGTGGTTACCCGACGTCTATCAGGGTGCGCCCGCTCCGATTGCCTTGTTTATCAGTTCCGCACCCAAGTTGGCTGCTTTCGGTATGGCGTATCGCCTGCTGGAAGTGGGCATGGGTCCGCTATCGCCGCAGTGGCATTTGTTGATTGGCGGTTTGTCAGCATTGTCGCTGGTGGTCGGCAACCTAATGGCCATTGCGCAGAGCAATCTCAAGCGCATGCTTGCGTACTCGACCGTTTCGCACATCGGCTTTTTGTTGATGGGCATGGCCGGTGGTGCCGAAGAAGGCTACGCCGCTGCGATGTTTTATGCGGTCAGCTACACCATCATGTCCACCGCCTCGTTCGGCGCCATCATCGCGTTGTCGCGCAATGGCTTCGAAGCCGAGAACATCGACGATTTCAAGGGCCTCAGCGCGCGTAATCCGTGGATGGCCGGCTTGGTGCTATGCATCATGGCCTCTCTTGCCGGTATTCCGCCGTTCCTTGGTTTCTGGACCAAGCTGGCTGTGCTGGGCGCTGCGGTGAAGGGCGACATGCTTTGGTTGGCGCTGGTCGGCGTGATCTGCGCTGTGATCGGTGCCTACTACTACCTGCGCGTCATCAAGGTCATGTATTTCGATGAGCCGGTGGGTGAGCCGTTGCCGGCCAGTAATGATCGCGTGCTTGGCACCGTGCTCTGTGTCAATGCGCTCGCACTGCTCGCACTCGGTCTGACCTGGAGCCCGATCATGGTGTGGTGCCAGCGCGCGTTTGCGGGCCTTGCGTAGGACTTTGGAGCATGCATGATGTTGTATGCGTGCCTCACAGCACGCGCGTGACTGCATACTGAAATAAACTTGTGATTGGTGTTTCGTTTTTGTTGCACTGCGGTTATGATTTTCCGCCACGTTGAGGACCTCCAAGGGTTTCAACAGATGAAAAACTAGGGCTTGCAATTGTTGCTCGAGTTCTTCATAATTTCGTTTCTGCTGCGGGGTGGAGCAGTCTGGCAGCTCGTCGGGCTCATAACCCGAAGGTCGCAGGTTCAAATCCTGCCCCCGCTACCAAGTTTTGATGCACTGCCTTAACGCGATGCGTTAAGGCAGTGCATCAGGTTCTTGGATCGCAAAGATGCATGTTCCCGTCTTTGTGCCGACCCTTAGAGGTCGGGCTTTTTTGACGCAAGGGGCCCACTGGGCCCCTTGCTTTTTCAGGAACCGGAAAGTTTGCTGACGGTTGCCGGGGTTTTACTGGCAATCATCTGATCAGGGCAGTCTGTGAGCGAAAAAGCGACCGAAATCGCGCATCTGCTGAGTCCAACGGTTGAGTCCTTGGGCTTGAAACTGCTGGGTGTGGAATATCTTCCCGCTCCAGGTGGCGCCACTTTGCGCCTCTATATCGATGTGCCTCTGGCCGAGCAGCCCGAGCGTGTCATCAACGTTGACGACTGCGAACGCGTGAGCCGCGAAGTGTCGGCCCAACTCGACGTCGAAGACCCCATCACCGGCAACTACACACTTGAGGTGTCCTCGCCGGGTGTAGATCGTCCGTTGTTCACACTGGAACAGTTCGCCCGTCATGCTGGCGAGTGCGCAAAGATCGTGTTGAAGCTGGCGCAAGAGGGGCGGCGCCGCTTCCAGGGTCAGATCCTGCGCATCGAATCCGAGGCCGACGCTGTGGTGTTCGCGATCGATGGCAAGGATGTGCAGATCGGCTTCGACAACATCGAAAAAGCGCGCATCCTTCCGGATTGGGTTGCCCTGGGCCTGGCTCCGCAGAAACCGAATAAGCCCGGCCCGAAAAAACCCGGGTACGAGAAGAAGAAACCATCCAACGAGTCGGCGGCTGGCAAGCCGCGCGCGGAGTGACGAAATGAGCAAGGAACTTTTGCTGGTAGTGGATGCTGTAGCCAACGAAAAAGGCGTGCCGCGCGAAGTGATCTTCGATGCGATCGAGGCCGCGCTGGCTTCAGCAGCGAAAAAACGCTATCCCGACCAGGACGTGCTGACGCGCGTGACCATCGATCACAAGAACGGTAACTATGAAACCTACCGTCGTTGGGAAGTGGTGGCCGACGATGTGGTGATGGAATCGCCGGATCGCCAGGTGCGTCTGATGGATGCCATCGACGAAGCCGACGGCGTGGATGTGGGCGACTACATCGAAGAACAGATCGAGAACCCGGATTTCGGTCGTATCGCTGCGCAGGCTGCCAAGCAGGTTATCGTGCAGCGTGTGCGCGAAGCCGAGCGTCAGCAAGTGGTCGATGCGTGGAAGGATCGCGTCGGTGAGTTGATCACCGGTGTGGTCAAGCGCGCCGAGCGCGGCAATATTTTTGTCGACCTAGGTGGCAATGCCGAAGCCTTTATTCCGAAGGACAAGGGCATTCCGCGCGATGCGCTGCGTTCGGGCGACCGCGTCCGCGGCTATCTGGCTGAAGTGCGCTCGGAGCCACGTGGCCCACAGCTGTTTATCAGCCGCGCCGCACCGGAATTCATGATCGAACTGTTCAAGCTCGAAGTGCCGGAAGTCGGTCAGGGTCTGGTCGAGATCAAAGCCTGCGCACGCGACCCGGGCGACCGCGCCAAGATCGCGGTGATCGCGCACGACACCCGTACCGATCCGATCGGTGCATGCATCGGTATGCGTGGTTCGCGCGTGCAGGCGGTGTCCAACGAGCTCAATGGCGAGCGCGTGGACATCGTGTTGTGGAACGAGAACCCGGCAAACTTCGTCATCAATGCGATGGCGCCAGCCGAAGTGCAGTCGATCATTGTCGATGAAGACAAGCATTCGATGGACCTAGCGGTGGCGGAAGATCGCCTGGCCCAGGCGATCGGCAAGGGCGGCCAGAACGTACGCCTGGCCAGCCGCCTGACCGGGTGGCAGCTTAATGTAATGACAGCCGACCAAGTAGCCGCCAAGTCCGAGGCCGAGCAGGCATCGGCGCGCCAACTGTTCATGGATCGCCTGGAGGTGGACGAAGAAATCTCCGCCATCCTGGTGTCGGAAGGCTTCAACACGGTGGAAGAAATCGCCTACGTGCCGGTCGGCGAGTTGCTGGCAGTGGAAGGCTTCGACGAAGACATCGTCGAAGAGCTGCGTGCCCGTGCTCGCGATGCGCTGCTCAATGCCGCGCTGGCCGAGGAAGAAGGTCTAGAAGGAACTCAGCCCACCGAGGACCTGCTGGCGCTGGAGGGGATGAACGAGGAAACGGCCTTTGCTCTGGCCCAGCACGGCGTGCGCACCAGCGAGGACTTGTCCGACCTGGCAGCGGACGAGATCGTCGACTTCGGCATTGAGGGCATGACTCAGGAGCGCGCCTCGGCGCTGATCCTGGCGGCCCGCGCCGAGGAGATCGCCCGTTTGGAGCGCGGCGAATGAGCCGGCAATGAACCGCGCCCTGACCCCATCAGGGCTTAGAATCAGCGTTTCCCTTGCTCTGGGCGAGGGGAGCGCCAACCAGATCATAGGATCCGAATGTCGCAGCAAACCACCATCCGCAAGCTTGCCGAACTGGTCAATACGCCGGTCGATAAACTGCTGGTTCAACTGGCCGAGGCCGGAATGAAGTTCAGCGGTCCCGACCAGGTTGTGACCAGCACCGAGAAGATGAAACTGCTTGGCTTCCTGCGTCGCACGCATGGAAAGGCCGAGACGCCTGCCGAAGCGGCAAGTGAAGCAGCCAAGAAGATCACGCTCAATCGGCGCAAGCTGCAGGAAGTCACGGTCAGCGCCGGTCGCACCAAGACCACGGTCAACGTGGAAGTACGGCAGAAGCGCACCTACGTTAGGTCCGAAAACGAAGGCAGCGTTCGTCCTGAGCCGATGACGCCGGACGAAGAGCGCGCCGATATCCTGCGCAAGCTCGCCGCTTCGCGTCAGCGTAACCTCGACGAGCAGCAGGCGCTGGCCGAGAGCGACCGAGTGCGCGACGAAGCGATTCAGCGCAAGCGTGATGAAGAGCAAGCAGCACGTGATCGTGTCCAAGCCGAGCGCAAGGCTGCCGAGGAAGCCGCTGCGGCTGCCAGCGCGCCGGCGCCGGTTGCCGCCGCTTATACTCCGTCTGCGGCACCTCCTGCCCCACGTGCGCCGTCGTCGCCATCTTCTGCTCCGCGTCCTGCCCGTCCGGGTAGCGCTTCGCCCGCATCGCGTCCGGCTACGCCGGCCCGTCCAGAGGACCGCTCCAATGCAGCCAAGCACAAGACGCGCGGTTCGCACGCCATGGTGGCCGGCGTCGAAGACGACGATGCGACCAAGCGGTTCGCCGGGCAGTTGCATCTGTCCGCGGCTGACCGTGCGCGTCGTTCCAACGTGCGCGGCAAGCCGACCGGTCGTCCGGGTTCGTCCTCCTCGCGCCGTGGCAACGATAGCGGCCGTGGCAACCAGGGCAATACTGGTCCGCATGGATTCGAGCGTCCGACCGCACCGGTGGTGCGTGAAGTGGCGATCGGCGAAACGATCACCGTAGCCGACCTGGCGCAGAAGCTCGCGCTCAAGGGGGGCGACGTGGTCAAGGCGCTGTTCAAGATGGGCGTCATGGCGACCATTACCCAGAGCATCGACCATGACACCGCAGCGCTGGTGACCGAAGAACTCGGCCACAAGGCCCTGCGTGCCGACAATGCCGACTTCGAAGATGCGCTGCTGGCGCATGCCGAAGACGCGCAGGGCGACACCACGGTCCGTCCGCCGGTGGTGACCATCATGGGGCACGTCGATCACGGCAAGACCTCGCTGCTGGATTACATCCGTCGCACCAAGATCGCTTCGGGCGAAGCCGGCGGCATCACCCAGCACATCGGTGCGTACCACGTCGAAACCGGTCGTGGCGTCATCAGCTTCCTGGATACGCCCGGCCATGCCGCGTTTACCTCGATGCGTGCACGTGGCGCAAAGATCACCGACATCGTGGTGTTGGTCGTTGCCGCCGATGACGGTGTGATGCCCCAGACCAAAGAAGCGGTGGCACACGCCAAGGCGGCGGGCGTTCCGTTGATCGTGGCAGTGAACAAGATCGACAAGGCCGGCGCGGATCCGTTGCGGGTCAAGAACGAATTGCTGGCCGAAAACGTGGTGGCCGAAGAGTTCGGTGGCGATACTCAGTTCATCGAAGTGTCGGCCAAGGTCGGTACAGGTGTGGACACGCTGCTGGACGCGATCTCGCTGCAGGCCGAAGTGCTGGAACTCAAGGCGCTGCCCGAAGGCCGCGCCAGCGGTACCGTCATCGAGTCGTCGCTGGACAAGGGCCGTGGCCCGGTCGCAACGGTGCTGGTGCAGCAGGGCGCGCTGAAGAAGGGCGACTACCTGGTGTGCGGCATTCAGTACGGTCGCGTGCGCGCGCTATTCGATGAAACCGGCCATCAGCCAGCCTCGGCTGGCCCGTCGATCCCGGTGCAGGTGCTTGGCTTGTCCGGTGTGCCGGAAGCTGGCGACGATTTTGTGGTCGTCGACGACGAGCGTCTGGCCAAGGACGTGGCGCAGCAGCGCGAAACCAAGCGTCGCGAGTCGCGTCTGGTCGCCTCGGCCAGCAACCGCATGGAAGACATCCTGGCCCAGATGGGCAAGGGCGAAGGCCAGCAGGTGTTGAACCTAGTGATCAAGGCCGACGTGCAGGGTTCGGTGGAAGCGCTCAAGCAGTCGCTGGTGGCGTTGTCCAACGACGACATCCGCATCAACGTGATCCACTCCGGCGTGGGCGGCATTACCGAATCCGATGCGAATTCGGCGGCGGCCTCCAAGGCCACGGTGATCGGCTTCAACGTGCGCGCCGATGCGTCGGCGCGCAGGATCGTTGAGTCCAACGGCATCGATCTACGTTACTTCTCGATCATCTATGACGTGATCGACCAAGTGACGCAGGTGGCCTCCGGTCTGCTCGGCGTGGAAATCCGCGAAGAGATCATCGGTATCGCGCAGGTCCGCGACGTGTTTCGCAGTTCGAAGTTCGGTGCGGTTGCAGGCTGCATGATCATCGAAGGCGTGGTGAAGCGCAGTAAGCCGATCCGCGTGCTTCGCGACAGCGTCGTGGTGTTCGAAGGCGAGCTGGAATCGCTGCGTCGTTTCAAGGAAAACGTCGAGGAAGTGCGCAACGGTACCGAGTGCGGTATCGGCGTGAAGGCCTACAACGACGTCAAGGCCGGCGATCAGATCGAGTGCTTCGAGCGTATCGAAGTCGCCCGTACGCTGTAACGGCTGCCGGGGCCTGCGTGCCCCGGTGTTCCGCACAGCGGATTCTGTAACGCAAGTTCTGCGAGGCAAGGGCAGCATGGCAGCCCGCGTTCGTTTTTGGCTTCGGTGCCATCTGGCCCTCCGAATCAACCAGGTCCACGACCATGCCAACCAAATCATTCCATCGCACCGACCGCGTTTCTGCGCAGGTGCGTCGCGACCTCGGCACCATCGTGCACGCGGCCGTGCGCGACCACGGCTTGCCGTCGGTCAGCGTTTCCGATGTCGAAATCAGCCGCGATCTGGCGCATGCCAAGGTGTTCGTCACCGCGCTGCAGCAGGAGCGTTCGACCGAAGCGATCAAGGGGCTCAAGGAAATTGCCGGTCAGCTGCGTACGCAGTTGGCGCGGGCCATGAAACTGCGTCACGTGCCCGAGCTGCACTTCCATTACGACGATTCGGTCGATCGCGGCGAACGCATCGACAACCTGTTGCGTGATCTGGATGATGTCCGCCCCGAGGCTGCGTCCAGCGACGAAGACGCCGAACAGCGCTGAACGCTGTATCGGGCTTGCCGCCTCCGGCCTCCGTTGCCGCCCTGATTCCTGCAGGCGCGTACAGCGCCCGATTCGAGCACTGATCTTTTGAAACCCCGTATCGTCTATCGCCCGTTGCACGGCATCCTGTTGCTGGACAAGCCGGCCGGACTCAGTTCCAACAACGCATTGCAGGCCGCACGCCGTTTGTTGCGGGCAGAAAAGGGCGGCCATACCGGAAGCCTGGATCCGCTGGCCACCGGCTTGCTGCCGTTGTGTCTGGGCGAAGCCACCAAGATCGCCGGTCTGCTGCTTGGCTCGGTCAAGGCATACGACGCTGATGTCGTGTTGGGTATGACCACCGACACTGACGATGCCGATGGCGCGCAGTTGCGAGAGCGTGCGGTGCCGGAACTGAGCGAAGAAGCACTGCGTGTGGCGCTGGCGTCATTTGTCGGCCGTATCGCGCAGCAGGCACCGATCTATTCTGCGCTCAAGCAGGGGGGCGAGCCGCTGTATGCCAAGGCGCGGCGTGGCGAAGTGATCGATGCGCCGGTGCGCGAGGTCGATGTGCATGCGATCGAACTGATCGGCTACAGCGCGCCGCGCCTGCAATTGCGCGTGACCTGCGGCTCGGGCACTTATATTCGCAGTCTGGCGCGCGATTTGGGCGAATTGCTCGGATGTGGTGCGCATATCGTATCTTTGCGTCGGCTGTGGGTTAAGCCGTTTCATGCTTCGCAAATGATCACGCTCCAAGCGCTGTCCGCAGCGCTGGACGCGGGCATCGATGCGCAGAAGTTGTTGTTGCCGATCGAAGCCGGTCTGGCCGATTTTGCGCGGATCGTGCTCGACCAGGCCCATGCGACCCGTTTCCGGATGGGCCAGCGCTTGCGCGATGCAGCATTTCCAGCCGGCCAAGTTGCGGTGTTCGGGCCCGATGGAATCCCTTCAGGCTTAGGCATGGTGGACGCGGAAGGGCGTTTGTCGCCGCAGCGTTTGTTCAATGGACTGAACGAAGTTCAGGCTTAGAGCGGCTAACAAAACGTAGCGAGCAGTCGTCAGGTTGGTGCTCACGGCGCGGAGCAACCGGAGTGTACGCTTGGTACATGCCGATTTCGAGCACCGGCCGCGCCCGCCTGGCGGTGAGCGCAGTCGTTTTGTTAGCCGCTCTTATTAATTTTAGTCAACTTGTTCTCGGGGCCGCGTGACGTTACAATTTTGCGGCCCTGATCGGGGCACATTCAGCGCCAAGCGCGCTCATCCCTAGCAAACGGCGAGTTCGACGGTGCGTCATGCACGTTCCTGTCCACTACGCATCTTTTGAGAAAATACAATGTCTGTCGACACCCAGAAAGTTATTGAAAACAATAAGCGTAGCGCCCAGGACACCGGTTCACCGGAAGTGCAGGTCGCTCTGCTGACAGCGCGCATCGAACTGCTGACCGGTCACTTCAAGACCCATAAGAAGGATCACCATAGCCGTCGTGGTCTGCTGCAGATGGTCAACCGTCGCCGCAGCCTGCTCGACTACCTGAAGAAGAAGGACAACGAGCGTTACAAGTCGTTGATCGAGAAGCTCGGCCTGCGCCGCTGATCGAGTCCTACCGCCGCGGCGCAGCGATGCGCCGCGGTTTTGTTTTGGTCAGTCGCACTACGTCAATTTGCACCATGTAGTTAATGGCCCGGAGCATCCCGGCCGCCCGTTCTCGGCATGGGTCGACGACGGTCCATTTGAAGACAGCAACACCTAAGGGAAAAACCTCCGTGGCAAAAATCACCAAAACCTTCCAGTACGGCAAGCACACCGTCACCCTCGAGACCGGCGAAGTCGCTCGCCAGGCGAGCGGCGCGGTCATCGTCAAGATGGACGACACCGTACTGCTGGTCACCGCCGTCGCCGCAAAGACCGCGCGCGAAGGGCAGGACTTCTTCCCCCTGACCGTTGATTATCAGGAGAAGTTCTATGCCGGCGGCCGCATCCCAGGCGGCTTCTTCAAGCGCGAAGGACGTGCGACCGAGAAGGAAACGCTGATTTCGCGCCTGATCGATCGTCCGATCCGTCCGTTGTTTCCGGAGGACTACAAGAACGAAGTACAGATTATCGCGACCGTGATGTCGATGAACCCTGACATCGACGGCGATATCGCCGCGCTGATCGGTGCATCGGCTGCGCTGTCGTTGGCCGGTACGCCCTTCAACGGCCCGATCGGTGCCGCCAAGGTGGGCTACAAGAATGGTGAGTACATCCTCAACCCGACCATCGCCGAGCTGAAGGATTCGCAGCTGGAGCTGGTAGTTGCCGGCACCGCGAACGCCGTGCTGATGGTGGAGTCGGAAGCGGCGCTGCTGTCCGAAGAAGTGATGCTGGGCGCGGTCACCTTCGGCCACCGCGAACTGCAGAAGGTCATCAACGCGATCAACGAGCTGACCGTCGAAGCAGGCACCAAGCCCAGCAGCTGGGTTGCGTCTGTCAAGAACGCCGCGCTGATCAACGCGCTCAAAGAAGCCGTCGGTACGCAGCTGGCAGATGCTTTCCAGGTGCGCGACAAGTTGCAGCGTCGCGACGCGATCTCCGCGATCAAGAAAGACGTGCTGGACTCGCTGGCCGGCCGTGTTGCCTCCGAAGGCTGGAGCGCTGCTGAGTTGTCGAAGGAATTCGGCGAGCTGGAATATCACACCATGCGCGACTCGGTCCTAGAGACTAAGGTGCGTATCGATGGCCGTGCACTGGATACCGTGCGTCCGATCGCTGTGCAGGCCGGCGTATTGCCGCGTACCCATGGCTCGGCACTGTTCACCCGCGGCGAAACGCAGGCGATTGTGGTTACCACGCTGGGCACCGCCCGTGACGGCCAAGTGATCGACGCGGTCAGCGGCGAGTACAAGGAAAATTTCCTGTTCCATTACAACTTCCCCCCGTACTCGGTGGGCGAGTGTGGTCGTTTCGGTGCACCGAAGCGTCGTGAAATCGGCCATGGTCGTCTGGCCAAGCGCGGCGTGCTCGCCGTGATGCCGAGTCTGGAAGAATTCCCGTACACCATTCGCGTGGTCTCGGAGATCACCGAGTCCAATGGTTCGTCCTCGATGGCATCGGTCTGCGGCAGCTCGCTGGCGCTGATGGACGCCGGTGTGCCGATCAAGGCGCCGGTGGCAGGTATCGCCATGGGCCTGGTGAAGGAAGATGATCGCTTCGTGGTGCTATCCGACATCCTGGGTGACGAAGATCACCTGGGCGACATGGACTTCAAGGTGGCCGGTACTGCCGAAGGCGTGTCCGCGCTGCAGATGGACATCAAGATCGAGGGCATCACCGAAGAGATCATGAAGCAGGCATTGCAGCAGGCCAAGGCGGGCCGTCTGCACATCCTCGGCGAGATGGCGCATGCCCTGACCACCCCGCGTCTGGAACTGAGCGATTACGCGCCGCGTCTGCTGACCATCAAGATCCACCCGGACAAGATCCGCGAAGTGATCGGCAAGGGTGGCTCGACCATCCAGGCGATCACCAAAGAAACCGGCACGCAGATCGACATCCAGGACGATGGCACGATCATCATCGCCTCGGTCAATGCCATCGCCGCGCAAGCTGCGAAGTCGCGCATCGAGCAGATCACCTCGGACGTGGAGCCGGGCCGCATCTACGAAGGTAAGGTCGCCAAGATCATGGACTTCGGCGCGTTCGTCACGATCCTGCCAGGCAAGGACGGCCTGGTGCACGTTTCGCAGATTTCCAGCGAGCGCGTGGAGAAAGTTGGCGACAAGCTGAAGGAAGGCGATCTGGTCCGCGTCAAGGTGCTGGAAGTGGACAAGCAGGGCCGTATCCGTCTGTCGATCAAGGCAGTGGAAGAAGGCGAGGGCGTGCCGGCTTCGGTCGAGTAAGCGCTGCTGTTTGATGCGTTACGAAAAAGCGGGCTGCGGCCCGCTTTTTTGTTGTAGATTCGGTAATAAGAGCGGCTAACAAAACGACTACGCTCACCGTCAGGCGGGCGCGGCCGGTGCTCGGAATTGGCAGTGCCACGCCTACACTGCGGCTGCTCCGCGCCGTCCACACCCACCTGACGACTGCTCGCAATGTTTTGTTGGCCACTCAAAATGTCGTAGGCGCCCGCTAGGATGCCGTGCGAAGCGATGAAAGCCGCTCAGCCCGGACTGTGTCGTCACCCACGAAATGAATGCCGCCGACCACGGATTGTCGACCAGGAAAGCGCGGCAATCGCCAGCGATATAGCGCGTGCCATCCAGCGCCGCGCAAGTCGATGCGCCGGGGCGATCGCCCATCGATGCAAGCGTACCGCTGTCGCGCCATTGGCCTGCCACGCGACGACGCCGTAACGCGATTTGGCTTCAGTCACGCCGAGACGACCTTTGGCATCGATAAGCGAGTGCTGCCACAAACGACGCTCTTTACAGGCGCTGCGCACGCTGGCGATCGCGGCAGGACTGGTGCCAGACTGTGTGGCGGGATATCGCACACTTCTGCAGCCGCAGCGCTGCCTCCAAATCCCGCCAGCACCAGACAAATGCACGACCAAGGTTTTACAGTCATCGCGGATCCTGCACAGACACAATTGCAGCAGGCTGCAAGACCCGCGTGCGCGTGAAATCAGCGCGGTGGCGGGCCGAGTTTGAGCGACAGGTCCACCGCCTGCACGTGTTTGGTCAGCCCGCCGATGGAAATGCAGTCCACGCCGTCTTCGGCAATTGCGCGAATGCCGGCCAGATCCACGCTGCCAGAGACTTCGAGCGGAATGCGTTGGTCGTGCGGCAAAGCGGCAACGAGACGGACTGCTTCGCGACGCATCGCCTGATCGAAGTCGTCGATCAGGATGCGCGTGCAGCCGACCTGCAATGCCTCGCGCAGTTGCTCCAGCGTTTCCACTTCGACCACCAGCGGCAACTGCGGTTGCTGCGCGCGTGCGGCATGCACGGCTGCGCTCAGCGATCCGGCTGCGCGGATGTGGTTTTCCTTGAGCATCACCGTATCGAACAGCCCGATGCGGTGATTGTCGCCACCACCGCAACGTACCGCGTATTTCTGTGCGGCGCGCAGGCCCGGCAGCGTCTTGCGCGTGTCCAGGATGCGGGTGTTGGTGTCGGCCACTGCAGCGACGTACGCAGCCGTGGTGGTGGCCGTGGCCGAGAGCGTCTGCATGAAGTTGAGCGAGGTGCGCTCGGCACTGACCAGACTGCGGCTGCGGCCATGCAGCAGGGCCAACACAGTGCCGGCGCTGACGTGCTGACCTTCGTGCACGTGCCAGTCGATGCGCACCTGCACATCGAGTGCACGATGCGCCGCGTCGAACCAGGGGCGGCCTGCGATCACCGCATTCTGCTTGCACAGCAGGTACGCGCTGTCGGCCTGATCGGGCAACAGCGCTGCGGTCACATCGCCAGTGCCGATGTCCTCGGCCAGTGCGCGTGCCACGTCGGCGTCAACCAGCGCGGCCGATGGTGCCTCCGGCACGGTCGTGCGCACAGGAAGACTCACTTCTCGGGGAAGTCGGCGATCTGCTCAGTGCCGATGGCTTCTTCGGCCAGCAGCACCGGAATGCCGTCGTCGACGCGGAAGATCTGCTTGCGGTCGCGGGTGATCAGCGCCTCGCGCAGCGGCTGTGCCTGCAAGGTGCCATCGGCACGCTGCAGGTTTCCGCCGGCAATGGCGGTGTTGAGTGCTTCCAGGCCTTTGCCGTCGAGCAGCGAAAGCGGCTGGCGGGTGTCGGGCGAGCACAGCAGGTCGAGCAATTTGCGATCCATCGAAGTCTTGTCTTGCGTGGAAGTTGGCTAGAATACGTCTTTACCGCAAGGCAGGGCCATGACCTCCAACCACCCCGCGCCGCTAGTCGGCATCGTGATGGGCTCCCGTTCGGATTGGGAGACTATGCAACACACAGCTCAGAAGCTGGATGCGCTGGGCGTGCCTTACGAAGTCAAGGTGGTCTCGGCGCACCGCACGCCCGATGTGTTGTTCAGCTATGCCGAGCGGGCTGGCGAACGCGGCCTGCGCGCAATCATCGCTGGCGCCGGCGGCGCGGCGCATCTGCCGGGCATGCTCGCCGCCAAGACCGCAGTGCCGGTGCTCGGCGTGCCGGTGCAGTCCAAGGTGCTCAACGGCATGGATTCGTTGCTATCGATCGTGCAGATGCCAGCCGGGATTCCGGTGGCTACGTTTGCGATCGGCAATGCTGGTGCGGCAAATGCGGCATTGTTCGCGGCAGCGATGGTGGCACCCGAACAGGCGCATATCGGCCAGGCACTGGCACAGTTCCGTGCCAAGCAGACCGACGATGTCATGGCTAGCGACGACCCCCGGCAATGACCACCGTCGGCATTCTTGGCGGTGGCCAATTGGCACGCATGTTGGTGTTGGCCGGCGCGCCGTTGGGCTTGCGTTTTGCGGTATTCGACCCGGCGGCTGATGCCTGTGCAGGGCAGGTGGCCCCGCTGCAGGTCGGTGCTTTCGACGATGCGGCTGCGCTTGCCGCATTCGCCGCACAGGCGGATGTGCTCACCTTCGATTTCGAGAATGTGCCGGCTGCCAGTGCGCAGCAGCTCGCCGCACAGGTGCCGGTCTTTCCAAGTCCTGCTGCATTGGCGGTGGCACAGGACCGGCTCAGCGAAAAAACCTTGTTTCGCGAGCTCGGCATTCCGGTGCCGGAGTTTGCGGCCATCGACGACCGCGCCGGGTTGGATGCGGCGCTGGCGCGTATCGGTACACCGTGCGTGCTCAAGACGCGTCGCTTCGGCTATGACGGCAAGGGGCAGTTCCGCATCAAGACGCTCGCCGATGCCGATGCGGCATGGGACGCGCTCGGCGCGCAGGCGGGCAAGGTCGGGTTGATCGTGGAGGCGTTCGTGCCATTCCAGCGCGAGCTCAGCGTGGTGGCTGTGCGCGGTCGCGATGGCGAGTTCCGCGCCTGGCCGTTGACTGAAAACTGGCATGTGCACGGCGTGCTGTCGGCCAGCCTCGCGCCGGCAACTGGGGATGCCGGGCTGCAGTCTGCCGCAGCGGCGCATGCGCGCGCGATTGCCGAGCGCCTGGATTATGTGGGCGTTTTCGCACTTGAGCTGTTTGTGCGCGACGGCCAATTGCTCGCCAACGAAATGGCCCCGCGCGTGCATAACTCCGGACATTGGACTATCGAAGGCGCAGAGACATCGCAGTTCGAAAATCACGTGCGTGCCGTACTCGGCTTGCCGCTCGGCAGCACCGCGATGCGTGGGCATGCCTGCATGCTCAATTGGCTGGGCGCTGTGCCGGAAGCTGCCGCATTTCTGGCGGTACCGGGCGGACATTGGCACCACTACGGCAAGCAATCGCGTGACGGGCGCAAGGTCGGCCACGCAACGTTGCGCGCCGACACCTCGCAGACGCTTGCACAGGCACTGAACGATGCGGGCACTGCGTTGCTGCGTGGCACCCAGGTTGAGCCGGTGGTCGCGCGCTTGAGCGAAGGGTGATTTGCAAGACGCATTAACGCGGATGCGGCTACATGGCCGATGCGCTAGTCCTTTGATGAAGCCTTATCGCAATGCTTGATTGCTTTCAGATGCCTACTTGCAGCAGATGAGCGATCTCTCATTTGCTGCGAGAACGGCGTGGTTAGCCCAACCGGCTAGCCACAAAATCCCAGTTGATCAGTTTCCAGAACGCGTCCACGTATTGCGTGCGATCGTGCTGGTAATCCAGGTAATACGCATGCTCCCACATGTCGCAGGCGAGCAGCGGCGTGTCCGCCCCGGTGACCGGAGTGGACGTGTTCGGTGTGGCGACGACCGCTAGCGTGCCGTCCGGGCGCTGCACCAGCCATACCCAACCCGAGCCGAAGGTGCCCAAGGCGACGCGGTTGAATTCCTGCTTGAAGTGGACGAAGTCGCCGAACGATTTGGCGATGCTGTCGGACAGCTGGCCAAGCGGCTCGCCTCCACCGCGTGCACGCAGGCATTGCCAATAGAAATTATGGTTCCACACCTGCGCGGCCAGATGGAACAGCGTGCCTTGCGCTCGCGCGATGATCTCTTCCAGCGTCAGCTCGGCAAAGTCGCTGCCTTCGATATGTGCATTGAGCCGTTCGACCTCGTTGCGGTGGCAGACGCCGTGGTGCGCTTCCAATGTCGCCGACGACAAATGCGGCTCAAGGGCGGCGCGGGAGTAGGGCAGTGCAAGATGTTCGATCGGCATGATGGCAAGGGCAGCGAAGGGAGTGCGGCGACAGGTCGCGCTGAAGGCTTACAATGCGCGCCTTTAGCGGAAGTCTATCCGACTCGGCGGTCGGGCTTGCCGCTCCCAGTCAGGAGAGTCCAATGCCGGAAATGGAACGGATCCAGGCCGAACTCGAACACCACCCGATCGTGCTGTTCATGAAAGGCACCCCGCAGTTCCCGATGTGCGAGTTTTCCAGTCGTGCGGTGCAGGCATTGGTCGCGGCAGGTGCCGACCAACTGCGCACCGTCAACGTGCTGGAAGAACCCGAGGTGCGCGCGAATCTGCCGCGTTATTCCAACTGGCCGACCTTTCCGCAGTTGTTCATTCATGGCGAGCTGATCGGCGGTTGCGACATCACGCTGGAATTGTTCGAGGCCGGTGAACTCAGGCGTATCGTCAGCGAGGCTTATCAGCCGTGAGCGCGTTGCAGGACCAGTCTGACGCGGCTGCGCTGGCCGATCGAGTGGTATTGATCACAGGCGCCGCCGGCGGTCTGGGCGCTGCTGCTGCAAAGGCGTGCGCCTTTGCCGGCGCGACTGTGGTGTTGCTTGGCCGCAAGCTGCGTCCGCTGGAGCGTATTTATGATGCAGTCGCCAAGCTGGGGCCGGAACCGTTGCTCTATCCGCTGGACCTGGCCGGCGCCACCCCGGACGATTATGCTGCGCTCGTGCAGCGGTTACAGTTCGAGCTTGGTGGGTTGAGCGGCCTGCTGCATTGCGCGGCCGATTTTGCCGGCCTGACTCCGGTCGAGCTCGCAGCGCCTGCGGACTTCGCACGCGCCATCCATGTGAATCTCACCGCGCGTGCCTGGTTGACCCAGGCCTGTTTGCCGCTGTTGCGCCAGCAACACGATGCGGCAGTGGTCTTCGTCGTGGATGATACAGCGCGGGTTGGGCAGGCGTATTGGGGCGCCTACGGCGCAGCTCAGTATGCGCAGCACGGCTTGCTCGCCAGTCTGCATCACGAAACCGTCGCCGGCACGGTGCGCATCAGCGGCCTGCAGCCCGGACCGATGCGTACCGCGTTGCGCGCACGTGCCTTCACGCATCACGAAGACCGCGATGCAGTCGATCCCGCGCGCGCTGCATGGGCCTGCGTCGCCTTGCTGTCCATTGCGGGTGCCGCGCATCGCGGTGCGATCTGGAGTCCTTCCGCATGACCATCATGTCGGCAGCCTTGCTGCTGTTCCTGATCCTCGACCCGCTGGGCAACATCCCCGTGTTTCTCAGCGTGCTCAAGCCGCTGCCGCCGCGTCGCCAAAGCTTCGTGCTCGCGCGCGAGTTGCTGATCGCTTTGTTCGTGTTGATGGGGTTTCTGTGGGGCGGCAAATACGCGCTGGAGTTGATGCATCTGCGTCAGGAATCGATGGCGATCGCTGGCGGCATCGTGCTGTTCCTGATCGGCATCCGCATGATCTTCCCGCGCCCGGAAGGCCTGATGGGCGAGATCCCCGATGGCGAGCCCTTCATCGTGCCGCTGGCGATCCCTCTGGTGGCCGGCCCGTCCGGCATGGCTGCGGTGATGCTGATGGGCAGCAATGAACCGACCCGGCTATGGGATTGGAGCCTGGCACTGATGATCGCCTGGATTGCTGCATCCACGATCCTGGCGTCGGCCCCGCTGCTGTACAAACTGCTCGGTCATCGTGCACTTACCGCGATCGAGCGCCTGATGGGCATGTTGCTGGTGGCTATCTCGGTGCAGATGTTCTTGGATGGCTTGGGGACCTACTTCAAGTTGCCGGTGTCGATTTAAGGCGTTTTTCGGTGCAGGGCGGTCTGGTGCACGAGAGATGGAAACCGAGAGTTGGAAGCGACCGGCTGCGTCAGTCGGATGGTGCTTGGACATTCTTTACGAGCCTGCTTCCAAGTCCCAATCCTGTCTCTGCTTATCCGAGACATGGGTCTTTTTTGCCTGCGACTTTGCGCAGCATGGCGTTTACGGCGGCACATGCGAACTGCAGGATGCACAGTGCGCACTTTGTCACGTTTCCGTCATAACCGGGCCTTAGCGTGTTAATCTGTTGTTAACCGTTGCGGCAGCAACCGGTCGCGCGGCAAGGGACCACAGATCATCTGCAGCTTACCCCCGGCAACGGTTGGGCCGACTGCGCCTTTTTGTCACCGCCCAACCTGTCTCGAGGCTACCGAAATGACCCATCCCCGTTGTCTGTGCATGTCCAAGCTGACTCTCGGCCTTGTTGTCGCACTTGCCGCTGTCCCCGTGTTCGCTCAGAGCACCTCTGCCGGCGTCGCTGGCGTGGTCACCGGCCGTGGCGGTCAGCCGGTGCCGAATGCCGACGTGACGATCGTCCATGTTGAATCGGGCACCGTCAGCCGCGTCAACACCGATGCCAGCGGACGCTACAACGCGCGCGGTTTGCGTGTGGGTGGGCCGTACACCATCACCATCACCGCTTCCGGCACGGGCAACACCACGCGCGAGGGCATCTACCTGAATCTTGATAAGGTCAATCAGGTCGATGCGGCCCTTGGCGGCGACCTGGCCACTCTGGGCACCGTGCAGGCGATTGCCGGCAACTACGGCTCGGCCATTTTCAGCGCCAACAAGATGGGCACCGGCACTAACGTGACCCGCGAAGAAATCGAATCGCTGCCGTCGATCAACCGCAACCTGCAAGACTACGTGCGTCTGGATCCGCGTGTCGCGCAGACCGACAAGGCGCGCAACGAAATCTCCATCGCTGGCCAGAACCCGCGCTACAACGCGATCCGCGTCGACGGCATCAGCACCAACGACGCCTTCGGCCTGGAATCCAACAGCCTGCCGACCCCGCGCCAGCCGTTCTCGATGGACGTCATCGACGAAATCTCGGTGGATGTGGCGAACTATGACGTCACTATCAGTGGTACCGGTGGTGTGATCAACGCGGTCACCAAGTCGGGCACCAACGAATTTCACGGCTCTGTCTATGGCACCTATCGCAAGAACGATTGGTCCGGCAAGAACCAGAACGACATCCGCCCGCAATTATTCGATAACGAAGCGACCTATGGTTTGACCCTGGGTGGCCCGATCGTCAAGGACAAGTTGTTCTTCTTCGCCAATTACGAAAAATACCAGGGCAAGGGTGTATTTACCGGTAATAGCGGTTACGGTCCGGTGGGTTCTGGTGCGAGCAATGAAGTCGGCATCACCCAGGCGCAAGTCGATCAGGTCATCGATATCTCGCGCAACGTCTACGGTTTCGATCCCGGCACCTTGACGCTACCAGTGCTGGACTCCGATTCGGAAGAGAAGGGCTTCAAACTGGATTGGAACATCAGCGACAAGCATCGTGGTTCGTTGCGCTACGGCAAGTCCGAGCAGAGCACGGCCAACCTCAACGGGTTCGGAAACAATACGCTGGCGTTGAACTCGTACCATTACGTGCGCGACTTTGAACTTGAGACCTACACCGGCCAGTTGTTCAGTGACTGGACCGACACGTTCTCGACCGAAGCCAAGGTGTCCTACCGCGATTACTCGGCCGTACGTACCGCCGCATCGCAGCTGCCGGCAATCGCCGTGCGCTTCGGCAACAACACCTTGAACCTTGGCACCGAGGCCAATACGCAGGCCAACGAGCTGCGTACCGAAACCTGGAATGCGTTCTTCGCTGGAACGCTGTTCTTGAATGACCACACGGTCAAGTTCGGCTTCGATTACGAAGACAACGACATCTATAACCTGTTCGGACCGCGCGTCTTCGGTAACTACACGTTCAATTCGATTGCCAATTATCAGGCGAATCTGCCGAACGCATATCGTTATTCGTACTCGGCCACCGGTATCGACGACATCGCTGCAAAGTGGGGCATGCGCAACGTCGGCGTGTTCGTGCAGGATTCGTGGACTCTCAACAGCAACCTGACCTTGAACTTCGGCCTGCGCTATGACGAGCCGATGGTGAAGAACTCGCCGCAGTTCAACCAAGCTGCCTTCAATGCCTTTGGCGTGCGCAACGATGAAACGATCGATGGCAATGGTCTGTGGCAGCCGCGCTTCGGTTTCAACTACACCTTCGACGCAGATCGTCCGACTCAGTTGCGTGGTGGCGTCGGCCTGTTCCAGGGTGCGGCTGCCTCGGTGTGGTTGTCCAACCCGTATTCCAATACAGGCCTTGCGTTCACCGATTATAACTTCCCGAATGCGTCCAACAGTGGCATCCGCTTCACGCCGGATATCAACGATCAGCCGCGCGGCGTGTTGGGTCAAACGCAGTCGGTCGACTTCGTCGACAAAGACCTTGGCCAGCCTGCGGTGTGGAAGGCAAATCTGGCATTCGATACCGAGTTGCCGTGGTACGGCATCGTCGCGTCGGTAGAGGGTGTAGTTACCAAGGTCAAGGAAGCGATCTATTACCAGCAGCTCAATCTGGGCGCCGCGACTGCAGTTGGCCAGGATGGACGCAATATCTATTGGAATCCCAACGGCCTTAACCCGGCAAACTGGAACGCCCTCGGTAACGCATGTCTTCGCGAAACCGGTGTGGCACTGGGTTCGTCATGTGAAAACAGCGGAACGGATATCCGTGCGCTGCGTGAGGACCCTAACTTCAACGATGCCATTATCGCGCGCTCCACCGATCAGGGTGGCACGCAGAGCTTCACCGTTGGCCTGAGCAAGCCGTTCAACGACAGCGACTGGTCTTCGAGCCTGGCGTATACCTATTCGAATGCGAAGGAAGTCAGCGGTCTGACCAGCTCCACATCGGGCTCGCAGCTGCTCAACACGGCGACTTTCCAAGCCAACGAAGAAGTCAACGCGACGTCTGCATACCAAATCAAGGACAGCATCCTCGGTACGTTGCAGTGGAAGCACAACTTCGTTGGCGACTATGCAACCAAGCTTGGCCTGATCTACCAGGGCCGCAGCGGTCGCCCGTACAGCTATACCTTCGACAACGACGCCAATGGCGATGGTCGCGCAAACGACCTGCTATACATTCCGGCAGTACGCGGCGATGTGTTGTTCCGCAATGCGGCCGAAGAAAATGCGTTCTGGAACTACGTCAATAACGACCAGTACCTTTCTACGCATAAGGGCCAGGTTGCGGGCCGTAACGCGGTGCGCAATTCGTGGGTCAACCAGTTCGATCTACACCTGGAACAGGAGCTTCCGGGCTTCTTCGACGGCAACAAGGCGCAGATATGGGTTGACGTGATGAATGTGGGCAACCTTCTCAACAAGAAGTGGGGCCGTGTCGACGAATACGCGTTCCCGGGCTTCAAAGGTGTGGCCGAGTACGGCGGTATCGACGCGGCGACCGGCAAATACGTGTATCGCTTCAACCAGCCGGATGCCGCGACCGTCTACGACGACAAGGGCATCTCCCGCTGGGCGCTGCAGTTGGGCTTCCGCTACCAGTTCTAATCTGATTAGCGTGTCGAATGTTGCAAAAACGGCCGGGTTCTTCCTGCCGTTTTCTTTTGTGCGGGTGAGTACGCTAAAGTCCTGCAGATAAGAAAGGAGCAAGCTATGGAACTCAGCAGTACGGCAGCACGGGCGCTGCCGGTGGTGGATGCACGGATCTACCCACGTGGTGGTCTGGACGTATTGTCCAAGGCGGAAGTGGCCCGGTTGCGCGATGCATCCGGTGGCGGCATGCACGAACTGTTGCGCCGTTGCGCATTGGCGGTGCTCACCAGTGGCAGCGCCTCGGACGATCCACGCGCCGCGCGCGATCTGTATCCGGATTTCGATATCCAGGTAAACCAGCAAGACCGCGGCATCCGCATCGATCTGGTCAATGCGCCGGCCATGGCGTTCGTTGATGGCAACATCATCCGTGGCGTGGCCGAACTGCTGTTCGCTGTCGTTCGCGACCTGGCATACATGGCGATCGAGCTTGAAGCGCAGCACGCCGATCTCGACACCAGCGAAGGCATTACCAATGCGGTGTTCGGTCAGTTGCGCAACGCGCGCATCCTGCAGCCGTCCGACCCTAATCTGGTCGTGTGCTGGGGTGGTCATTCCATCTCGCGCGACGAATACCTTTACACCAAGCAGGTGGGCTACGAGCTCGGTCTACGCGGCCTGGATATTTGCACCGGCTGCGGCCCAGGTGCGATGAAGGGGCCGATGAAAGGGGCCACGATTGCCCATGCCAAACAGCGCAAGCAACATACGCGCTACATCGGCGTCACCGAGCCGGGCATCATCGCTGCCGAGTCGCCCAACCCGATCGTCAACCACTTGGTAATCATGCCGGACATCGAAAAGCGCCTGGAGGCCTTCGTCCGCATCGGGCACGGCATCCTGGTGTTCCCAGGTGGCGTCGGCACGGCGGAAGAAATCCTCTACCTGCTCGGCATCCTGCTACGCGAAGAAAACGCCCACCTGCCGTTCCCGCTGATCCTCACCGGCCCGACCATCGCCGCGTCGTACTTCGAGCAGATCGATCGCTTCATCCGTCTGACGCTGGGCGAAGCCGCCGCATCGCGCTACGAGATTATCGTTGGCGACCCGGTCGCGGTGGCGCGTCGCATGGCCGAAGGCATCAACGAAGTGCGCGCGCATCGCAAAGATCAGAAGGACTCGTACTACTTCAACTGGTCGGTGCACATCCCGCTTGAATACCAGCAGCCGTTCGAACCGAGCCACGAGGCCATGTCCGCGCTGGACTTGCACCATGGCCGCCCCGCATCTGCCCTGGCGGCCGACCTGCGCCGCGCGTTTTCTGGTATTGTCGCCGGCAATGTCAAGGAAGACGGCATGCGCCGCATCGAAGAGTTCGGCCCCTTCGAGATCCACGGCGACCCGGATATCATGCGGGCCCTGGACGAACTCCTGCGCGGCTTCGTCGAACAACGCCGCATGAAGATTTCGGGGGACTACCGGCCTTGTTATCGGGTGGCGACCTGACTGGAGGCCGCTTAGAGCGGCTATCAAAACCACTGCGCTCACCTCACCGCCAAGGGGGGGCGCCGCCGGTGCTCGGAATTGGCATGTACCATTCGTACATTGCGGTTGCTCCGCGCCGTCCGCATCCACCTGGCGACTGCTCGCTACGTTTTGTTAGCCACTCTTAGAGCGGCTAACAAAACCCAGGAAGAAGCCGTAAGCAGATGATGGAGCATGCAAGCGAGAGCAACGCCAAGTGGAGATCGATGCGGCGTTCAAAGCGGATGCGCAGTTTGCCCAGGCCTGCGAACCAGGCATGCGTGCGCTCGACGACCCAGCGATGACGGCCCAACCGGTCGTTGCGCTCGATTCCCTTGCGTGCGATCCGCGCAATGATGCCGCGCTGCTTGAGGAAGGCGCGACAGCGGTCGATGTCGTAAGCCTTGTCGGCGTGCAATTTGTCTGGCCAACGTCGCGGGCGCCCTGGTTTGCCACCAATTGGCGGCAAGGCGTCGATCAACTCCTCGAACACGACCGAGTCGTGCCGATTGGCGCCGGTGACGCACACTGCCAAGGGCACGCCGTTGCGGTCCACGATCAGATGCCGTTTGCTGCCGAGTTTGCCGCGATCGGTCGGGTTTGGCCCGGTGTAGGCGCCCCCCGGGGGGAGGCCACACTGGCGGCGTCCAGACTGGCTCGGCTCAGATCCAGCCTCTGGGCGCGACGCAGCTCGGTCAGCAACACCTGATGCAGACGATGCCACACACCGGCGGCTTGCCAATCACGCAACCGGCGCCAGCAGGTCATGCCGCTGCCATAGCCCAGTTCCACAGGCAGGTCTTCCCATGGCATGCCCGTGCGCAAGACATAGACGATGCCGTTGAGGGCTTGCTGATCACTGATGCGCGGCCGTCCACCTTTGGGCGAACGCTTCACTTGGGGAATCAGCGGCTCGATGCGCTTCCACAGCGCAATGGGGATCTCTTTGCGACGTGTCATGTCCGCAATTTTGCCACCGGCGAGACAAGATTCAAGGGGTTTTGTTAGACGCTCTTAATGCTTGGCGATGATCGGCAATTCCAACGTACTGATGAAAGTTTCATCGGTCCGTTGGGTTGTCAGGCGTCCGCTGCCGGCTTCCTGGGTTTCCAGCCTGGCCTGCACGGCTCGCAGACCAAGGTGATGACCGCGATGGGCGTTTTCTTGACTCGGAGGGAGAGGGTTGGCGATTTCTACTAATATCCTTTTTCCTTCCAGAACTACTTTGATGGACAGGCGGCCACCATCAACCCGAGGCTCGATTCCATGCCGAATTGCGTTTTCTACCAATGGCTGAATCGATAGGGTTGGAAGCTGGATTGCCGGCAATGAAGAAGGTACCTGCCAGTCGATTGTCAACCGACGTCCCAGACGCATCTGCTCGATTTCCAGATACCGCCGTGTCAGTCCCAGCTCTTGATTTAGGTCGATGTAATCCGAACTGCCCAATGCCGCGCGGAACAGGTCTGAGAGATCCAATAAAAGGCGCTCTGCTTGTTCTGGATGTACATGGACTAAAGCCGCTCCTGTATTCAACGTATTGAAAAGAAAATGTGGTCGGATGCGTGCGCGTAGCGCATCCAGCTGCGCCTGTTTCGCCTGCACAGCCAATTGTCGCGCTCTCCAGTGGTTGTGAAAGGCTAGCAAGCCCAAGGTCCCCACGGTCAAGGCAATTGCTGTAATGCGCAGGACGCTCAACATCCACTCGCGCGAAGAAATATTCCAGGCCTCGTGCAACGCTACCCAAGAGGCGGCACATACCGCCCAGGTGCAAGCCAGCATGAGGCCCATTGAGAGTGTGGCGATATGAAGTGGCTTGAGATTCTTCAAGCGACGTCGCAACCCATAAAGGCATGCCAACGTCAATAGAGCGACCCATTGCACGGCCAATGAAGCAAGGCCGAAATAAACCCAGCGATTGCCGTCCAGCGTGGGCGCCAGAGCGAGCACGATCGCTACTCCCTCCCCAGCTAGCAGAGTCCAGACAATGACCGATGCTTGCCACAAGGTATCGAGAGGCTGCAAGTGGGTAGGCGGATTAGACATTCGCTCGAAAACTCATGTTAAGGCGTGCGGCCATGATGCATCGGTTCCATGGACAGCGCAGTGCTGTCCTTTCATTCCCCCTATCGGTACCGTCCATCGGCCATCCGTTGCGTAACTCGATGACGGCCACTAGCGTTGGCCTGGGGAAGAGAGGGGAGTCACAATGCGTGCGTCACGATGCAATCTGGGAGAAGTGCTGCGCCACGCTCGGCACAATGGCTTCAGTATGATCGAATTGATGGTCACTGTGGCCGTGATAGCGATCGTAGCCGCGATTGCTATTCCAAGTTTCACCGGGTTGATCAACAGTAATCGGCTGACTGCGTCTGCCAACGAGGTGCTGGCATCGCTACAAATGACCAGATCCGAAGCTGTGCGACGCAACCAGACAGTGCTCATGTGTCCCAGCAGCGACGCGTCCAGCTGCAGCAGCGGTTCATGGAATCAGTGGATCGTAATGGTCAAGGCAACCAAAGAGGTCCTGCGAGTTGGCACAGCGAAGGCACCAATGCTCGTGCAGGCCAGCCCTGCGATCGTCAGTAACGGAAACGCAATTGAGTTTCGGGCAGATGGCCTTGCACGCAGCGCGACAGGTGCATTGCTCGCTGCTGCTGTTAGCTCCTGTCTGGTAACAACCAATCCTCCGCAAAATGTCCGGATGGTTGTAATCGTCAGCGGAAGCCGTGCTTCGGTGCGTAGCAGTACCGGCGATGCTACTTGCGCAGCTCCGGTCAACACACCTACTACGCTGTAAAGCGGGGAAAACATGGAAATTAAACGTAAATCGATGGCAGGCATTGGTTTGATCGAAGTACTGATCTCAGTCGTGGTCTTGGGGGTAGGTATGCTTGGTATCGCCGCAATGCAAGCAACAGCTCTGCGCAACAGTCAGAGCTCGCTGGAGCGGAGTCAGGCTGTAATACAGGCATATACCATCTTCGATGCAATGCGTGCCAATTCGGAGGTGGCGACATCTGGGGGCTACAACATTGCATCCTGTAGTGCATCCGCTGGGTCTAGCCTTGTTTCCAATGATATCAGCAGCTGGCTGCAAGGGTTAAAAAATTCAATTAACTCAACAGCATGCGGAACCATAACGTGTAGTGCTACGACCTGCGAAGCAATAGTCAAATGGGACGATAGTAGGGCTAAAAATGGAAGTGCTGTCCAGCAGTTTTCAATCAAGACAAGGCTATGAAAAAGAATGCGCAAATGAACGCCAAACGCTCGAAAATGCATGGCGTGACATTGATTGAACTGATGATTGCATTGGTACTGGGTTTGCTGGTTGTCGGTGCAGCTATTGGTATTTTTATTTCAAATCGACGCACTTATAGTGCGACAGAGGGGTTGAGCCGAGTTCAGGAAAACGTGCGAATAGCATTTGAGTTAATGGCGCGAGATGTACGCGAGGCGTCTGGAAATCCATGTTTAAATAATGTTCCAATTGCAAACGTGGTGAATAACAAGGCTGCTAATTGGTACACGAATATCGATAACTGGACTTCCGGGATAACAGGGGTGGACGGTGCTTTTTCTTCTGGTTCGCCAAGTAACGGCACATCGGTCGGCGCGCGCGTCACTGGTACCGATGCGCTACAGATTCTTGGGGCTGGCTATGAAGTTGCGACAATCGCTTCAGATAACACTGCTGCTGCAACGCTGACGCTAAACATGACGGCTGCTGCCGCGGGAATTGGTACGGGCGACGTTGTTGTTGCCTGCAATGCACGACAATCTGCGATTTTTCAGGTCAGTTCGGTTGCTGGCTCAAACATTTTGCACGCCGTCGGTGGTGTTTCTCCAGGTAACTGCTCTACAGGCTTGGCCATGCCGGTTTGTGCCGGCTCGCAGTTTGCATTCGTTGCTGCGGGTTCGGTGATTGCGAATCTGCATGCCGCTCGTTGGTTCATTGGGACTAATGCGCGCGGAACAAGATCTTTATATCAGTCGCAAATGATTTATTCGGGGGGAAGTCTGGCACAACGCAACGACGAAGTGCTGGAAGGGGTCAACAATATGCAGTTGCGGTATTTGATCAAAGGTCAAACGTCTTATGTCGATGCCAGCGCAGTCAGCGACTGGTCGACAGTTACCGCAATCAGCATTCGCTTGGAGATGCTTGATTCAACTCGCGTCGGTGCTGGCGGCGAAACCATTAGTCGTACACTGAATCACGTTATTGCACTTCGGAACCGCAACGCATGAAGACTATTGGTCATACGCGCCAATGCGGCGTCTCGCTCATCGTCGTTTTATTGCTTCTTCTGATAATGACATTGTTGGGCTTGGCGGTACTGCGCAGTACAGTTCTTGAAGAACGAATGGCATCCAACTTGGTTGATCGCGGTCGAAGCTTCCAAGCTGCGGAAGGTGCGTTGCGCGAAGCCGAAGAGCGTATCAAGGCCACGAAGACCCTAAGTGTGCCCAATAATGGATGCACAGATGGGATTTGTTCAACGCCGGTTGCTACAACCGCTGATCGCTGGCTTGTAGCGGATAGAGCCGGCTGGCGTACTGCCACACTGACGGTAAGCTCGACAGCCTCACCGCAGTACATCATAGAGTACATGGGCGATGCACCTACATGGCCTGCATGCGACCGCATTTCGCCAATACCGGCATTGTGCTTGGCACCAAGGTATCGCATTACCGCCGTCAGCGAAGGAGCTGGGCGTGCCCAAGTGCTTCTGCAGACCAACTACATCAAGCAGTAGGGCTTTAGCCATGAATACTCTCAAACATCCATTCCGTCGACGCCTGCATGCGTTGCACCAGATGCTCAGGGTGCCCACGTTATCTATGGTTGCAACTCTACTTTCGTTGCCGGCCAATGCCGGCATTACATTGCCCACCGATCCGTTGACCACGGTAAGTCGCGTGCCTCCCAATATCATGTTTATTCTTGATGATTCCGGTTCAATGGCATTCGGGGATCTGGCCAACCCGGAGGTATCCCAAATCTGCCGACGCGGATCAGACGATGCTTGCTTGACAAGTAATCGACAGGTGGTCTTTGACATTACCGACAGTGCTTATGTTGGAAATACGATTTACTATAATCCTGCTATTGATTATAAGCCCTGGATAAACGCGGCGGGCGCACTGATGACCGGGGGTACCTCCTATGGAGCAGTCTACGGAGATTTTAATAAAGCCAGTGGAACGACAATCGATCTATCCAATAGCGCTAGTTGCGGAAAATTCGACCAAAACGGTAATGACAAAGGTACCGGTGCCAATGTGAATGTGTGTGGTGGTGTCCAGACATTCTATGTTCCAAAGGATGTCGGCAACAAGGCAATAAGCTATCTGTCTAATGCAGACAATTATTACAGGTATCAAATTTTTGATGTTAATACTGTCATTCGCAGCGAATTTGGTCCCGTTGGTGTGGTTGCCTCGGTGCCTGGATATCCTGTCTCTGATTCGGTGGCGTTAAATGCAACAAAAACTTACAGAATTACAGTGCCGGCCAACGGGAATCTAACGGTCAATTTGAATACAACATCAAATCGCGGCGTAAATTTGAGTGTTCGAAACGCCTCTAATTTGATAGTTGATTGCAATTCGATCGTGTCGGGAAATTCATCTCAGTCATGCTCGGTTACTCCTGCATCAAACAGTACATATGAAGTGCGTGTTTCAGGTGCGGCAATCTTGGGGGCAGCGACGTACTCTCTGTCTGCAAGTATAAATCGAGATAATAGATGCGTGTCAGGATCTTCTGCCGAAAATGATTGGATTAACTGCACAGCAGTAACTCCTACAGGCAGAAGCGCTTCTTCAGAAGCATCCAATTACGCTACGTGGTTTTCTTATCAGCGCACCCGCATCAAGGCGGCCAAGGCAGGTGCTGGCCTGGCCTTCAGTGATCTTGGCGCTAACGTACGCGTCGGGTTCAGAACTATTTGGTCCAGAAATAACCTGGATATACCGGTAAATGATGGTAATCAAGGTCTTTTCATGGATCGCGCCGCTACCGGCGGCGGTGCAGCAACCAATGCGCGCACGAATTGGTACAACCGACTTTACGATGCGACTGGCTACAACGGCACGCCCTTGCTGAGTGCCTTGAACGGGGTTGGTCAGTATTATCAAAGTTCCGATGCCGCCGGTCCTTATGGCCCCGAAGCCGGTGTAGACCAGTATGCGTGCAGGCAGAATTTTGCGATCATGACAACCGATGGTTACTGGAACGGCGCTACCTCTGTCAATCCCGGTAACCAGGATGGAACCAATGGAGCCTCTTACAGCAGACCCAACGGTGTGCCAGCTTCCTACGGTTACACGGTGAGTGCCCCGTATTCTGATTCTTACTCCAATACTTTGGCGGATGTCGCCATGTCCTATTGGAAAAGTGATCTGCGTGCAGATCTAGACAATGCTGTTCCTACGAGTAATGCTGATCCAGCATTTTGGCAGCACATGGTCACCTTTGGTATCGCCATCGGCGCGCGAGGCGTGCTCAATCCAGCGACCGATCTGGCGCGTTTGATGGCAGGGACTATCGGGTGGCCAGATCCCCAGCCATCTTATACGGGTAATAATGATATTTTGGCCCGAGTCGATGATCTGTGGCACGCGGCCATCAATGGGCGTGGAACATTTCTTTCAGCTGCCGATCCCAACGCATTCAAGGTTGGGCTGACTGCTGCGTTGTCAACGATTACCCAGCGCATTGGTTCTTTTTCGAATGTTTCTGCGACATCCACCAGCCTTGATGGAGGAACACTTGTCTTTAGCGCCAGCTATGTTTCTGGAATATGGACTGGTGAGTTCAGCGCTTATCCAGTAGTCGATGGGGCGGCGGCGAGTGTCGCTACATGGAGCGCCTCGCAAAGACTTCCTACTACCAACCGTAAAATATTTACCTGGAATGGCACGGCTGGCGCCGCTTTTCCGACGGCAGGTCAGATCACCTCATTGGCGCGTACCTCTGCACCTGTTGTGACCGGTGAGGAGAATGCTGCCTACATTGCTGGCGATCGCAGCAAGGAGCAGGTCAATAACGGTAATTTGCGTAATCGAACCTCACTCTTGGGGGACATCGTGAATTCGTCGCCAGTGTACTCGTCGGAAACTGGGACGGTTTATGTCGGCGCAAATGACGGCATGTTGCATGCTTTTAACGCTACTACTGGAGTTGAACAATTTGCGTATATTCCGTCCTCAATCAACTTTCCCGACCTGGGGAGCCTGAGCACGCCCTCCTATAGCCATCGATATTTTGTTGATGGGCCCATCGTTCTTTCTACGCGCGCGCAAACGCCGGATAAGACCGTTTTGGTTGGCAGTCTCGGCAGAGGTGGAAAAGGTCTTTATTCCCTAGATGTGACAACGCCTGGCGGTTTCTCTGCAAATAGTGTGAAGTGGGAGCGCTACGGCGCGTCGGGTGATGCCGAAGCGGCAAATATTGGATTGGTCCAGTCCCGTCCTTTTATCGCCAAGCTCAACAACGGGTCCACCGCGCTGGTCGTCGCCAACGGCATTAACAGCACGAACGATCAAGCGGTGCTTTTGGTCTATAACCTGGAAACTGGTGCCCTTATCAAGCAAATCACTACTGCAGTGGGTTCATCCAGTGCGCCTAACGGGCTCTCCGGTGCAACAGGTTGGGATGCCGACGCCAATGGCTCTATAGATTATGTCTATGCGGGCGACGTGCGGGGCAACGTCTGGAAGTTTGACCTTTCTGGAGCTGCCGCTGCGGGTTGGGGCGTTGCAAACTCGGGTAGCCCAATTTTCACTGCGTCGTATCCCGTGGGTACGGGTAGTACGTTGCAGCCGATTACCGCCGACATGACGGTGGCATTGAATCCGCGGACCTATGAAACTTGGTTGTTCTTTGGGACCGGTCGTTTTATGACTGTTGGCGATTTGACGGATAAAAGTGGGCAATCGCTTTATGGAATCGTAGATGCGACGACCTCCAATAGCTCTGCGACGTTGGCTCGAACATCGCTGACGGCACGCTCTGTTAGGGTGGTGGGGACACAAAATGGATTTCCAGTGCGCGGCTTCGAGCGGAATTCGATCTTGCCGACTGGCTCCAAAGGTTGGTACATCGATTTGCTGAAGCCTGCTGCAAACGCTGGGGGCGTCGGAACCTTGGAGGGTGAACGGATCGTCAGCGAAGCGCAACTGTTCAGCAACACATTAGTGGTAAGCAGCATTATTCCGACGGCGAGTGCATGTCAGGCCGATGGCACTGGTTATATCAACGCGTTGGATGCTTTCACTGGTACAAGCGGTACCGAGTCGTTCTTCGACCTGAATGGAGACGGCAGCTTCAGCGATGAAACGGTGGGCGGGGGCCCGGTGGGCTCGGTCAACCTGGGCGTGGGAATGCCGACGCTCGGGAAGGTCTTGCGCGGTAAGGTGGTTGTTGGTGGCTCAAGCGGAGGATTGGGTAGCCTGGACATTGCAGACAATCGCAACACGGGTCGGGTGTCATGGCGCGAAATTATCAAGGATTAATCCATGTATACGATGAATCGCAAGTCTTACAAAATCGATTTTCGGAAATCTTCCGGTTTCAGTCTCGTGGAGTTGATGATCGCTGTGGTAATTGTCGGCATTCTTGCAACGATAGCGATGAGCAGCTATCAATCATCCGTTATCAAGTCTCGCCGTGCAGCAGCGGCTGCTTGTCTTCAGGAGGGCGCCCAGACAATGGAGCGTTACTACACGATCAACACTACTTACGTTGGAGCCAGCATGGGCACCTGTAGTGCCGACGTCGCAAATTTCTATACGTTCTCTTCTGGTACGCCTACAGCGACAGGTTTTATACTGAGCGCGGCACCACTTACACGGCAAAACGATTCCGCGTGCGGCACGCTGACGATCAATCAACTCGGTGTGCGGGGCGCTTCGGGCGCCGCCGGTGCAAGCCAATGTTGGTAATGAGTTGAACCGCCCCGGGAAGTTGGGAGGCCGTTTGGTTTGAGTCACGCCGCTTTGACGTAACCGGCTTGTTGTCGATAGTAAGCCTCTTCGGCTTCCGCTGGCGGAATGTTCCCGATCGACCCCAGCAAGCGTTTGTGGTTGTACCAGTCCACCCAATCCAGGGTGGCCAGTTCCACATCCTGGCGGTTGCGCCACGCGCGCCGGTGGATCACCTCGGCCTTGTACAACCCGTTGATCGTCTCGGCCAGCGCGTTGTCGTAGCTATCGCCCACGCTGCCCACCGACGGCTCGATCCCGGCGTCGGCCAGCCGCTCGGTGTAGCGGATCGACACGTACTGCACGCCGCTTTAATGACACAGTAGGATTAGAGCGGCTAACAAAACGTAGCGAGCAGTCGTCAGGTGGGTGCGGACGGCGGGGAGGAACCGGAGTGTACGCGTGGTACATGCCGATTCCGAGCGCCGGCCGCGCCCGTTTGGCGGCGGCGCAGTAGTTTTGTCAGCCGATCTCAGAATTCTTTCCAGCTGCCTTCACCGCTTGGTGATGCAGTAACAGTTCGAGACTTCAAGCTCACGGTGCGATTTGCAACAAACCCTTTGCTCTTCAGTGTCGAAGTTGCAACCAGCTTTTGAGCGAGCGCCTTAGCTGAGCTCACATGAGCATCGTCAGTCTTGAACACAGCAACCGCTTCTGTCAGATGAATCGCCTGCTCTTCAAGCGAGCGAGCAGCAGCCGTAGCCTCTTCCACCAGCGCCGCGTTCTGCTGGGTGGTTTCGTCCATATGGGTAATGGTTTGATTGACCTGCTCGATACCAGCCGACTGCTCCTGCGAGGCAGCGGAGATTTCGCCCATGATATCGGTGACTCGCTGCACACTGGCTACTACTTCAGTCATGGTCTTACCAGCGCTATGCACAAGGGCAGAGCCTTCAGCCACACGATGCACAGAGTCATCGATGAGGTCCTTGATCTCTTTTGCCGCACCTGCTGAACGCTGGGCAAGCGTACGTACCTCAGAGGCGACTACCGCGAAACCGCGTCCCTGATCACCAGCGCGGGCCGCTTCCACTGCAGCGTTCAATGCCAGGATGTTGGTTTGGAATGCGATGCCGTCGATGACACTGATGATGTCGGCGATTTTCTTAGACGAGGCTTCGATACCCGACATGGTCTGGACCACCTTACTCACCACTTCGCCACCCTGAGCTGCAACAGTCGCAGCACCGATAGCCAGCTGATTGGCTTGGCGCGCACCCTCTGCGTTCTGCTTAACAGTGGAGGTAAGCTCTTCCATCGAGGCGGCGGTCTCTTCCAGGTTGGCAGCTTGCTGCTCGGTGCGCTGCGACAGGTCCTGATTGCCAGCAGCAATCTCGCTGGCTGCACCCTTGATCGACACAGCTGAGTTCTTGATGCTGCCAACGATCTCCGCCAGCTGCGCCGCAGTGGCATTGGCATCATCGCGCATTTGCGCGAACACACCGCAGAAGTCGCCACTCATGCGTGCGGTTAGATCGCCGGCGGCGATCGCCTGCAAAAGGCTAGAGAGCGATTGCAGGTTGCCATCGGCGGTAGACATCAAGGTGTTGAGGCTGTCCACCATCACGCGAAAGTCGTACTGGAAGCGCTCGGCGTCACCACGTGCGCTGAAGTCGCCATTGGCTGCGGATTGGGCCAAATGCTTGATCTCGTGGTTCATCGCAGCCAGGTTGACCTTGACCTGTGCCATTGTTTCGGAGAGAACGGCTTTTTCACCAGGTAATTTGTCCATATCTTCGCTGAGATCACCGATGGCATAGCGGCCCATGATCTGCGCCAATCGCATCTTTACCGCAATGTGCGATGCCACCAGATTGTTCGTATCGCGCGCCATGCGGCCATAGTCGCCCGGGAACGCCGAGGCATCAATGCGGAAACTAATCTGACCATCGTCATGGCGCTTAGCCATTTCGGTCTGTGCAGCCAGCAGGCTACGCAGCTGTTGTTGCATCTTGCTCATCGCTCGCAGAAGACGCCCACTTTCATCTTGGGCTTGCGTCTGAACATCGTTGTCCAGGATACCGACCGCAATTGATTCGGCGGCGCGGGTAGCGCGACTCAACGGCTGAGTCAGGCTACGGGTGATTGCGAATGCGAGCAGGCTACTGATAATCGCGACGGCTAGGCCGCCAGCGATGAGCAGGGATTTGCCACGACTCATCGCGGCAACAGCGTCGTCATAGGATTGAGCAGTCTGTTTTTCCTGCAAAGCGACGTTCTCAGCAATCTTAGCCTGCCAGATCAGCATCGCTGGGCGCGCTTTCTCGCTCAAAAGGACTTGTGCATCTGAGTTCTTGTTTGACGCCGCTAATGCGATCACCTGATCGTTCAGGTCGCGGGCTACTTCTCGGACCGCATCAATCTCTGTACGAAGTTTTCGGGCAGCCTCGCTTGCAGGAAAAGCTTCAAGGGCTTTGCGTTCCTCCGCATAGCGCTGACGCTGGTCCTTGATCGTCGCCAGAGCCTGCTTATTCAACTCATCGGAAGTCACCATAGACAACGTCCCCAGAGAGATGAAGATATTTGAGTTGGCGTCGCGCATTGCGTTGCTCAGCTGCATCTTTGCAACGTTCACTTTAACAATGCTGTCCATCTCGGCACGCGCACTAGACATCGTCGTGAGGCCGGTGGCAACCAAAAGTCCGGACAAGAAGATTAGGATTCCGAAGGCCACACCCAGTCGGCGACCAACGTTGTAGCGTTGCAAAAATGTATTCATAAGGCGGTCCGACCATAGATGTGGATAGAAGCACACGCATTCAGCTGATCTACGCACTGCGTGTACTTCTCCAATATCGGCAAGCTAGTGCATCACTGAATGCCTAAAAAAAACTGGATGATACGCCCAGGGTTCCGTAGACATCTCAAGGCCATGGAAAATGGCAGATTCGGAGGTGTCCATGAGCAGCAAGCGGTATACGGATGAGTTCAAGTTCGAAGCGGTCCGGCAAGTGACCGATCGTGGGTTCAAGGTGGCAGAAGTCGCCGAGCGACTGGGTGTGACCACGCACAGCCTCTACGCCTGGCTACGCAAGTTCGGCAAGCCCGGCGTCGTGCAGCGCGCCGAGTTGGACCAGAACTCCGAGGTTCGGCGCCTGAAGACCGAATTGCGCCGAGTCACCGAGGAGCGCGACATCCTAAAAAAGGCCGCCGCGTACTTTGCCAAGGAGTGAAGGCAAAGTACGCGTTCATGCAAGACCATCGCAGGGAGTTCAGGCTGTGCGCGATGTGCCGGGTGTTGCGGGTGAACCGGGCGGGTTATTACGCGTGGTTACGCTCGCCCGACAGTGAGCGCGCCAAGGAAGATGAGCGCTTGCTGGGACTGATCAAGCACCACTGGCTGGCCAGCGGCAGTGTGTATGGGCATCGCAAGATTGCCAAGGATCTGCGCGATCTGTGGGAACGTTGCAGTCGCCATCGGGTGTATCGGCTGATGCGCACCGAGGGACTGCGTGCCCAGGTGGGCTATGGTCGCAAACCGCGCTTCCATGGAGGAATGCAGTGCAAGGCAGCGGCCAACCTGCTGGACCGGCAGTTCGACGTGACGAAGCCGGACACGGCCTGGGCGAGCGATTTCACCTTCATCCGCACGCAGGAAGGCTGGATGTATCTGGCTGTGGTGATCGATCTGTTTTCCAGGCAAGTCGTCGGCTGGGCAATGCGCGATCGGGCCGATACCGAGTTGGTCGTGCAGGCCTTGTTGTCTGCGGTCTGGCGGCGCAAACCCAACGCTGGTTGCCTGGTTCATTCGGACCAAGGGTCGGTCTATACCAGCGATGACTGGCAGAGTTTCCTGGCGTCCCATGGCTTGGTGTGCAGCATGAGTCGGCGTGGCAACTGCCACGACAACGCACCCGTGGAGAGCTTCTTCGGCCTGCTCAAACGCGAGCGGATCAGGCGGCGGATCTATTCCACCAAAGAGGCCGCACGCACCGAGGTGTTCGACTATATCGAAATGTTTTACAACCCAAAACGCCGCCATGGTTCAACTGGCAGCCTGTCGCCTGTAGAGTTCGAGCGGCGCTACGCGCAACGAGGGTCCTGAGTGTCTACGGAACCCTGGGCGTATCAATCTGCCGACCTGCATCAGCCACTAATGCGCTCGGTCACGAAAACCCAGTTGGCTTGGTCACGCCTTGCCGTTCCCAGGCGCACTGAGCAATTGACTCGCCTTGCGGCCAGGCTTATACGTCGAAGCAATCGACCACACTTTCCGAGGGTTCGCCAAGAAACCAATAAAGCGCCCTTGATCTCCAGGTGTGCCTAGATGCAAGGACTGCGCGAATGCATGCAGTTCTCGTCGCCACTGGGATGGATAGATGCGCTACACACGCATGCGATCTCGCCACCCAGCCGAATGCTAGGACATCCATGGAGAAGGTTTGTATGAGCGCGACCGAAAAGCACGCCACATTGGGAATTATCCCCAAAGTTCCCCGCCAGATTGTCAATCAGCCGCTTGCCAATTTAGAAGCGGATAAAGCGGCATTGCAGGCCTTGGTCCAGGCCGCTGTCAATGTAGAGCTATTCACCGTCCCACTTTACATGTCCACGATGAAGTCCATCCAGGGCACGCATGCGATCAATGCAAATGGCATTTCCTACTACAAGGGCCGTCGCTGGCCGGGCATGGCGACCGGAACAATACCGCTGGGTGCCCCACCCGAAAAGACTGCTCCGCAACGCGCCTACAATTTGCTGTTCTCGGTTTTTATCGACGAGATGCTGCATCTGCAAATGGCCGCAAATCTGTGTGGCGCAGTTGGCGTCACCCCGACCTTCAACAGCCCGCTGCTGCAAGACACCAATTATAACTGGATCTGCTACGGCCCCACGCAAACCGTCATCCCGCACATTATCGATCTGCAAGACCTGAAAGACGGCACGGTCGGCAGCGGGCTGAATGTTGATCTTGCGGGACTGATTGACACGCAAGTGGCGCTGTTTACGGTGATCGAGGAAAACCACGACACCGCACGCGCCAAGATCAAGCCATCGGTGCTCGAAACGACGTATTTTCCGACGGTTCCGTTTGGCAAATGGACCGCAACATCCACCGAAGTGAATCTGCCGAAATTCGGCACGATCGGCTGGATGTATTTTTGTCTGTTCCAATACATCACGCTCAAATATGAGGACAACCAGACCTTGTGGGAAAAGGTGTTTGCCGGTCCCACCGGTCAACGCGATTTGTTCAACGGCGTCACCAGCAAGATCCAGAAAGAATACCCGCAACTCTTCACCCAGATTACCGAGACCCAGCCACTGGCTGCCGCTGCGCAAGCGATCTACATGATGTATGCCATCTGCGATCAAGGAGAAGGCGGTATCGACTGGCAGACCACCAGTGCGTTTCTGGGCATGATCCACGAGCGCGCACTGGAAACCGGGGCCAAACTAGCTACCCTCAAAAGCGTGCTCGTGCAGTTCCAGCCCGACGAAGAGGCGTTGGCCAACAACTATCCGTCCTACACCGATGCGGGCGACCCCGCGCCCTCGGCAGATGCGGCCGCGCGATCAAGCAATGGTGGACAGGATCATTACGAACGCTTCGAGCAGCTGCTTGATCTGGTCGATCAGGTGGAGACGTGGAGTGAATGGCACGCGGTCTCCGGCAACATCTGGACAGCGGCGCTGCTCACCAGCGCCGATTTCGACCCCGCCACGGCGCCGACCACCATCCCCAAGCCATCCGAGGTGGCGACTGCTCTCAACAACTTGAAGCTGCTCGACCCGGTCGACTTGGACAACGTCGCGCAAGGCTCGCTCGCCGGCATCACCACCGTACTGACCAAATCCTGGGGCGATCTTTCTGTCGACTTCCCGTTTCCCTCCATGGTGGGCTCGGGTGATCGCATGGGGTTGTATTGGGCCGTCTATGGCAGCGCGCCAACATTGCGGCAAGGTGTGGCGGCACAACCCACGAGCGCCCTGCAACATGCCTGCCAGGGCCTGGCACTGGATGGGTCCGGGGGGAACTGTGCGGCACCCGCCATCTATCACAGCTGCAAAGGATCCAATAGCTGCGCCACGCAAGGCGGCTGCGGCTTTGCTCACGGGGTGAGCGGTGGCGGCAATTGCTCCCAAGCGATCGGTGGGCGCGGTGGGTGTGGTGCACCGTCGCCGTCAACCTCGCCATCGGCAGTGGGCGGAACCTGCGGTCTGCCCACGTTCTTTAGCGCGCCCGCCGACAACAAATGCGCAGGACTAGGCGGCTGTGCCGTGCCGATCTCTGCCTCTCAGCTGTATCCCACAGCCGGCATGATGGAATTGTTCAATTTCACCGGTTCGGACAACACCCCAACACCGATAGCGGAACTGCCCTTCGCCGTGGGCGACTCTGTCTACGACATCGCATGGCAGGCGTTCGAGAAGGTCATGGCCAATCGCCAGCTGCAGCCAGGCACCAAGCCCAGTCCGACGGATCTGCGCATCGCCCTGCCGCCTTCCACCTGACCGGCTGACACGGTGATGCACGCACGTCCGACTCAACCGCACAATGCCCAGGGCATGGTGGAAGAACGCATGCCCCCGCCCCGTCTGGGCTTGCCCAATCTCGGATTTGGTGTCGGGCTCCGTCCGCAGCATCTCCCGGCCATCTTGACCGGGGGAGCGCGGGTGGATTGGTTCGAGATCATTTCGGAAAATTACCTTGATGATTGCGGCTACCAACGCGCGATGTTGAGCAAGTTGGCGGAAGAGGTCCCCATCGTCATGCATGGCGTCAGCTTGTCGATCGGCTCGGACGCGCCACTCGACAACGACTACTTGCACAAGCTCAAACGGTTGGCAGAAGACATCAAGGCCGTCTGGATATCGGATCATCTGTGCTGGACTGGGCTTGGCTCGCACAACTCGCACGATCTGCTGCCCCTGCCCTTCAACGCAGAGTCACTGGCCCACGTGCGCGACCGCGTTGTGCAGGTGCAGGACGTGCTGGGCAGGGCGTTGGTGCTGGAAAATCCATCCAGCTATGTGCAGTTCCAGACGTCGACCATGCCGGAATGGGAGTTCCTGGCACGCCTGGCCGACAACACTGGTTGCGGCATCTTGCTGGACGTCAACAATGTTTATGTGAGTGCCCACAACCATCGCTTCGATCCCGAGATATATCTGCGCGCGTTGCCGCACCGGCAGGTCGTGCAGATCCATCTGGCAGGACCGACGGAATATGGCGACTGCCTGGTCGACACACATGACCAACCCGTTCCTGCCCGCGTGTGGGAGTTGTATGCACTGGCGCAGCAATTGACCGGTGGTGTGTCGACACTGCTGGAATGGGATGCCAACCTGCCTGACTACGATGGGCTCCTGGGCGAATTGAACAAGGCACGCCAGGTCATGGAAGGCAGCATGCCGGTGATGGCACCTCCCGTTGTGGCCGAGCATGCAGTTTCCACACCCTTGCACCATCTGCAGGTGGAGCCTTTAGATGCTTAGTTCTTCAGGCGCTCCAAGTGAGACAGCGCTTGGCGAGGTGCAACGCTGGATGCTGACAGCAACCACGCATCCAACAGGACTGAGAGAAGGCCTTAGGGCTGCGCATGCGAGCCAGGGCCTCGATATCCATACGCTGCTTGCCGCGCCCGTTGGTGTCGACCCACGCGCGCGGTTAGCCATTTACGCCAATGGCTATTGGCTCAGGCTGATCGAATGCCTGCAATCTGACTATCCGGCGCTATCGCGTCTGCTCGGATCGGACCTCTTTGACTTCTTTGCACGCGCGTATCTGAGCGAATATCCCTCTACATCGCCCTCCTTGCACGCCCTGGGTGCACGCTTCCCCTACTTTCTGCGCACCTCGCAATGGGCTCGCCACCAACGCCAACGTTTCCCGCTGGAACTGGCCTGGATCGAGCGGGCGCTTTCCGAGGCCAGTCGCGCACAGGGCTTGGAGAAAGTAGACATGGATACAAACATCGATGCATCCACGCTGGCACTTGGCTGGCCCTGCACCGTGCACGTGCCCACAACCACTAAGCTTGCCATCGTGTCGCACACCCTGGAGAGCTTTCGCGGTTGGTTGTCGGGCGCAAGCCCGAGTGATTCTCCGGTCGCTGGCCGAACTTTCCTGGCCGTTCGCCGTCACCGATTTCGCGTCGGGATCGATCCACTCACCGATTGGCAGTTCTTCGCCTTACGCCACGCTGCGCGTCGTCCACGCACGCTCATCGACTGTGCGCAGGCGGCGGCACGTCGCACCGGACGGGCGCCAGGCGAACTGCACGCGCTGCTTGCCCTGTGGCTGCCCACAGCGCAGGCATCGAGCATGGTGGTACTGACATCTCCATCAGAAACCGCTGAACCCACCGACATGTAAGTCTGCCCACTCCCCGACCAGGATATCCGCCATGACAAGCGTTACCGGACCATTATTGGACGCGCACTATCAACACAGCTTTGGCGCGCTGGCCGGATATCTTCCGGAAGATCGCAGCTGGCTTGCCGCGTGGCATGCCGTCATTCGTGAAAAAGCTGCCCAGCTACAAAGCGATCAGGGAGCTGGCTACGCCAACCAGGCGGTGAAGGATCTGGCTAATCTGATCGACACCAATGGCATCGTACGCATGTATGTTACCGAGGCTATCGACCAGACCAGCGCTTTCACGAAAAACATCAAGAACATCCAGGACATGCTGGCCCAGCTCGATGTCATCTGCACGACGGCACCCGAATACAACGTCAACAAGAACGCACGCGTGCTGTTCCCGATGTCGGCATTGTTCGTCGACATGATGGCAACGCCTGCCGGCAAGGCGCTGTTCCGCCTTGAGCCGTTCAATGAAGCGCTCAGGGCGATCCTGACGACATGGTCCGGGTATCTCGATAGCCAGGCCAGCTGCTGGGTGCTTAACCGAGACCCCAACATCGGCTGGCTCGGCACTGCCGCTTTCGCCGAGTTCAAGCTCGCCGATTTTGTCATCGACTGGGATGCCGAGTATGGCGGCTTCCAGTCCTACAACGATTTCTTTCATCGCGAAATTCAGGCCAGTTGTCGTCCGCTGGCAGGAGAAGGTGATGCCAGCATCATCACCTCACCCAACGATGGCACGGTGTATCGCATCGCAACCAATGTGCAACAAAGCGCCGTATTCTGGATCAAAGAGCAGAGCTACTCGCTGCAAGACATGCTCGCCAATCCGGACGCCGCGCTGTTGCAGCGATTTGTAGGAGGCACCGTAGTGCAGATCTTTTTAAGCGGCGCGGACTATCACCGCTGGCACGCGCCGGTAGATGGCGTGGTCACTTACGAAAATGTCGACGGACTGCTTTTCAGCGAAAACGAAGACAGCAGCTTCGATCCCGACGCAGGTGTGACATCGCAAGTCTATGGAGCGGCGGTCAACAATCGCGGCATTGTCTCCATTGCTGCCGACGATGCGCGCCTTGGTACCGTCTTTGTCATGCCGATTGGCATCACGGAAATTTCCTCGCTGACGCAGACTGCGGCCAATGGGCAGCATGTCAGCAAAGGCGATGAGCTTGGCTACTTCAACTATGGTGGCTCCACGCTGTGCCTGGTGTTCGAAAACAGCGTGTCATTGAACTTCGGCACCTTGCAGCCGAATCAGACCATCGAGGTCAATGCACAGCTTGCGAGATTGAACACACCTGTTTGACGCTGCGCAACCTCATTGTTTGCGCAGTAAAGGCCCAAGAAAGGGAGGGCTATGCCCACCCACTTGCTGCCAGGCTGGTGTGCTGACGCCCGCCGATGATTAGGTGGTCCAGCACCCGGATGTCGAGAAGGCCCAGAGCCTGCTGCAGGCGCTCGGTGACTTTGCGGTCGGCTTCGCTTGGCTCCGGGTTGCCGCTCGGGTGGTTGTGGAAAAGGATGACGGCAGCAGCGTTCAAATCCAAGGCGCGCTTGGCGACCACCCGAGGGTGCACCTCGCAGCCGTCAATGGTGCCGAAGAAGAGATGTTCGGTCGCCAGGATATGGTGCTTGATGTCCAGGAAGACGACCCCGAAGACTTCGTGACTGAGATGTGCGCAGCGGGCAATCAGGTAGTCGCCGGCTTGCTCGGGGCTGTGGATGCGGCCTTGCCGTTGAAGGCGCTGTTCCAGGATGGCTGCTGCTGCGAGCAAGATGCCCTCTTCGTCAATCTGGAGTTGGTATTGAGCCTTGATGTCTTGGGTGCGCTTCATCGGTTCTTCTCCACCAGCGCGTTGTGCGCCTCGTGGGAACCGACAGGCGAAGCGTCGGGCCCTACCGCACCCGAGAGCGAGCACCGTGCAAGCGGTGCGCAGCGAAGGCCGCAACAAAGCGGCAGCGACGGGAAGGAGGCCTGTCCTTGCGGTCGGGACAGCGAAGCTAAGGTCCCTTTTAGAGCGGCTAACAAAACGTAGCGAGCAGTCGCCAGGTGTGAGTGCGGACGGCCCGGAGGAACCGCAGTGTACGAGTGGTACATGCCGGTTCCGAGCACCGGCCGCGCCCGCCTGGCGGTGAGCGTGGTAGTTTTGTTAGCCTCTCTTAGTCCTACTGTGTCATAAACAGGTTATCCTGCAAGCAGTCTCTCCCACGGCGGGATCGTGATGGCCGCAGTCAGCAACAAAGCGCGTTTCTCCGCTTATCTCGATGAACTCTCCGCTGCGCTCGGTCATGCTGACCGCACTGCGGGCCTGCGAGGCGATTGCAGTGCGTTGATGCTGCCTTTGGAGCGCAAGAGTGTTGAGCCCCTGGCTGCTCATCTGGATCCGCTTCGAACCAGGGCTCGCCATCAAGCCTTGCACCACTTCGTGGCCAAATCAGAGTGGTCCGATGCGGCCATGTTGGAGCGGGTTCGTCAGTACGTTTCGTCGCTGCTGGATTTGAAAGACGAGGTGTACTGGATCGTGGACGACACGGGTTTTCGCAAGAAGGGCAGGCATTCGGTCGGTGTGGCCTGATAGTACTGCGGCGAGATCGGCAAGCAGGACAATTGCCAGGTGGCCGTGAGCGTATCGTTGGCGACGCCGGCAGCGAGCATTCCGATCGCTTTCAGGCTGTATCTGCCTGAAGACTGGGCCAGCGATGCAGCACGCCGGGGAAAAGCGGGAATTCCCCACGAGATTGAGTTCGCGACCAAACCGCAGATCGCACTGGCGCAGATGAAAGCAGCCCATGCCACGGGAGTGGCGCGCGGCACGGTGTTGGCCGATGCAGCCTATGGCAGCAATACGGCCTGGCGTGACGCGCTGGCTTGCCTGGAACTGAACTATGCGGTGGGAATCGTGTCGAGCGTGAAAGTCTGGCCGCCCGGACAAAGGCCCGAATCGCCGGCGGCGTGGAAAGGCCAAGGCCGACCTCCGGTTCGCCATCGTCGTACAGCCGACCATCAGCCACAGTCGGTGCAAGCGCTGGCGCTGTCGTTACCCTCCCGCGCCTTCAGGACAGTCGCGTGGCGGGAAGGCAGCAACGCACCGTTGTCGGGACGTTTCGCCGCCGTACGCGTACGTGCAGCACAAGGTGATCGCTTGCGTCAGGAGGAATGGCTGTTGATCGAATGGCCCAAAGGCCAAGACAGGCCGACCCGATACTTTCTGTCCAACCTGCCGGCAAACACGCCGCGCAAGGATCTGGTAAGGACGGTCAAGGCGCGCTGGCGGATTGAACGCGATTATCAGGATCTGAAACAGGAATTTGGCCTGGATCACTACCAAGGCCGTGGCTGGCGGGGCTTCCATCATCACGCGAGGTTATGCATCGCTGCCTATGGGTACCTGGTTGCTGAACGCTTGCGCGGGGCGCATCAAAAAAAACCCTCGGAATGCGCGGAATCTCCCTTACCCGAGAATTACCGACCGCGCGGCAAGGCAATCGCGCGCCCAGCGCCACGCGAGCGACTCGATCGCGACGCTGCGCTGGACAATCGCCATGGACATCGCAGCGGCACTACTTGACGTGATGCCTCCGCATCTGCGGATTTAATGACACAGTAGGACTAAGTCGCTTGGACCAATTCACAACCGTTGGTGCTGCGATACAGAATCGAAGCCGGTGGAGCAGAGGAAGCTAGGAAAGGTTACCAATCTCAGAAGGATGAAAAACATTCTTCATTTCACCGATTGGTAGGGCGGCCAACGCTGAAGGCTGATCGCCAATCCCGAATCTCCAATCCCGGCCGCAAAGCGGCCTTACAGCCACCGCGCGCGCTTGAACAGGCGATACAACATCAGACACGAACCCACTACGCCGGCCACCAGCAGCGGATACGCATAGCGTTTGTCCAGTTCGGGCATGTGGGTGAAGTTCATGCCGTACCAGCTGGTGATTAAGGTGGGAGCGGCCAGGAGAGCGGCCCAGGCACCCAGCCGTTTGACGGTCTCGCCTTGAGCCAGCGTCACCATCGAGAGGTTGACGCTCAGCGCAGTGCCCAGCATTTCGCGCAAGGTGTCGATGGCATCGTTGATGCGCACGGCGTGATCGAGCACGTCGCGCAAGTAGATGCCGACTTCGTCGTGGATCAGCGCCCCGGGGTTGCGCTTGAGGTGCGAGAGCACGTCCTGTAGCGGCGCGACTACCAGGCGCATCTTGTTGAGTTCGCGCTTGAGTTCGTACAGGTGCACCACGGTGTCGCGCTTGTAGTCGTCGGCGAAGATGTCTTTCTCAAGCCCTTCCAGGGCGTCGCGGAACTCGTCCATGATCGGCAGGTAGTTGTCGACCACGAAGTCGAGCACGCCGTACAGACAGAATGAGGCGCCCATACGCAGCATCGCCGGTTCGCGTTCGACCCGGTGCCGCACTGGCGTATACGACAGCGAGGCACCATGGCGCACGGTCAGCAGAAAACGCGCACCTAAAAACGCGTGGGTCTCGCCGTAGCGGATGCGTTCGTTGACCAACTGCGCTGTGTTGACTACCACGAATAGCGAATTTCCGTAGCTCTCGGCCTTCGGGCGCTGGTGCGCCTTGAGCGCATCCTCGATCGCCAGATCATGCAGGCCGAACTCGTCCTGCAGCTTGTGCAGCACCGATTCCTGTGGTTCGTACAGGCCGACCCAGACGAACCCGTCCGGGCGCTGCAGCACATCGCTGATCTGCTCCAGGCTGATGTCGTGGCGCTCGGCGTCGCCATCGTAATAGGCGCAGGTGATGACGCAGGACGGGTTATCCGGATGGGGGCCGTGGTGGTTCATGGGCGCATCCCGGATCAGCGCGTGCTGGCAGACAAGTCACGCCGCCGCAACGCGATGGCGAGCGCGGCGTGGATCGGCAATAGCAGCAGCACCCAGTGCAGGTTGTCCTGCGCCTGGAACGACAGCCAGTGGATCAGCAAGGCCAGCAATGCCGCAGCAGCAACCACCCAGTGCAGCACGTCGAACCAGCGTCCGGGCCGGCGCCCACGCAGCAGTGCGACACCGCCGACCATCAGCACAACGCACAGTGGGTTGATCAGCAACAGGTTGCGGTTGGCCCATGCCGATTGGTGCGCGGTAAAGCCCCACAGATACACCAGCAACCCGCCGCCGATTGTGCACAACAGCCAGTACGGCAGCGCAAGGGTAGCCAGCAGACGTTGTTGCCTGCGACCAAACGTCACCACGCCGGCAGCGACGATGAGACCGGTCAGCAGCCATGGCCACCAATGACGTTTCTGTTCGTCCGGTTCGGGTGCGATGCGATGCGGCAGCAATACCTGTGTGGATTGCACCAAGGGGCGGCCGGCGCTGTTGTGCACCTGGGTCAGGCCGTCGGCCAGACGCATCGGCACGAACGCTTCTTCCCAGCGCGACAACGGGCGGTCCGCATACGGCCCCAAGCCCAGATCGAAGCCTAGCCACATCCATGGGGCAGGGGAGGCCAGGCGCACTGCTTCGCTACGAAACGTGTTGCCGCGCGAGCGGCCGGCCAGCTGCGATTTCAGCGCGCCGCCCATTGCCCGGTCCAGCGTGTCGCGGACCATCGTGGCGCAATTGGCTTCGAAATAATCGTAGTGATAGCGCGCATTTTCCGGCCGGGCGCGCACAGTCAACCCATCGGCCAATGCGCGTGCCTGTTCCGGTGGCAGATCCAGCCATTGCACGCTGACACCGCGGCCAACGGCGCGGTATTGCGAAAGGTCTTCTTCCAGCGGCAACGCCATCAGGTAATACATCATTTCGCCTCGCGCAAAACGCGTGCCGAAGTCCGGCTCGCTCGGGTCAAAAAAGCCGAAGTTGTAAGAGGTCGCCTGCCGGGTGACGGGATCGACCACCACGATGGCATCGTGACCGAAGCGCTCGAAGAACACTTCACCCGGTTGCATGGTGACCACGCCGATGCGCGGTGCCTGCACTGGTGCGTGGGCGGGCGCTTGGCCGGCGATCTGAGCGAAGGCTGCCGGTGCGATCAGCACCGCCAACAACGCCAGGACCCAGGATGCGGCCCATCGCCGAGCGCTGCAGCGGAAGGGTGCTGCAGCGGCAATGCCACGCGACAGGTTCAAGCGTCGCCCTGCGGTTCGTGCGGCAAAATGGTGACGTGGAAGGCATGCACGCGCCGCGCATCGGCCTTGGTCACACGGAACGTGAAGTATCCCAGCGTCAGTTCTTCGCCGGTCTCCGGCAGGTGGCCGATCGCATCGGTAACCAGGCCACCGACGGTGTCGTATTCGTCGTCGGGAAATTCGGCGCCAAAGCGTTCGTTGAAGTCCTCGATCGGCGTCAGCGCATCGACTACGTAACGGCCGTCGGCCTGAATCGCGATCAGCGAATTCTCTTCTTCGGCATCGTCGTGCTCGTCGTCGATCTGACCGACGATCTGCTCCAGCACGTCTTCAATGGTGACCAGGCCGGCGACGCCGCCGTACTCGTCCACCACGATCGCCATGTGGTTGCGCGACAGGCGAAATTCCTTGAGCAGGACGTTGAGCTTTTTCGACTCGGGGATCAGTACCGCCGGGCGCAGCAGTTCGCGCACGTTGCCGGGACCATTGTCGGCGACCACGCCGCGCAACAGGTCCTTGGCCAGCAGGATGCCGAGCACTTCGTCCTTGTTCTCGCCGTGGACAGGGAAGCGCGAATGGCCGGATTCGACCACCTGCTTCATCAGGTCGATGAAGCGCGCTTCCACGGGCAGCGAGACCATTTGCGAGCGCGAGATCATTACGTCGCCCACGGTGAGCTCGGACACGGAGATGGCGCCTTCCATCATGCGCAAGGTGTCTGCAGCGATGAGACCGTCCTGTTCGGCGGTCCGCAGCAACGCGACAAGTTCGTCGCGGGTGTGGGGTTCGCCAGAGAAGGCAGCGCTCAGGCGCTCTAGCCAGCTACGGCGTTTTTCAGGTGTTTCTGAGGATTGGCTAGTGTCGTCTTCGGACATCGTTACGGGGAACGGCACCCGGCAAACCAGGCATTAGATACCAGTCTAGCAGGAAGCCGGCAAAGCGCCGCAGAGGCAATGCGCAGTGTCCGGTCTCAGGGCAGATCGAGGCTATAACCGCAGCCGACCACGGTCTTGCCTGGGTGCGACTTGACGGTGGTCACGCTGAGCACGATCGACTCGATCATCGCCTCCCCGGTCTTCGGATTGGTCGTGTCTTCACTGACTAGCTCGCGGCCGTACATGACTTTGTCGGCGTTATCCACACCAAGTTCCAGGTTCAATTGTTTGGCCAGCGGACGCGGATCAGGCAGGTTCAGGATCGCCATGATGCTGGTGCCGGAAAACGCGATATGGCTGGTGTTGTGGCCAAACACGTTGATCGGCGTGTTGAGCGTGTACTCGGTCATGAACAGATTGGACTGCTCCAGCGGTGTCCAGCCCAGCGCGACCGCCTTGAGCGGGTCGGCCAGCACCGGCGCCAAGGCGCTGAAATCGCCGATGCGCTGACGGCATTCGATCAACGCCGGTATGTCCGGGCGTACCGGCCAGATACGGGCCCAGGCGCTGGAGGAGACCAGCAACAACAACACGGCTGCGACGCAGGCACGCATCAGCGCTCTCCAGCGTAGGGATCTTCAACGCCGAGATCGGCCAGAATTTCGCGCTCCAGCTGCTCCATTGCATCGGCCTCCTTTTCGTCTTCGTGATCCCAGCCAAGCAGGTGCAAGGTGCCGTGCACGGTCAGATGCGCATAGTGCGCCGCCAGTGATTTGCCTTGTTCGGCTGCCTCGCGTGCCACCACCGGTGCGCAGATCACCAGATCGCCCAGCAGCGGCATCTTGATGCCCTTGGGCAAGCTTTCGGGCAGCTCGGCCGGAAAGCTCAGCACATTGGTGGCGTAGTCCTTGCCGCGGTAGTGGTGATTGAGCGAGCAGCCTTCCTTCTCATCGACCACGCGCACCGCCAGATCGGCCTCGCGGATGCGTTCCTTCAGCGCCGCAGCCACCCACTTGCGAAAACTCACCGCCGACGGCAAGCCGGCGCGCGGCAGCGCGTAACTGACGACAACCTCGAGGCGGACCGGGCCTTTGATCATGGCTAGAGCTTCCTGGGCAAGAGAGTCAATGAGAGCAGATGATCAGCGACATCACCGCAGACCCATCGGCAACGCGGTCGTGCGTACGGCCGATCGGGCAACGTCTGCAGCGGCGATTGTAGTCCTGCCCCTTCAAGCTTGAAACGAAGTCGGGCTGGTCATGCATCCAGACCGCAGCAATGCCGCCTTCGATGAGCCGACCAGCAACCGGCTCGCGCGGTGCGCGTGCAAGATCGGTGAGCTGTCACAACCGCGTGCATCCGTGGCGGCGAGCGTTCCTGCCGTAGCCACTGCGCTTGCCAGTACAAGGCTGGCAAGACGCTGCTCACTCAGTGTTGCCCTTGGTAGCGTTTTCCTGCTGATCGCGCCTGTCGTATGCAGTGACGATGCGCTGTACCAACGGATGGCGCACCACATCGCGTGCTTCGAAGAAGGTGAAGCTGGCGCCTTCTACATTGCGTAGCACTTCGACCGCATCGCGCAGGCCGGATTTGACGTGCTTGGGCAGATCGACCTGAGTCAGGTCGCCGGTCACCACGGCAGTGGAGCCGAAGCCTAGACGGGTCAGGAACATCTTCATCTGCTCGATGGTGGTGTTCTGCGCTTCGTCCAGGATCACATACGCATCGTTGAGCGTGCGCCCGCGCATATAGGCCAGCGGCGCGATCTCGATGACGTTGCGCTCCAGCAGCTTGACCACTTTTTCCACACCCAGCATTTCATACAACGCGTCGTACAGCGGGCGCAGATACGGGTCCACCTTTTGGCTGAGATCGCCGGGCAGAAAGCCCAGCTTCTCGCCGGCTTCCACCGCCGGGCGCACCAGAATCAGCCGTTGCACGCGCGATTCGTTCAGTGCCTCAACCGCGCAGGCCACCGCCAGGAACGTCTTGCCGGTGCCGGCCGGACCAATCCCGAAGTTGATGTCATGGGTGGCGATCGCGTGCAGATATTTGGCTTGATTGGCGCCGCGGCCACGCACGGTGCCGCGCTTGACCCTGATCGCCACGTCCTGCGCCTGATAAGCGCGCTCTGCCACGTGATCGAGGTTGGCATCGTTCAGCCGTAGATGAATCGCCTGATTGTCGAAGACGGTGGAGGCGGCCTCGTCGTACAGTGCGGTCAGCAACGACTGCGTGGCGGCGATTGCCGGCTCCGGGCCAGTGACCCGGAAGATGTTGCCGCGGTTGGCGATCTCGACCCCAAGCTTGAGTTCGATCTGGCGCAGATGCGCGTCGAACGGGCCGGCCAAGTTGGCCAAGCGCTCGGTGTCGGCGGGTTCCAAGGTGAAATCGCGATGTGCAGGTGAGTTCATGGTCGGATCGGACAGCGCGCGCAGGCGGCGTCGGTAGGGCGGGACGGGGCGAAAAGGGTAGCGTGCGCCATGTGATTCCACCAACAAACCGGACGGCGCGGCACCGTGCCGATGGAGCCACGCGCGGGCAAGAGCGAGTTCTCCACAATCGCTGTGGAGTCACGCATCACTAACTTGTGGATAAAATTTCTCATGACCTACTGGCGCAAGGCGCGACAGGGTGGTGGCGAAAAAACCACCAGTGCGCGCGCGGTTGTCCACAAGCGGTGTGGATCGATCTCGGCAAAGCCTGTGGGTAAGTGCGGTGACGCGTTGTGCTGCAAGGCATTGCAGATGAGTGGCGAAAATTTGATCGCTGGCGCGCGTGATGCGCGATGAGGTGTCGGTGTCGTTGCTGTGCGCGATTGTGATTGTGCCTCGCGCGCCCACGCTGCCGGTATCGATCGGCAGCCCGATCTCAACCTCGCAGCAAGTACGTGCTTGGGCGACTTTCTGCCAACGCTGGAACCTCTGAACAACTCCCCGATCGGCACCCTGGAAGAGGTGCCGGACGAAACCACGATCCTCAACTTCCGCCGGTTGCTGGAGACGCACGATCTGGCGCGCAAGCTGTTCAACCGGGTCGCCGCGCACCTGTTGCGCAAGGGGCAGAGCCTGCGAGGCGGCACGATCGTGGACGCCACGATCATTGCTGCGCCCAGTTCGACCAAGAACTAAGGAAGGTCTGATCAACGCGGCCGGAGTATGAGGCAAGCTACATTGGCCACGCCGACGGCGTTCAGACCCTCTTTTTTGCCGTTTCCGGCGCGTTTGCGGGGTGTTGCCCGAGTTACAGGCACACCCTCCCCATGACAGGCATCAACTGCTTTCGCTTCAGCCACAAGTTCGACAGCGCAAACAGCGTCAGCACCTGCGCAGTCTTCTTCGCCAGGCCGCGATAGCGCACCTTAGACGTAGCCAAACTGACGCTTGATCACCCGAAACGGGTGTTCCACCTTCGCACGCAGACTGGCCTTGGTGTGCTCCCAGCATTTGACCCACTTCACTTCCCGCTTGCTCTTGATTTGCTTCAGTTTCGAGGGCTTCTCCGCGATCAGATAGCGCAGCTTGCGCTTGTGCTTCATCTCTTCGCGCTTCTCCAGCCCGGTGTAGCCGCTGTCGCCGCTCACCGTGTCCTCCTTGCCGTGCAGCAGTTTGTACGCCTGCGTGATGTCGGCCACGTTGGCCGCCGTGCATTCCACGTGGTGCACCAGACCGGAGGCATCGTCCACCCCGATGTGCGCCTTCATCCCGAAGAAATAGTTGTTGCCCTTCTTGGTCTGGTGCATCTGCGGATCACGCGCGCCCTCCTTAGGGAAGGTCTGAACAACTCTCAACACCTAAAAATATCAGCATAGAGAGCGCCAGTAACGCGTAAATTGGGTATGAACCGCCCCGGGATTTCGGGAGGCTCCAACTCTTGAGAAGATGGAGCCATGAGCAAGACGAAATATTCACCGGAAGTGCGAGCGCGGGCGGTTCGGCTGGTGCGGGAGCATCAGGGGGAGTACGGCTCGCAGTGGGCGGCGATCGAGTCGATTGCCGGGAAGATCGGCTGTTCGGCGCAGACGCTGTGCAATTGGGTGCGGCAGGCCGAGCGTGATGCTGGCGAGCGTTCGGGATTGAGCACGGACGAGCGGGCGCAGTTGAAGGATCTGTTGCGGGAGAACCGGCAGCTGCGGCAGGCCAACGAGATCCTGCGCAAGGCCAGCGCATATTTCGCCCAGGCGGAGCTCGACCGCCGCTTCAAGCCCTGACCACGTTCGTGACCGAACATCGCGATGTCCACGGGGTCGAGCCGATCTGCCAGGTGCTGCAGGTTGCCCCGTCGACGTATTACCGCCACGCGGGGCGGGAAGCGGACGCGAACTTGCGCCCGAACCGCTGGTGGAAGGACCAGGCGCTGCGCCCGCAGATCCGGCGGGTATGGGAGCAGAACCGACAGGTGTACGGCGTGCGCAAGGTCTGGCGGCAGCTCAAGCGCGAGGGCTATCAAGTGGCCCGCTGCACGGTGGAGCGGCTGATGGGCGAGCTGGGCCTGCACGGGGTGGTGCGCGGAAAGGTGGTCAAGACCACGATCAGCGACAAGCGGCCGTGCCCGCTGGACAAGGTGAACCGGCAGTTCCATGCGCCGTCGCCAAACCGACTGTGGGTCAGCGACTTCACCTACGTCTCGACCTGGGCCGGGTTCGTGTACGTGGCTTTCGTGATCGACGTGTACGCACGGCGGATCGTGGGCTGGAAGGTGTCGCAGACGGCGCACACGGACTTCGTGCTGGACGCACTGGAGCAAGCGTTGCATGCGCGGCGGCCCACCGAAGGCGGCCTGATCCACCACTGCGACCGCGGCGTGCAGTATGTGTCGATCCGCTACACCGAGCGGCTGGCCGACGCCGGGATCGAGCCGTCGGTGGGCAGCGTGGGCGATAGCTACGACAACGCGCTGGCCGAGACGATCAACGGGTTGTACAAGGCTGAGGTGATCCACCGGCGCTCATGGCGCAATCGCCAGGACGTCGAACTGGCCACCCTGGATTGGGTGGACTGGTACAACCACAAGCGATTGCTGGGGTCGATCGGGAACATTCCGCCAGCAGAAGCCGAAGAGGCTGACTATCGACAACAGGCCGGTTACGTCAAAGCGGCGTGACTCAAACCAAACGGCCTCCCAACTTCCCGGGGCGGTTCAGACGCATCGTGAACTACAAGCGGGTGGAGCGGTTGTACCGCGAGCAGCAGTTACAAGTCCGCCGCCGCCAGCGGAAAAAGGTTCCAGTGGGCGAGCGCCAACCATTGTTGCGGCCATCGCAGGCCAACCAGGTGTGGTCGATGGACGTCGTGTTCGACCGCACTGCCGAAGGGCGGGTACTCAAGTGTCTGGTGATCGTGGACGATGCAACCCACGAAGCGGTCGCCATCGACGTGGAGCGCGCAATCTCGGGCCACGGGGTGACGCGCGTGCTGGACCGACTGGCCCACAGTCGCGGTTTGCCGCAGGTGATCCGCACTGAGCGCGAAGCCTGCCCTCGGGGCACAACGGCAAGGAGTTTTGCGGTAAGGCAATGGTCGCCTGGGCGCATGCCCGTGGCGTGCAGTTGCGGCTGATCCAACCCGGCAAGCCAAACCAGAACGCCTACGTCGAATCCTTCAATAGCCGACTACGCGACGAATGCCTCAACGAGCACTGGTTCCCGACGTTGCTGCATGCGCGCACCGAGATCGAACGCTGGCGGCGCGAATACAACCAGGATCGACCCAAGAAAGCAATCGGCGGCATGACACCGGCTGCTTATGCCCAACATCTGGCAAACACCGATATCATTAGCACTGGACTCTAAACCCGGCCGCTACTCAGGGCGGGGGGACGTCGCTGCCACGACAACGCACCCGTGGAGAGCTTCTTCGGCCTGCTCAAACGCGAGCGGATCACCCCATTCCCGATTCCCGATTCCTGGCCGCAGTTACAATGTGCGGCTACTCAGCCAACGATCCTGCGGCCTTGAAGAAGTCCGATTTCCATTACGACCTGCCCGACGAACTGATCGCCCAGTCGCCGCTGGCTGAGCGCGCTGCCAGCCGCTTGCTGGTGGTGCCGCCGTCGCCGCTGGCGCTGGTCGACCGCCAGGTGCGCGATCTGCCTGAGCTGCTGCAGCCGGGCGATCTGCTGATCTTCAACGACACCCGGGTGATCCCGGCGCGCCTGTTCGGCCAGAAGGCCAGCGGCGGGCGGGTCGAGATCCTGATCGAGCGCCTGCTTGGCGAGCGCCAGGCGCGGGTGCAGATCGGTGCCAGCAAATCGCCGAAGGCCGGGAGCCTGATCGCGCTCGATGCCGGCGGGCAGGCCGAGGTGCTGGGCCGCGATGGCGAGTTCTATCTGCTTCGCTTCGATATCCCCACACCGCTGGAGCACTGGCTGCTGGAAGCCGGGCGCCTGCCGTTGCCGCCGTACATTCGCCGCGAGCCAGGGGTGGAAGACCGCGAGCGCTATCAGACCGTGTTCGCGCGCGAAGTCGGCGCGGTCGCCGCGCCCACCGCCGGCCTGCATTTCGATGAAGCGCTGCTGGCGCAGCTGCGCGAGCGCGGGGTGGAGTTCGGCCACATCACCTTGCATGTGGGCGCCGGTACCTTCCAGCCGGTGCGCGTGGACAAGCTCGATCAGCATGTGATGCACACCGAATGGCTCAATGTCGGCGCCGGGCTGGTGGAGCAGGTCCGCCGTACTCGAGCGCGTGGCGGCCGCGTCATCGCGGTGGGAACCACGGTGGTGCGCTCGCTGGAAAGCGCCTGGCGCATCACCGACAGCGCCCCCGAGGGTGAATTGCTGCCGTTCGCCGGCGAAACCCAGATCTTCATCCTGCCCGGCTACCGCATCCGCAGCGTCGATGCGATGGTCACCAACTTCCATCTGCCCGAAAGCACGCTGCTGATGATGGTGTCGGCCTTCGCCGGCCGCGAGCGTATCTTCGAGGCCTATCAGCACGCTATTGCGCAGCGCTATCGCTTCTTTTCGTATGGCGATGCGATGTTGTTGTGGAGCAGGGAATTGGGAGTGGGGAATGGTGAATCGTAAAGCGGCACTCGCCGCACGTTCCGCCATTTGCAAAGCGCTTGTGCGATTCCCAAATTCCGATTCCCCATTCCCGGCTTTCCAATGTCCCGACTCCAGTTCCAGCTCCAAACCACCGACGGCAATGCCCGGCGTGGCCGCCTGACGTTTCCGCGCGGGACGGTGGAAACGCCGGCGTTCATGCCGGTGGGCACCTACGGCTCGGTCAAGGGCATCCTGCCCGAGCAGATCCGCGCGCTGGGTGCGGAGATCATTCTGGGCAATACCTTTCATTTGTATCTGCGGCCGGGGCTGGATGTGATCGGCGATCACGGCGGGCTGCACGGGTTTGCGCGCTGGGACGGGCCGATCCTTACCGATTCCGGCGGTTTCCAAGTGTTTTCGCTGGCGCATCGCCGCAAGATCACCGACCAGGGCGTGACGTTCTCCTCGCCCACCGATGGCGCGCGGGTGTTCTTAGGTCCCGAAGAAAGCATGCAGATCCAGAAGGTGCTCGATTCGGACATCGTGATGATCTTCGACGAGTGCACGCCGTACCCGGCCACCGAAGACGTCGCGCGGTGCTCGATGGAGCTGAGCCTGCGCTGGGCGCAGCGCTCGCGCGACGCGCACGACGGGCTTGGCAACGACGCGGCGCTGTTCGGCATCGTGCAGGGCGGGGTGCATCCGGATCTGCGCAGCCGCTCGCTGGACGGGCTGCAAGGCATCGGCTTCGACGGGTATGCGATCGGCGGGCTGGCGGTCGGCGAGCCGGAGCACGAGCGCAACGCCATGCTCGAACACCTGCATCCGCGTCTGCCGGCCGAGCGCCCGCGCTACCTGATGGGTGTGGGTCGCCCCGAAGATCTGGTCGAGGGCGTGGCGCGTGGCGTGGACATGTTCGACTGCGTGATGCCCACCCGCAACGCACGCAACGGCCACTATTTCACCTCGTTCGGCACGGTGCGCATCCGCAATGCCAAGTACGAGCGCGATCTGGACACCATCGAGCCGGGTTGCGGCTGCCATGCCTGCGGCAGCGGCTACACGCGCTCCTACCTGCGCCATTTGGACCGCTGCGGCGAGATGCTGGCGCCGATGTTGGGCACCCTGCACAACCTCTGGTACTACGAAAAATTGATGTCCGATATGCGCACGGCGATCGCCTCGGGAACCTTCGTGGAGTTCCGGCGGTCTTTCTATTCGGCCCGTGGCGCCACTACGCCGCCGTTGTCGGGGGAATCCAGCTGAGAACGGCCTGGCGCGTACGGCGTGGTACCTGCATGGCATAATGCCCGGCTGTTCCGCTACGGCGGTACCTGAATAGCGAGCGGCCCTGTTGGCGCGCTGGCACCAAACTTAGGATGCATTGAATGACTCTGCTCGATTTCCTGATCCCCGTCGCCCAGGCGCAGGCCACTGGCGGCGCGCCGGTGCCCAGCCCGATGGGAAGCCTGTCCACCTTCGCACTGCCGATCATCCTGATCGCAGTCATGTACTTTTTGATGATCCGCCCGCAGATGAAGCGCCAGAAAGAGCACAAGTCGCTGCTGGACAAGCTGGCGCGCGGTGATGAAGTCATCACCTCCAGCGGCGTCGCTGGCGTGATCACCGATATCGGCGACAACTTCATCACCGTGGAGGTGGCCGACAACGTTCGGATCCGCGTGCAGAAGAGCGCCGTGGGCCATGTGCTGCCCAAGGGCACGTTGAAGTCCGCCAACTGAGAGCGGCTTCAAAACGACTGCGCACACCGTCAGGCGGGCGCAGTCGGTGCTCCGATTCGGTACCCATTCCGGTTCCTTGCACCGCTCGTATCCCCCTGGCGACCGCTCGCGACGTTGTATCGGTTGCTTGAAGTTGTTCTCACTGCTAGGCGTGTCACCGGGATGGTGTCGCGCGGGACCGTCGCAATGCTTGAATTTCCTCGCTGGAAATACTTCCTGATCCTACTGGTGCTGGCGGTCAGTGCGCTGTATGCACTGCCCAATCTCTATCAGAAGAACCCGTCCGTGCAAATCACCGCCAACCGCGGTGCTCATCTCGACGACGCCTTGCGCAGCCGCATCGACGCCGAACTCAAGGGCGCCGGCATTACACCGAAAGCCGTCACCAAGGAAGGCGAGAGCCTGATGGTGCGTCTGCCGAGCCTGCAGGCACAGACCCGCGCCAACGACGTGCTGCGCCAGCAATTGGGCGAGAACTACACGGTGGCGCTGAACCTGGCGTCCACCGTGCCGGACTGGCTGGCCAAGCTGGGCGGCCGGCCGATGGTGCTGGGTTTGGACTTGGTCGGTGGCGTGCACTTCGCCATGCAGGTGGATCAGAAAGCCGCGCTGGAAAAGCGTCTGGACGGCTTTGCCGAAGACATCCGCACCACGCTACGCGACAGCCGAATCGCCTATCGCGCGGTCGAGCGCCGCGGTGACAACAGCATCCACGTCAGCCTGGGCGAGGGCGCCAGCGCCGATGCCGCGCGCACCGCGTTAGTCAAGTCGCAGCCGACCCTGGCGTATAACGTCAGCGGCCAGAACATCACCGTCGAGGTGCCGGAGGCCGAGCGCAAGCAAATCGCCGCCGGTGCGATCGAGCAGAACCTCGCCACGCTGCGCAACCGCGTCAACGAGCTGGGTGTGGCCGAGCCGATCATCCAGCGCCAGGGCGAAGACCGCATCGTGGTCGAACTGCCGGGCGTGCAGGACACCGCCGAGGCCAAGCGCCTGATCGGCGCGACCGCCACACTGGAATTCCGCGGCGTGGTCGAAGGCAATGCCGAAGACGCCGTGCGTACCGGCAGCATCCCGCCGGAAGCCAAGGTCTATCGCGTGCGTGATACCGGCGCGCCGGTGTTGCTCAACAAGCGTGTGCTGGTATCCGGCGACCAGATGGTCAATGCCACCGTCAGCAACGATCAGAACGGCATGCCTGCCGTGGCGGTGACGCTGAACAACGTCGCCGGCCAGCGCATGCTCGATTACACCAGCGCCAATGTCGGCAAGCTGATGTCGGTGGTCTACATCGAGCGCATCCCCACCGTGACCATGGTCGACGGCAAGGAGGTGCGTAGCGTGCGGGTCAAGGAAGAAGCCTTGTCGCCGACCCGCATCGCGGGCGTGTTCGGCAAGAACTTCCAGACCACCGGCCTGGAAAAAGCCGAAGCCGAAAATCTGGCCAAGCTGCTGCGCGCCGGCTCGTTGGCCGCACCGATGGACTTCGTCGAGGAATACGTGATCGGCCCGAGCCTGGGTGCAGAGAACGTTGAGCGCGGCGTCACCGCAGTGGTCTTCTCGTTCGTGTTCACCCTGGTGTTTTTCACTGTGTATTACCGCATGTTCGGCGCGATCACCTCGGTGGCGCTGTTGTTCAACCTGCTGATCGTGATCGCGGTGATGTCGCTCTTCGGCGCCACTATGACGCTGCCCGGCTTCGCCGGTCTGGCGCTGTCGGTCGGCCTGTCAGTGGATGCCAATGTGTTGATCAACGAGCGTATCCGCGAGGAAATGCGTCTGGGCGTGCCGCCCAAGTCGGCCATCGTTGCCGGTTACGAGAAGGCCGGCGGCACCATCCTCGACGCCAACCTCACCGGGTTGATCGTCGGCGTGGCGCTTTATGCGTTCGGTACCGGCCCGCTGAAGGGCTTCGCTCTGACCATGATCATCGGTATTTTCGCCTCGATGTTTACCGCGATCACCGTGTCGCGCGCGCTGGCGGTGCTGATCTACGGTAGCCGTAAAAAACTCAAGTCGGTCGCCATTTAATGCGAGTCCCTCGCAAGAGCCCGCACATCAATGTGCGGACTTTTTAGGAAGATCCTTCCATGAAAATTTTTCCGCTTCATCTAATCCCTAACGACACCAAGATCGACTTCATGCGCCTGCGCAAGCCGGTGTTGATCCTGATGCTGCTGATCGCCGTCGCTTCGATCGGCATCATCGTCGGCAAGGGTTTCAACTACGCACTGGAATTCACCGGCGGTACGCTGGTGCAGACCTCATTCCAGAAGACGGTGGACGTGGACCAGGTGCGCCAGCAACTGACCAAGGCCGGCTTCGAGAACGCCCAGGTGCAGAACGCCCGCGGCGGCAACGAGGTGATGATTCGCCTGCAGCCGCGCGCCCAGCACAACAATAACGACGATGCCGCGCGTAGCGTCGCCGAAGAAGTACGCAAAGCCGTCAGCACCGAGCAAAACCCTGCCACCGTGCAGCCGGGTGAATTCGTCGGCCCGCAGGTCGGCAAGGACTTGGCCTTGAACGGCGTGTACGCCACGGTCTTCATGCTGGTGGGCTTTTTGATCTACATCGGCTTCCGCTTCGAGTGGAAGTTCGCGGTGGTCGCCAGTCTGACCGCGTTGTTTGATCTGTTGGTCACGTTGGCGTACGTGTCGCTGACCGGCCGCGAGTTCGACCTGACCGTGCTGGCCGGCCTGTTGTCGGTGATGGGCTTTGCGATCAACGACATCATCGTGGTGTTCGACCGTGTGCGCGAAAACTTCCGTGCGCTGCGCGTGGAGCCGCTGCAAGTGCTGAACCGCTCGATCAACCAGACGCTCTCGCGCACGGTGATCACCGCGGTGATGTTCTTCCTGTCTGCCATGGCGCTATATATCTACGGCGGCGAGTCGATGGAAGGCCTGGCCGAGACCCACATGGTCGGCGCAGTGATCGTGGTGATCTCGTCGGTGATCGTGGCAGTGCCGATGCTCAGCATTGGACCGTTCGCAGTGACCAAGCAGGATCTGCTGCCCAGGGCCAAGGACGTGGAGGCGCTGGCGCGTCGTCCTTGATTGATTGGCAAATGGTGTGACGAAAAAACCGCGCATTGCGCGGTTTTTTCGTTTCTGGCGTTGGACGTTGAGGGTGCACGGTCGTGCACTGTGACGCCGCTACTCAGGATTTTGAACACTAGCCTCGCTGTCGCTGTCGCTGTCGCTGTCGCTGTCGCTGTCGCTGTCGCTGTCGCTGTCGCTGTCGCTGTCGCTGTCGCTGTCGCTGTCGCTGTCGCTGTCGCTGTCGCTGTCGCTGTCGCTGTCGCTGTCGCTGTCGCTGTCGCTGTCGCTGTGTTTTTGATCTGCTTTTGCGGTTGGCTTCTCATCCCCCATACCGCAGCGGCAAGCCGGGTAGATACAATCCGCAGGGCGGCGCGCATGGATGCGCGACGTTTTTGTAGGGGACATAAAATTTCTACCCGGCTTGCTTACCCGTAGCGCGTAGGGGCGGGAGGACGGGGGTGTGTTTCTTTGGTTACTTTTCTTTGCACAAGCAAAGAAAGTAACTCGTTCCCCGAAGGGAAGCGAAAGCTCTGCACTTGCATTGGCTTACCGCTCTTGCTTTTGCTCATCAATGCGACACAGTGGAATCAAAGGCTTTCACGCCCTGCGGGCGCGAGTCACTTTTCTTTGCTTGTGCAAAGAAAAGTAACCAAAAGAAAGCACACCCCGTCCTCCCGCCTTCCGCGCTGCGCGCTCCAGGTGCGCAAGTCCGGCAGAAATTTTTGTAAGGGACATCCATGTCCCATACAAAAACGTCGTGCATCCATGCGCGCCGCCCTGCGGATTGTATCTGCCGGCCTTGCCGCTGCGGTATGGGGCCCCGGTAAAGCAGAGCCGGAGCGCCGGAGCAACAACCAAAACAACAACTAAAGGGCACCTCTAATAAACCCAAAAAACTCGACAAAGGTGCTCGCAAGGCATTGATTCGCATGGCGTACAATTTATGGAGTCGAGGTTTTTAGAGGCGCCCTAAAGCCAGGGCAACGGCACGCTAGCGTTGAGTACCCGATGCGGGTGATTTCTCCGTGTTTTAGAAGCACGCTTGCGCGCGACCATGCTTTGCCGATAACGCCTCATCGCGCGCAGGCACGCTCCTACCAGGCAAGCCAAGACAAGGAGAGGCAAGGCTAGACGAAATATCGAACACATCCGGCAGCCTCAACCACCCGATTCAACGCAAAGCAACGCGCTCCACACGATTTCAGATGACGCTCCACAGGGAGTCACGCGCGTAGCCCAACGCGACGCGCGTAGCCTCTCCCCCAACTTACAAATTCCAATCCACCCGCATGCCTGCGATCAACGCATTCTTCAGATCGTTGGTGCGGGTCGGCTCGTTGAACTGATCCGGATTGATCACGTAATGCAGGTTCGGCGCGATGCGCAAGCGCTGGGTGACCTGAATTCCGTAGCTCAGCTCCATCATGATCTGGTTATCGTGCGGCGTGCCGGTGCCACCCGCCGAAGCCCGGGCCAGGCGCAGGTTTTCGATTGCCTCGTCGCTGTACTTCTGCTGTGTAATCACGAAGGCGATGTTGTCCTGCGGGCGGCTGGTAAAGGTGCCTTTCTGCACCAGACCGAGCTGGATGAAGTGGTCTTCGATCACCTGGCCAGAGGTGCCCTTGAGCACCGCGCCGAACACGGTCAGGCCGCCGGTGCCGGCCGGGTCGGGGTTGGTGACCTGTTGTTCGAAGCGGGCAAACAGACCGGAGCGACCCTGCTCGTTTTCATAACCTAGGCCGCTGAGCAGGGCCGGGTTGCCGTTGCGATCGCGCAGCGGGTCGGTGTAGTCGGAGTTGTCCTGCCAGCCGCCGAGTTCGTACATCGCCGCCAAGCCGCCGTCGCCGCCCTTGTTTTTGTAGCCGATCGCGTATGGCAAGACCACGCCGGTGGTGTCGTCGGTGCTCCACTTCAGTCCGTGCTGGCCGTCCTGGGCCTGCACCGGGTTCACCTCATAGGCACCCACGTGCAGATAGACCTTGGGCGTAACCCAGGCGGTGGCGTGTGCGGCCCAGCTTGAGACAGGCCAATAGGTGAAGTTGCTGGTGCGGAACACGAAGGTGGGGTTGCCGCAGGTCGAGTTGCTCTGGAAGTACTGGCAAAGGTCCGAGCCGAGGAAATGGGTATTGGCCACGCTGCGGCCGGCTTCCAGTTCCAGGCGGTCGTTGAAGAGCTTTTGCAGCAATGTGAAGTTGGCCAGGCGCGTGCCCTGGCCCCCGTAAATTTCCTGCACCGAGGTGCTGTTGCCGATGCTGCTGTTGGACAGGTTGGTGCCGTGGCGGCTGGAGACGTACAGCTTGACCGTGGCGCCGCCCCAGCCGAACAGGCGGTCCATGTCGACGTCGGTACCGACCATCAACTGGCCGGCGTAGGCATCGCCGCTTTTGCGGCCGCCATCGATCATCGAGGCCGCTTCGCCGGTGTAGCCCAGTTTGAGCTTGAAGGCGTCGGCGGCGTCCTGCGCGTAGGCGAGCGGGGTCAGCGCCAGTGTCAGCGACAGGTACAGCAGGTGGGGGCGGGCACGGCGGGGGGCGAGGGCGTTCATGGCAGGACTCCGGACGAAGAGGGCGTGGCCGAGGTGGCAAACGCCACAGCAAGAAGGTAGGCGGGCAGCTGGCCGTGCACGCAGGTGCGCAGCGCAGCGGTGAAACCAATCAGTGGCGAGGCGAGCCAGCAATCAGACGAGTCGGATGTAGGGGCAGGATTCGGCAGTCACTTGGCCGCAGCCTCAGGCGACGACCCCGGCAACCGGCTTCTTGAGCAGGCGTAGTGCCACCGCAGTGACCACCACGCCGACCACCAGTGCCAGTACGTAATTGAGTAAGTGGGTCACGGCATTGGGAATCAGCAGTACGAAGATGCCGCCGTGCGGTGCCTTCAATTCGGCACCGGCAGTCATCGAGATCGCGCCGGCCACGGCTGAGCCGATCACCAACGCGGGGATGGTGCGTAACGGGTCGCGCGCAGCATACGGGATCGCGCCTTCGGTGACGAAGGCCAGGCCGAGCACAGCGGCAGCGGTAGCAGAGCCGCGTTCTTCGACGGTGAAGCGGTTGCGGAACACCCAGGTTGCGAGTGCGATGCCCAGCGGCGGGGTCATGCCGGCCACCATGGCGGCAGCCATCGGGGTGTAGACCTGGCTGGCGATCAGGCCGGTAGAGAACGCATAGGCGGCCTTGTTGACCGGCCCGCCCATGTCGAAGGCCATCATGCCGCCGAGCAACAGGCCGAGCAGTAAAGCGCTGCTGCCCTGCATGCCGCGCAGCCAGGCGGTGAGCCAGGCCAGCAAGTCTGCCACCGGTTGGCCGAACACGTACATCATCGCCAGGCCGACCAGCAGGGTGCCCAGCACCGGCAGGATCAGCACCGGCTTGAGCCCTTCCAGGTTGCGTGGCAGGCGGAGGTAGCGGTTGAGCGTAGCCACACCGTAGCCGGCGATGAAGCCGGCAATGATACCGCCCAGAAAACCGGCATTGAGATTGGCCCCGACCAGACCGCCGATCATGCCGGGCGCGATGCCGGGGCGGTCGGCGATGGAGTAGGCGATGTAACCGGCCAGCGCCGGCACCATCAGGGTGAAGCCGGCCTTGGCGCCGATCTGGAACAGCGACCAGGCCAGCGTGCCCTGATGTGCGTCGTCGCCGGCATAGATGCCGCCGAGCGCGAACGCCAGTGCAATCAACAAGCCGCCGGCAGTGACGAACGGCAGCATGAACGACACCCCGGTCATCAGGTGTTTGTAAGCGCCGGTGCGCGCATTGTCTTTGCTTTCGGATTTGGCAGCCCCTACGAGCGGCGCGGCGCCGACATGCACGCCGGCTTCGGCCAGCGCCTTCTGGATCAATGCCGGGCCATCGTTGATTGCCGGCTTGGTACCGCTTTTGAACAACCGCTTGCCCCCGAAACGAGCCAGGTCGACTTCGCGATCGGCCGCGATCAGTACCAGGTCGGCGTCGCGGATTTCGGCGTCGGTCAATGCGTCCTGCGCACCGACCGAGCCCTGGGTTTCCACGCGGATCTGGTAGTCGAGTTTCTTGGCCGCCTGCTGTAGGCCTTCGGCGGCCATGAAGGTGTGCGCGATTCCGGTGGGGCATGAAGTGATCGCGACGATGCGCTTGCTGCCCGAGCCAGCCGTGCCTGCGGTAGCCGAGGTGTTTGCGGTGGCAGGTGCGGCGAGCTGGTCCAGCGCAGCGGCCGGATCGTCCAGCACTGCGCCCAGGCTCAGTCGCACGAGTTTTGCACCGCCGAAGCGGGCGGTGTCGGCATCGGCGTCGCCGACCACCAGCACCTGGGTGGCGGTGCCGGCTAGCTCGTCAGGCAATGCGCCGAGCACGCCCTGGTCGCTGCGGATTTCGATTGTCACGCTGCGCCCGGCGGCGGTGGCCGCGCGGCGCAGCGCTTCGGCCGCCAGGACGGCTTCGGTGCTGCGTTCGCCAGCGGCGATGACCGCGATGGAAGAGGACATGCGAATCTCCTGCCTTGTTCGGACGCCGGGTCAAGCCGGCGATATACATGGGTTCTGCAGCAACTCTCTTCAGCACAATGCGGTGTTGGTCGAGCAGTCGCGCTTGAGAATTCCCAACTAGAGGTGGTCGATCTCGATTTCTGTGGCGAGCGTGCGAACCTGCTGCGGATTCAGGCGTCGCGCATCGCCGCTTTCCAGCCGGCTGACCGAGAACGCGGTCGCCAGGCGCGCGCAACTTTCCAGATTGGTGGGTTCTCCAAGCAGCGCGGCGGCCAGGCCGGCTACCATCGCATCGCCAGCGCCCACACTGCTGCCGTGGGCCAATCGTGGCGGCCGCGCGATCAAACGCTGGTTGCGCTGCACGAACAAAGCGCCTTCGGTGCCCATCGAAATGACGACCAGCTGGATGCCGCGTGCGATCAGTTCGTGCGCGGCAGTGCTGAGCGCGGCGCTGCTGGTCAAAGGGAGGCCGGTCCAGGCTTCCAGTTCGTGCCGGTTCGGCTTGACCGCGTAGGGCAATGCCTCACGCGGGGCGCTGAGCGCAGACACCAGTGGCGCGCCGCTGGTGTCCAGCAGCACGCGCGCGCCAGCGGCGCTGGCCTGGGCCTGTAAGTGTGCCCAGCTGTCGTCCGGCAGGCCGGCCGGCAGACTGCCCGACAGCACCACCGGCAGGCCGGGACGCAGCAGCGGGGCCAGATGCTCGGCCACGCCTTGCAGATTAGGCTGGCCCAGGCGCAAGCCGGGCAGGTTGATGTCGGTGGTGTCGTTGCTGCGCGCTTCGACCAGCTTGAGATTGATGCGGGTTTCGCCGGCCACGCGTTGGCAGTGGTCGATGATGCCGCGCTCGCGAAACAGTGCCTCGAACACGCCGGCGTTGCAGGCGCCGAGCACACCAAGTGCGGCGACCTGGCTGCCCCAATCGGCCAGGCAGGCGGCGACGTTGATGCCCTTTCCGCCTGCGTCGTTGCGCACGCTGCTGGCGCGATGCACCGCGCCGGGCTGCAGGCTGTCGAGCTGAATGGTCTGGTCGATCGCCGGATTCAGCGTGACCGTGATGGCCTGCAGGCTCATGCCTGGCCCTCGCGTTGTGTTTCCAGCGCACGCACCTGTTCGGCGGTCTCGCACGCCAAAGCCTGTTCGGCCAACCGCTGCAACTGGCTCAGCGTGGTGCCGCGCAGGCGTGCCTTCACCGCCGGGATATCGTTTGGCGTCATCGACAATTCCTGCACGCCCAGGCCAGCCAGCAGGCTGGCGCCGAACGGGTCGCCGGCCAGGCCGCCGCACACGCCGACCCACCGGTCGTGTGCGCGCGCTCCTTCAATGGTACTGCGGATCATGCGCAGCACTGCCGGATGGAGGCTGTCTGCTTCGCCGGCCAGCTCCGGGTTCTGGCGGTCGATCGCCAGCACGTATTGGGTGAGGTCGTTGGTGCCGATCGAGAAGAAGTCTGCGTGCCGTGCCAGCACGTCTGCTTGCGCGGCGGCGGCGGGCACTTCGATCATGATGCCGATCGGCAATTCCGGTGCATCCAGCTCGGCGCGGATGCGTGCGCAGATTTCGCGCAAGCTGATCAGCTCCGGCACCGAGGTGATCATTGGGAACATGATCGACAGCCGCGCGCCGTCTTTGGCGGCGCGGTAAAGCGCACGCAGCTGCGGTTCGAGCAGGTCCGGGCGACGCAGCAGCAGGCGCGCGCCACGCACGCCCAGGAACGGGTTTTCTTCGTGCGGCAGTTCCAGATGGGCCACCTGCTTGTCGCCGCCGATGTCCAGCGCACGCACGATCAGCGGCCGGCCATCCAGCGCCTGCGCCATCGCCAGGTAGGTTTTGTACTGCTCGTCTTCGGTGGGCGTGCTCCCGCTTTCCAAGAACAGGAACTCGGTACGCATCAGGCCGACGCCTTCGGCACCCTGGGCCAACGCCATCGCGACCTGGTCGGGCAGATTGACGTTGGCACCGATGTCGATGTGGTGGCCATCGGTGGTTTCGGCCGGCAATGCACGTTGCGCGGCCTCGCGCTCGCGAACCGCCTGCTGCTCGGCGATATGCCTGCGGGCGGCGTCCAGATCCACGTCGGACGGGTTGATGTACAAGCGCCCGCTGCTGCCGTCGATGATGGCAGTGATGCCGTCTTCGATATCCAGCAACTGGCCGCCGGCAGCGACCAGCGCCGGCAGGCCAAGCGTGCGCGACAGGATCGCAGTGTGCGAAGTCGGCCCGCCCTGTGCCGTGGCCAGGCCGAGCACGCGCGTAGTGTCCAGATTGGCGGTGTCCGACGGCGACAGATCGCCGGCCAGCAAGATGCAGGGCTGGGTGGGTAGGTCGGTCAGGCCCGCGCCGGCTGCGGCCGGATCGAGCTGGGCCAGCACGCGGCGGCCGACGTCGCGCAGATCCGCAGAGCGACCGGCCAGCACCGGGTTGCCGAGTGCGGCCAAGCCCGAGGCGATTTGCTCGACCGCCTGATGCCACGACCACGCCACGCCGTGGCCTTCGACCATCAGCTGGCAGGTGCGGGTGATCAGGTCGGTGTCGTTGAGTAGCTCGGCCTGGGCCTTAAAGATGGCTGCGTCCGAGGCGCCGAGCCGGCGCTGGGTGTCGTCCTGGATTGCCGCCAACTGCTGGCGGGTGCGCGCCAGCGCGTCGTGCAGCAGCGCACCGCCATCGCCCAGGCCGACCGGCTGGTCGGCCACTTCGGTATGCGCCGCGCGCAGGCGGTGTACGATGCCGATCGCCACGCCCGGGCTGGCGCCAATGCCGACGATGGCCGGCTGCGCCTGCGGCGGCGTCCAACCGACCACTGGGGCGGCGCGGCGTTGCGCGGCGCGCTCGGCATCGGCCTTTTCCTGAGCGGTCAGGCTGTCCATCACCGCGCGCAGGCGCTTGAGCAGCGCGGCGGCATCGCTGCCTTCGGCCGAGACGGTAATTTTGTCGCCGGCACGCAGGCCGAGCTGCAACAGGCCGACCAGGCTCTTGGCATCGGCGGCCTGATCGCCGGCGCGCACCTGGGCGCGTGCCGGGAAACCGCGTGCAGTCTCGGCCCAACGGGTGGCCGGGCGCGCGTGCAGGCCGCTTGGATAGGCGATGGTCCACTCGAAGGACTCGGCCAGATCGGTGGCTGGCGCGGCGCTGGTATCGGGCCCGCGGTCGCCGGTCAACGCCGCCACAATCATGCCAGGGTCGTCGGTGGTGAACAGCGCTTCCAGCTCGGCCGGGTCCTGGATCAACCGGGTCAGGCGGCGCAGTAGGGTGATGTGGGTGTCCGACTGCGCGGCGATGCCGACCACTAAGCGAGTGGTCTGACCGGGATTCCATTCCACGCCCTCGGGCAACTGCAGCACCGCGATGCCGTCGCGGCGCACCAGATGGCGGTCTTCCCCGACCCCATGCGGAATTGCTAGTCCGTGGCCGAGAAAGGTGTTCGCCAGACCTTCGCGGCGCCGCATGCTGGCCTCGTAGCCCGGCGCGACGCAGCCGGCCGCTATCAGCAGCTGGGCGGCCTGCGCAATGGCGTCGTCCTTGTCGCGGGCATGCGCACGCAGGCGCACGAGGTCGGGGGTGACGGGGGCGGGCAACGGAGAAGACAAGGCAGGCTCGGAGTCGTGAAGCGGGCTGGAAAGTATAGTGGGAACGTTCCCACTTCCAAGGTCAATGTGCAATGCACAAAAAGCCTGTAGTGCTTTCGGGTTAGCATCCAAGCTGACGCGACACTTGGGTTTATGGTGCGTAACGGAGCGGGAACGGTTCCAGATGAGTATCAGCATCAATGACGTGGCCCGTGTAGCCGGGGTGTCCAAATCCACGGTTTCGCGCGCATTGGGCACCGGTCCGGTCAGCGACCAGGTGCGTGCCAAGGTCGAGGCGGCGGTGCGCCAGACCGGCTATCGGCCCAATCTGATGGCGCGGCGGCTGCGCTCGCAGCAGTCCGGCATCCTGGGGGTGATTGTCGCCGACATCCGCAACCCGTATTTCACCGCGCTGATCCGCGCGGTGGAGGAAGTGGCCTACCGCGCCGGCATGCGCGTGACCTTGTGCAACACCGACGAAGATCCCGAGCGCGAGGCGCTGTATCTGGAGCTGATGCAGGAAGAACGTATCACCGGGCTGATCTTCGCACCGACCCGGGTCACCGTTGGGCGTATGCGCGAGCTGGCCCTGAACTACCCGACTGTGCTGGTGGATCGCGCCGGCCCTGGCAGCCGCTACGACAGTGTGGTGCTCGACAATGCAGCCGCCATGGGCGAATTGGTCGCTCACTTGCAGGCGCAGGGCTATCGGCGGATCAGCGGCTTGTTCGGCAGCACCAGCACCACCGCTGCCGAGCGTCGCGACGGTTACTTGGCCGCAATGACCGCGCAGGGGCTGGTTCCTGATTATCGCGAGGTGGCACCCACCGCCGAAGCGGCCATCGCTGAACTCGAGCACTGGCTAGTGGGCAATGACCGGCCCGAAGCCATCGTCGCCAGTAACAGCCTGCTGCTGATGGGCGCGCTCAAGGCCGCACGTACCGCCTGCCTGCGCCTGCCGCAGGATCTGGCCCTAGCCGGGTTCGACAACGAACGCTGGACCGACCTGGTCGAACCGGGCATCACCGTGGTGGAGCAACCGGTGGAAGATATGGGCCGCGCGGCGATGTCGCTTTTGCTCGAACGCCTCAAATCACCGCAGTTGCCGGTCCGCCGCCTGGTGATGACCGGACGTTGCGTGGTGCGTGGTTCGACTGGCGCACGCGGGCCAATTGCTTAAGCCCGGACGCATAGCGCCGTGCTTTGTGTAGATGCCTGGATACCGTCTCGCCTCATCGGCAGACAAGCGCTCTTTGCGGGTCAAGCGCAGTGTCGTTTGAGCACGCCATCGGCTAGCTGCAGCAGCTTGCACATGGCGGCGCAGACGATCTGCTTGCCATGTGCGATGGTTGCCGCGTTCGTGCAGACGCTGTTTGAGCACGCATACCCGGTAGCGGTGAGCGTGCAGGAACTCGGCAAGTGCTTGGTGATGGACGCCAGTGGCTTCCATCACGATCCAGCTGTCCGGCCGGGCATGGCTGCGCAGCCACGGGTGTACGGCCTGAAAGTCGGTCCGATCGTAAGGAGCGCGCTTGCGCGCGATGAAGCCTTGCAGGGCTTGCAGGGAAGGCCCCATCGCGTACGACAAGTCGAGATCATGCTGGACTTTGCTGACTCAAAACCACTTCTTCAAGTCCATCCCCGCGTATAAAGAAGCAACCTGATCGGCATAGCCGTTGAACGGTTTTGTGGCGATGCGCTCGGCAAAGAGTTTACTGGCGGTGCCGGCGATACGACGCTCAGTCTTCTGGCTCCAGCGCGGGTGGTCCACCGCCGGATTGACGTTGGAAAAGAAGCCGTATTCGGATGGCTGCAAATCGTGCCATGCAGTCTCTGGCATGTTCTGGACAAAGCGGATTTCCACGATCGACTTGATGCTCTTGAAGCCGTACTTCCACGGCACTACCAGCCGCAACGGCGCGCCGTTCTGCTGCGGCAGCGGTTTGCCGTACAGGCCGGTTGCAAGCAATGTCAGCGGATGCATCGCTTCGTCGATGCGCAGGCCTTCGCGGTACGGCCAGTTGATCGAGCGATAGCGCATGCCCGGCATCTGCTGCGGGTCGGCCAGCGTGGTGAAGGCCACGTACTTGGCCTTGGAGGTCGGCGCGAAGCGCTTGAGCACCTCGCCCAGCGGCACGCCGGTCCAAGGGATCACCATCGACCAACCTTCGACGCAGCGCAGCCGGTAGGTGCGTTCTTCCGGCGTGATGCCCTTGAGCAGTTCGTCCAGCGACAGGCTGCCGGGCTTTTCGCATTCGCCGCTCACTTTCACCGACCACGGCGACAGCTTCAAGGTTTTGGCGGCCTTCGACGGGTCGGTCTTGTCGGTGCCGAATTCGTAGAAATTGTTGTAGCTGGTGACATCTTCCAGCCGCGTCAGTTCCTCGGCAGTGCGAAAGCCGCTGCGCGCCTGCACTGGCGTCACCACGGTCTTGGGCGGCGGCGGGTCGGCCTCTGCGCACCCGGCCACGCTCAGCGCCGGAGTCAAGGCGAACAGCTGCAGCAGCCGACGTCGGTCGCGGTAGACGGCCTCATCAGTGATCTCGCTGGACGGCGTCTTCAAGGCATCGCGAAGGGACATGGCTCGCTCCTGACAGTAGCTGCTGATGGGGGAATAACTGACCGCGGAACTGGCACTGTCCGGGACCTTGAAAACCATACGTCGGCGTCGGTGAGAAGGATGCACATGCAACTTTTCTGCAACGCTGCCAAGGCCGATGCGCTGCGGCATACTAGAAGGCTAGCTCGACAAGGTTTGCCATGACACGCGCGTTCAATTTCAGTGCCGGCCCTGCGACATTGCCGGAATCGGTCCTGCGGCAGGCGCAGGCCGAGATGATCGAGTGGAATGGCGTCGGCGCCTCGATCGTGGAAATCAGTCATCGCAGCGCCGATTTCATGGCCGTGGCGGCCGCGGCCGAAGCCGACCTGCGCACCTTGTTGTCGATTCCCGACGACTACGCGGTGCTGTTTACCGCTGGTGGCGCCACCACCATCCAGGCGCTGCTGCCGCTGAATTTTGCCGCGCCCGGCCAAGCGGCCGATTATGTGATCACCGGTCACTGGGGCAAGACTGCCATCAAGCAGGCAGCCACGTATGTAGATGCGCGTATCGCTGCCGATGGGCAGGCGGACGGCTTTATCGACATCCCGCCGGTGGCCAGCTGGACCTTGTCGCCGCACTCGGCATACGTGCACATCACCGCCAACGAGACCATCCACGGCGTCCAATTCCGCGACACGCCGGATGTAGGCCCATTGCCGTTATTCGCCGACTTCAGTTCGTCGATCGCCTCCGAGCCGCTGGAGATCTCGCGCTACGGGCTGATCTATGCCGGCGCGCAAAAGAACCTCGGCCCGGTCGGCATTTCAGTGGTTATCGTGCGGCGCGATCTGCTCGAACGCGCCGGTCAGCCGCGGGCCGATATCTTCAACTACGCCTCGCACCTCGCGCGCGACTCGATGCTCAACACTCCGCCGACCTGGAACTGGTATCTGCTCGGGCTTACCGTGAAGTGGATGCTTGAGCAGGGCGGGGTGGAAGAATTCGCCCGTCGCAATGCCGAAAAAGCCGCGCTGGTGTATGGCGCGATCGATGGTTCGGGTCGTTTCTATCGCAACCTGGTCAAGCCGGCAGCGCGTTCGTGCATGAACATCCCGTTTTTTCTGCCGGATGAGCAGCTGGAGGCGTTGTTCGTCAGCGAATCCAAGACGGCTGGCCTGCTGGCATTGAAGGGCCACAAGGCGGTCGGGGGCATTCGTGCTTCGCTATACAACGCAATGCCGGTGGCGGGCGCGCAAGCGTTGGCGGCCTTCATGCACGACTTTCAGCAGCGTCACGGCTGAGTCTTCATTCACCTGCAGCGTATGCCGCGCAGGCGCATGCGCCGTTATTCCAAGGAATGCCGAGCGATGGCTCCCAAGTCCAATAAGCCCACTGCCGCCACCGGCGGCAAGACCAAGTCGGCAAAGAAATCCGCAGACACTTTTTCAAGCAAGGCTACGATTAAGGCTTTGGATAAGCCTGTAGCCAAGGCCGCAAGCAATTCGGCGACGGCTGCGCCGGTGCTGGCCGATGTGCGCGCCAAGATCGATGAGATCGACCGCAACATCCAGGCGCTGATCGCCGAGCGTGCAAACTTTGCGCATCAAGTCGGCAAGGCCAAGGGCAAGCTCGCCACGGCGGTGGATTACTACCGGCCCGAGCGCGAGGCGCAGGTGCTGCGCATGGTGGTGGACCGCAATGAAGGCCCGCTTAGCGATGAAGTACTGGTGCACGTGTATCGCGAAATCATGTCTGCCTGCCTGGCCCAGCAGGAGCCGTTGAAGATTGGTTACCTCGGCCCGGAGGGCACCTTCAGCCAGCAGGCGGTGCTCAAGCATTTCGGTCGTTCGGCCGTGGGTCTGCCGATGGCGACCATCGAAGAAGTGTTCCAGGAAGTGGAAGCCGGCAATGCCGACTTTGGCGTGGTGCCGGTGGAAAATTCCGGGCAGGGCACCATCCAGGTCACGCTGGACATGTTCCTGACCTCCAATCTTAAAATCTGCGGCGAAGTTGAGCTGCGCGTGCACCAGTATCTGCTCTCGCGCAATGGCCGGCTGGAAGACATCGAGCGCATCTACGCGCATCCGCAGTCGTTCGCGCAGACTGCCGGTTGGCTGCGCTCGCACTTGCCCAAGGTCGAGAAGATTGCGGTGTCCAGCAACGCCGAAGGTGCGCGCCGGGCACGCAATGCCGAAGACGCTGCGGCGATCGGTGGCGAGAGTGCCGCGCACGTGTATGGCTTGAAGAAAGTCATCATGAAGTCGATCGAAGACGACGACGACAACACCACGCGGTTTCTAGTAATTGGCCGGCAGATTTTTCCCTCGTCCGGGCACGACCGCACCTCGGTGCTGGTGTTCATCCACGACAAGCCGGGTGCGTTGTTCGACGTGCTCAGCCCGTTCGCACGCCACGGCATCAGTATGAATCGCATCGAGTCGCGCCCCTCGCATCAGGCCAAGTGGGAGTACGGTTTCTTTATCGATCTGGTCGGCCACGTGGAAGACGAGGCAATGGAGCAGGCATTGGCCGAACTGGAAGCACACTCGGCCCAGATCAAGGTGCTGGGCTCGTATCCGGTAGCGATTCCCTGAGCGTCACGTGAACGTCACGGCTTAAACAGCCGGCCACATCCGGCGCGCCGACATCCGTATGGTGACGGCAGTGCTGCGACATTCTTCAAAGCGCATCGCCACTTCTGGCGGTGCCGCAGTAATCGGATCACACGCATGAGCAACAGCACGCAACATTGGATCGCGCAGCGCGGCAGCGCACTGCAGGGCTGCCTGGCCATTCCTGGCGACAAGTCGGTCTCGCACCGCGCGGTGATGTTTGCCGCGCTTGCCGATGGCGTTTCGCAAATCGATGGCTTCCTCGAAGGCGAAGACACGCGCTCCACCGCGGCGATCTTCGCCAAGCTTGGCGTGCGCATCGAAACGCCGTCTTCCTCGCAGCGCATCGTGCATGGCGTGGGTGTGGACGGCTTGCAGCCACCCAGCGAAGCACTGGACTGCGGCAATGCCGGCACCGGCATGCGTTTGCTCGCGGGTCTGCTCGCAGCGCAGCGCTTCGATAGCGTTTTGGTGGGCGACGAATCCTTGTCCAAACGACCGATGCGACGCGTGACCGGTCCACTGGTGCAGATGGGCGCGCGTATCGACGCCGAAGAAGCCGGCACGCCGCCGCTACGCGTGCATGGCGGGCAGGCGCTGCACGGCATCGATTTCGTCTCGCCGGTCGCAAGTGCGCAGGTGAAGTCTGCGGTGTTGCTGGCTGGCCTCTACGCGCAGGGCGAGACCTCGGTGACCGAGCCGCATCCCACCCGCGATTACACCGAGCGCATGTTGGCTGCATTCGGCGTAGAGATCGAGTTTTCGCCTGGCAAAGCGCGTCTGCGTGGTGGCCAGCGCCTGCGCGCGACCGATATCGCGGTGCCGGCGGATTTCTCGTCGGCAGCATTTTTCATTGTCGCCGCCAGCATCATTCCAGGTTCGGAAGTGGTACTGCGTGCGGTGGGTTTGAATCCGCGTCGCACCGGTCTGCTCGCTGCGTTGCGGTTGATGGGCGCAGACATCGTTGAACAGAATCATGCCGAACACGGCGGCGAGCCGGTAGCCGATCTGCGCGTGCGCTATGCACCGCTGAAGGGCACACTGATTCCCGAAGCGCTGGTGCCGGACATGATCGACGAGTTCCCAGCCTTGTTCGTGGCTGCGGCTGCTGCGAACGGCCAGACCGTCGTCACCGGCGCTGCCGAATTGCGGGTCAAGGAATCCGATCGGCTAGCGGCGATGGCCACCGGCCTGCGCACGCTGGGCGTACAAGTGGACGAGACGTCGGATGGCGCCACCATTCACGGCAGCAGCATCGGCAGTGGCGTGATCGAAAGCCATGGCGATCACCGTATTGCGATGGCGTTTGCGATTGCTGGGCAGCTGTCCACGGGCAGTGTGCAGGTGAATGATGTCGCCAATGTTGCGACCTCGTTCCCGGGCTTCGACACGCTGGCGCAGGGCGTTGGGTTCGGTCTTAAAGCGGCTTGACCATGATGTAGTGAGCGGCATTGAGTCGAGCGCGGGTGCCGTATGGAAACCGCGGTCTATGAGCGATCTGCACCGCACCCAGGTACCGGCCGCGCTCGCCTTGTGGCATCACGGCCGTGCGATGGCCACTATTAGCGCTCTGAGCTGAAATCCACCGGCACCTGCACGTTGCTCACCACAGCGTGGCCGTCACGCGTGGCAGGTTCAAAGCGCCACTGACGCAGGCTGTCCACCACCGCTGCATCCAGACGTGGGTCCTCGCTGCCGCTGCGATCGACGATGACATCGCTCACCAGACCCTGCACATCCAGCTGCAGACGCGCGGTACGGCTGCCTTCGATGCCGGCACGGGCAATTTGTGGCGGATAGCTGGGCATTGTGTTGCCCGACAGCGGCTTGGCTTCCTCGCTGCTGATCGGTGCCCGTACGGGTTGATGCGCGATCATGGTTATCGTGCGCGGGCCATCTGCGGTGGGCAGGATCTGCCGGCTCGCCGCGGGCAACGGGCGCGTGTCGGTCGCAAAGGACGCGTCGCTGTGCGTTGTCCACCACCAAGTCGGCACCGCGATCAGCAAGGCAATCAGGGTTGCCCATAACCATGGCGACGCGCCGTCGCGATCTGTGCCCTGGGTGCGAGCACAGATGTGTGCGGCATGATGCGACAACGATTGAGTGTGGGGTGAAGAGGAATTCGAGCTGAAGGACATGGCCGACCTCCCGGCGCATCTTTGGGATCACCGGACTAGTCTCATCGGCGCCGCCTGAGGCGCAGCTAAGGCAAGGAGCTAATGAAGCGCTGAACCTCGGTAGATGTTCAGCTTTGTCAAGCTCATAGTCCTGCTTCGTTAAATCCAGTCGGACGCGGTGGATACGCGGAATCATCACTCGCGCGCTGTATTTTCCCGCGCTTCCCACGCGCAGTGCGTCGACTGCGCGTGAGGATCCGTCAGCCACGATTACGGCGCGGGCTTGAACTCGAATGGGATATCCAGACTGCCGGCAACCGGTTGGCCATCGCGCTGCGCCGGATGGAAGCGCCAACGACGCACTGCTTCCATTGCCGCACGGTCCAGATCGCGCGAGCCGCTGCGCTGCACCAGCGTCACGCCGCCCGGATTGCCGGCCGCGTCCACGTCGACCCGTACCACCACATCGCCTGCATCGCCGCGACTTAACGCGGCCGAGGGGTAGCGCGGCGGCGGCATCTGGCCTTGCATCGGCGCCGGACGATCGCCGCCGGCCACGTAAGCGGTTGAAGAAGCGTCGGTGTCAGGCGCGCCGGGAACTGCGTCTTCCGGCAACGGCGTCGGCGCGGGCGGGGCAGGTGGCGCGGTGTCTACCAGTGTCGGGGTATCTTCCAGCGGCTTGGTCTGTGGCATATCGCTGGCGCCATCCTGGGCCGGCAACGGTGCGGGCAGCGGCTGGATACTGTCGTCGGCCTGCGCACCTGCAGCCGGTTGGGCCTGCGAGGCTTTGTAGAAGTCGTCCTTGCGGCCGGTGGCCCAGACCAGCAGGAACAACAACAAGCCGCCAACGAAGGCGATGCCGGCAATTTTCAGGGTGTGGCGGGGCAGACGCAGGACGATCTGACGATCGGACGTAGGGCGGGGCGCGAACATAGGGCTCACCTGAAGGATCCAGGCAATTCTGGCATAGCCCCGGTGAATCGATCACAGCAGGTGGCGGAACAGGCGATAATCTCGCGCTATCCCACTGACGCACCTATTCCCGATGCTAGATCCGGCCCTGCTTCGCCAACATCTCGCCGACCTTGCCGAGCGCCTGCGCAGCACGCGCGGTTTCTCTCTGGACACTGCGGAACTGGAATCGCTGGAAAGCGAGCGCAAGCGCATCCAGGTGCGTACGCAGCAGCTGCAGAGCCAGCGCAATTCCAAATCCAAGGCGATCGGGCAGGCCAAGGCCAAGGGCGAGGATGTGTCCGCGCTGATGGCCGAAGTGGCCGGGTTCGCTGACGAACTTCTGCGGTCTCAAGTCGACCTAAAAGACACTCAGACGAAACTGGAGAAGTTGTACGCGGTGATTCCCAACCTACCGCATGCAGACGTGCCCCTTGGAAAAAGTGAGGCAGATAACGTCGAGCAATCGCGTTGGGGCACACCGCGGCAGTTCGACTTCGCGGTCAAGGATCATGTGGAGCTTGGTGCGCCGAACGGTTGGCTCGACGGCGAAGCCGCAGCCAAGTTGTCGGGCGCGCGCTTCACCGTGTTGCGTGGCCCGGTTGCGCGTCTGCACCGCGCGCTGGCGCAATTCATGCTCGACTTGCATGTCGGCGAGCACGGCTACGAAGAAACCAACGTACCGCTGCTGGTCAATGCAGATTCAATGTTTGGTACAGGTCAGTTGCCCAAATTCGAGGATGATCTGTTCCGGATATATGACGATGAATACCAATCTCTGACCGACGAAGAGACTGGTGAAGATGCTTATGTGCCCACTGGTGAGATAGATCCTGAGCCCTCTTACTATCTGATTCCCACCTCCGAAGTGCCGCTGACCAATATCGTGCGCGAGGAGATCCTCGCCGCCGAGCGTCTGCCGCTGCGCATGACCGCGCATTCGATGTGTTTCCGTGCCGAAGCCGGCAGCGGCGGACGCGATACGCGTGGCATGATCCGCCAGCATCAGTTCGAAAAAGTCGAGCTGGTCACCGTCTGCGCGCCGGAAGACAGCGACAGCGAGCATCAGCGCATGACGCGCTGCGCCGAAGTGGTGCTGGAAAAACTCGGCCTGCCGTATCGCAAGGTGCTGCTATGCACCGGCGACATGGGCTTCTCTGCGATCAAGACCTACGATCTGGAAGTATGGCTGCCTTCGCAGCACACCTATCGCGAAATTTCGTCTTGCTCCAATTGCGGCGATTTCCAGGCGCGGCGCATGCAGGCACGTTGGCGTCACCCGGTCAGCGGCAAGCCGGAGTTGCTGCACACGCTCAATGGCTCGGGCACCGCCGTGGGCCGCGCGATGATCGCGGTGATGGAGAACTACCAGAACGCCGATGGCTCGATCGATGTACCTGAGGTGCTGCGTCCGTACATGGGCGGGATCGAGCGAATCGGGTAAGCGCTGCGACGGACACGCTGCGATCAGCGCGGTTGCGCAGCCGCCTGGCGCGCGCACCCGGGGCGCTTAATCTGCATCCGCGCCTGCGCTGCGATTGTTTTTAGCTGTTTGAAGTGGTTAGTACGTCGAACGTGGCGCCTGCGCATTGTGCGAGGTTAACTGCATTTTTCGCTCGCATGCCGCGCGTTTTGCAAGATGGCGTTCGATCGCGCCGAGCCGTTGGGGCAGCTGCTGATGTAAGAAAAACGGGGCCAGTGATGGCCCGTTTTTTTAAACCTATCGCAACGCGTCGCGCATCGCTGCAATGCTGTAGCGAATACGCCACGCCTCCAGCGCGCACGAACATGATGTCCCCTGGATGTCCAGCAAACCGAACGCCTGTCGCAGGTAATGCTCTTGGAAATCGTTCTGCTGGCCGCTGTAAATACCGCCACGCGCGCTGGCGATGCTGAGGCGTTTGCCGGCCGGACCCTCCGGGTCGTTTGCGGTGGAGTGGAACGCGCGCCCGGCCACCGCAATACGATCGATCCAAGCCTTGAGCGTGGGAATGATCGAATGGCGATGACCTGCGGCAAGCGGCAGCGCCGCAGAGGTAGGCAGAGTAACTCGTTGCTCTGATGGAATAAAAGTGCTTAAGTATCTCTTATTGTTCTATTCATGGATGCCTGCGCCATGCACGACCTGAACGACCTGTATTACTTCGCAATGGTGGTGGATCATGGCGGCTTCGCTGCGGCCGAGCGTGCGCTCGGGATCCCCAAGTCGCGCCTGAGCCGTCGCATCAGTCAACTCGAAACCGACTTGGGCGTGCGCCTGCTGCAGCGTTCCACGCGCCGCTTTGCGGTCACCGACGTCGGCACCAGCGTGCACCGGCATGCCCAGACCATGCTGGCCGAGGCCCAGGCTGCGCGCGAGGTGGTAGATCGTCTCAGCGCCGAGCCGCGCGGTCTTGTACGTGTTAGCGTTCCTGTCTCGCTGGCGCAGATCCAGTTGCTCAAACTATTGCCGGAATTCCTGGCCAAATATCCCAAGGTGCGGCTGCAGCTCAACATCAGCAATCGCCGCGTTGATGTGATCAACGAGGGCTACGACATCGCATTGCGCGTGCGTTCGCGCCTGGACGACGACGGCAGCTTGGTGATGCGCAGCTTCGGCCAGATACAGGAACTGTTGGTGGCCAGCCCCAAATATCTGGACCGCGCCGGGCGCCCCAAGGACCCGAGCGAGCTGGCCAAGCACACCACCATGAGCACCAGCGAGGACGAAGCGCATCAGCGCTGGGAACTGCACGGGCCAAACTGCGAAATGCGCCGCGTGGACCTGCAGCCCCGCCTGGCCGGTTTCGATTTCCCGCTACTGCAGTCGATGGCACGCGATGGATTCGGCATCACCATGCTGCCGGAAACCGTCTGCGCCGAAGCGGTGCGCAGTGGCGAGCTGGAGGTGGTGCTGCCGCACTGGTCGCTGCCGCAAGGTATCTGCCACGCAGTGTTCGCCTCGCGTCGCGGCTTGTTGCCGGCGGTGCGCGTGTTCATCGATTTCCTGGCGGAGCATCTGCCGCAGGAAATCGAGCGCTCGCGTCTGGATTGCGGCGGCAACTGCGCCGAATTGGCCGAAAAGCTCAAGCGCGCCGCCGGCACCGCAGCGCGCTTGGTCGCTGAAGCCGGTTGATCAACGCGCCGCTCAGCAGGCTGCGGCACTTAGCAGAGCTGCATCGCTTAGCAAAGCGCGCCCGGGCATGCGAGAATGCGCGCCTGGGAGCAATCCCGGTGTTGGTGATACCGCACAACTGGCGGCACACCGACAGGCGCAACCAGCACAGCGCGTGGCGCGCGCGTGATCAGCCGATGCCGTTGGCGATCAAGCAAAGCAGCATCGGAGAGATGGCCGAGCGGTTTAAGGCACCGGTCTTGAAAACCGGCGAAGGGTCAAACCTTCCGTGGGTTCGAATCCCACTCTCTCCGCCATTCACTTCTAAGCCATTGATTTTTAACATAAAAATCTGACTTGGTTGGATTGGAAGGCAGGAAGCATGCAGAGGAAACACTCGCATGCGCATCCCTCATCATCTGAGCCGTTCTCCGACCGGTCGTTGGTCGTTTGTCCAACGTGTGCCCGTCGATTTGCAAACCGTGATGGGCTGCCGGCTTATCAAACGCACTTTGCAAACGAAGGACTTGGCGCAAGCGCATGTGCGTGCGGTGGTGCTTGGGGCGGGCTATGCTCGGCTCTTCGCACAGTTGAAGGATCAACGCGTGGCCAAGCTGAGCAAGACGGACGCTGACCTGCTCATCGCTCGACTGACGAGCGCCGAGAACCTCCAGGAGCTGACGCTCAACCGCACCCGCCAACCGGATGGGACGGTGACCGAGCAATGGCAGATCGACAGCCCGAAGGACCTGAGGCTTTATCGGCAGCTGATGGAACTGGAAGCACGGGGTGGGGCAACCGCCCAAGCGTCGCGGCTCCCGGTGGCGGCCTTCAACGCATTCGAAGCGTCGCACCAAGCCAGTCCTGTGAGGCAAGCCTCTGTGCCAGCACTTGAAACGATGACCTTGGGCAAGGCTCGGGACGCGTTCCTTGCCACCCTCAAGGGTTCGACGCTGCCCAAGACCTACACGATCAAAAAAACAGCCATCGAGGCGCTGGTGGCATTCCTTGGCCCGAAGGCCAAGGTCCATGCCATCACCCGGTCCGACCTGGCGCGGTGGTATCAAGACATGCGCGAGAAGGGCGCTTCCACGCCAACCCTCACGAACAAGCAGAGCTACATCGGTGGCAAAGGTGGCTTCTTCGAGTGGGCCATGGCGTCGGGCCACTACCCGAAGGGCGACAATCCTGCCTCCGGCCATGTCAGCTATTCCCAGCGTGAGAAGCGGGCCCGAAAGAAGCTGGGGTTCAAGGCCTACGACAGGGCCCAGATCCAAGCCCTGTTTGCCCCCGAGGCGCTTGCGAAGCTGTCCGAGTCGGCCCGCTGGGCCTCCCTCTTGGGACTCTATACGGGGGCGAGGGCGTCAGAGGTCGGCCAGTTGCTGGTCCGAGACGTGTTCGAGGAGGACGGCATCCCCTGTATCCGCATCTCAGACGAAGGCGAGCACCAGAAAGTGAAAACCGAGGTCAGCCTTCGGACGGTGCCGCTACACCCTGAGATCCTCAAGATGGGCTTCCTGGATTGGGTCGATGGCAAGCGTGTGGCCGGTGAAACGAGATTGTTCCCCGCGGCAAAGGCCACTGCTGTCAATGGGCAGGGCAATTGGATCACCAAGGCGTTTAGTCGGCACTTGGCAGAGGTAGGCAAGGACTGGGAGCCTGCAAAGCGGGGCTTCCATTCGCTCAGGAAGACTTTTATCCAGGAGCTGCAGGGGGTGGGGGTCGTGTCCGAGCTTAGGGCGCAAATAGTGGGTCATGAGTTAGACGACGAGCATCATGCCACTTACAGCCGCGATTTTACCGTTCTCGAAAAGCTGAAGGGCTTAGGTCAACACTCCCCTGGGCTAATCGTTCTCAACTACAGTGTCTTCCTTTCCAAGGCCTAAACCTGTGGGTTGACATGTGTAGCACCTAGTGATACATTTGGGGTCAGAAGATGGCGTTATTCAATGTGAAGACGTTTGGTAGATTTGCTAGAAAGAACTCTGTGGGCGGTGGAGAGCTGCATGATGCCGCAGAGGATATTCAGGCTGGCAACTTCGATGCTGATTTGGGAGGGGGGCTGTTTAAGCAAAGGGTTGAACCGCCCCGGGATTTCGGGAGGCTCCAACTCTTGAGAAGATGGGGCGATGAGCAAGACGAAATATTCACCGGAAGTGCGAGAGCGCGCGGTTCGGCTGGTGCGGGAGCATCAGGGCGAGTACGGCTCGCAGTGGGCGGCGATCGAATCGATTGCCGGGAAGATTGGCTGTTCGTCGCAGACGCTGTGCAACTGGGTGCGTCAGGCCGAGCGTGATGCCGGCAAGCGTCAGGGGCTGACGACGGACGAGCGGACGCGGATGAAAGCGCTGGAACGCGAAGTGCGCGAGCTGAGGCAAGCCAACGAGATCCTGCGCAAGGCCAGCGCGTATTTTGCCCAGGCGGAGCTCGACCGCCGCTTCAAGCCCTGACCACGTTCGTGACCGAACATTGCGATGTTCACGGGGTCGAGCCAATCTGCAAGGTGCTGCAGGTTGCCCCGTCGACGTATTACCGCCACGCGCAGCGGGAAGCGGACGCGAACTTGCGCCCGAACCGCTGGTGGAAGGACCAGGCGCTGCGCCCGCAGATCCGGCGGGTATGGGAGCAGAACCGACAGGTGTACGGCGTGCGCAAGGTCTGGCGGCAGCTCAAGCGCGAGGGCTATGCGGTGGCCCGCTGCACGGTGGAGCGACTGATGGGCGCACTTGGCCTGCGCGGCGTGGTACGCGGGAAGGTGGTCAAGACCACGATCAGCGACAAGCGGCCGTGCCCGCTGGACAAGGTGAACCGACAGTTCCATGCGCCGTCGCCGAACCGACTGTGGGTCAGCGACTTCACGTATGTCTCGACCTGGGCCGGGTTCGTGTACGTGGCCTTCGTGATCGACGTGTACGCACGGCGGATCGTGGGCTGGAAGGTGTCGCAGACGGCGCACACGGACTTCGTGCTGGACGCGCTGGAGCAGGCGCTGCATGCGCGTCGTCCAACCGAAGGCGGCCTGATCCACCACTCCGACCGCGGCGTGCAGTATGTGTCGATCCGCTACACCGAGCGGCTGGCCGACGCCGGGATCGAGCCGTCGGTGGGCAGCGTGGGCGATAGCTATGACAACGCGTTGGCCGAGACGATCAACGGGTTGTACAAGGCCGAGGTGATCCACCGGCGCGCGTGGCGCAACCGCCAGGATGTGGAACTGGCCACGCTGGATTGGGTGGACTGGTACAACCACAAACGCTTGCTGGGGTCGATCGGGAACATTCCGCCAGCGGAAGCCGAAGAGGCTTACTATCGACAACAGGCCGGTTACGCCAAAGCGGCGTGACTCAAACCAAACAGCCTCCCGAAATCCCGGGGCGGTTCAGGTAGCCCGAGATGGAGGTGGTAAGTCTTCCGGTTACAGGGTAATCGTTTCTTGCGCTACTGATAGCCATGTATTTTTCCTTCATGGATTTCCAAAAAATAAAAAAGACAATATCAGTCCAAAAGAGCTAAAAGCTCTTCAGGCTCTGGGTAAGGTCCTAAGTGGGTTGGGTGAGCAAGAAATTCAGAAAGCGGTTGAGGATGGAGCTATAGAGGAGGTGCAAGATGATCGTGAGCAACGGCAGGAAAATTAAAAAGATCGACGTAATTGTTAAGAAAATGGATGGTGTTAAGGTTGGCGCCGAGGTGCGTGCCAAGAAGTCTGCTGCGGAAAGCGGAATTATGGCTTCTATTCACGAGACTGTCGCTGACCTACATCGTGCTGGCGTGGTCAAGGTAGAAACGATGCGAGAGTTTGATGAGATGTGTCTTGCTCCTGTTGAGGAGTTGAGTCCGGCGCAGATTGTCAGCATCAGGAAAAAATCTCGAGTATCGCAACCGGTGCTGGCGACCTATCTCAATGTGAGCAAAAGTAGCGTGTCCCAATGGGAGCGCGGCGACAAGAAGCCAGATGGCGCGGCGATGAAGCTGCTTAATCTTGTTAAGAGAAAAGGGCTTGAAGTTCTTGCATGAAATCGATTGGTGCTGTGCATAAGATCAGAAGGGTCCGGGCTGGAGCTGACCTCTTTCGGCGAAGTTAGCAGTCGAATCTTGGTTTACCAAAGTGCTAAATATTTCTAAAAGTTTCGGTGCTCAATGGTTCCCATGTCGCTGTATTGAGAGGGTCCATTAGGATAAAAAGCCCGGGCATCCCGGGCTTTTTAAGGCGATATGCAAAGCATTCTCACTGCGTGAGCTGCGCATACATCACGAACAAAAACATCGGCAGCCCACTCAGCACGGCGAAGGCCCCAAACGCGCCCATCAGGGTCAGCACCGTCATGGCCCACCACTGCCACCACGCAAAGCCCTTGTCCCGCGCCTGGGACATCCGGGCCTCTGCCGGATAGAGGCGAGCCGCCTTCCGGTTTCCGCGTTGGGCCATCACTGGCCCAATGACGAACCCAAAAGGTCCAGTGAGAAGCAGGGCACCCGAATACCACCAAAAGAACCGGTCCCGTGGCGTCATGAGCTTGCGCCGGGCGGGCACCGGCTGGGCAAGCAGAGGAGGCGCGCTCATTTGGCGTAGGCCCTCCAAGTTCCCGATTCGCGCACGTAGCGAAGATTCTTGCTGACAGGAATAGGCACCTGCCGGCCCTCGATGTTGAGCACCGCTTGGCCGCGGGTATCGCAGCGGTAGCCCTCGGCGCCTTCCGCTTCAACGCAGCCGGAGAGCTCGAATTGCTGGACGTCAGTGACCTGTCCGGCGCCGCTGTCCTTCAGCAGTTGGACAAAGGCTTTCTTGGCATTGTCAGACGAAGGCTTGCCGCCGCAGGCGGTCAGGCCCAGGGCCATGGTCAACGCGACCAAGCCGATCCTTGCGTGTTTCATGTCTGTCCTTTGAGAGCGAGAGGGAGTGGGGAGGAGGAGGCGGGGTTACTTGTCGCGGTTCCCGTCGGGCTTAAAGGCGGCGATCCAAAGCCGCGTGTCCTTGAAGGGCGTCAGCATTCCGGAGGGGCCCGGGTGCAGGTCCGCGGTCTGGAGGAATCCCGAGACCCAGGCGACGCGCAGGGCGACATCGACGGCGCGATCAGACACGCCAGCGCGGGAAACGTTGACAACAAAGGGCTGCGCCGGCGGGTTGGGACCGGTGGAACGCTGGGCGCCCGTGTTCGGCTTGCTGGGCGGCACCCGGATGCCGCTGAGCGAGTCCCGGCCTTTCCACAGCGCTGAGTTGTTGAGCTCGGCCACTTCGCCCAGGTCGTCGGTCTCGGTCAAGGCGGCATCGAAGCAGGTGCGGAAGGTCTCGGTGGTTGAGGCCGTCGGGGTGGTCCAGATGCGGGCTTCCGCGGTCCAGCAGGGCAGGGAGGCGCCCCACTCAGTGAAGGTCAACGCGACTCGGGGCCACTCCAGCTTCCCGCCCTGCGCCGCTTGGTGGTTGTCGCCTTTGAAGAGGCTGGGCAGCTTCCCGTCGCCACCGATGGGGACATAAATGAAGCCAGCCCCTTGACTGCTGGCCTTGCCGCTAGCGTTTGGCTGGATGCCGACCATCCGCTGGCCTGCGTCCTTCAAGCTGCCGCCCAGCTGGCGCAAAAAGCCGGGCTTTGGCGGCTGGGTGTCCTGGGCCCGGGCGACGCCGGCCACGGTCAATGCGAGCAGGGCTGCGCCTGCGATCCTTGCGATGTCCATGAAATCCCCGTGTGTTGGTGGAGGGTGCTACATTTCATGAAGAGTCTGCCATGCAGTGGAGGAGTAAGTCATGCTGTCCGGCCAACTTTTCAACATTCGTTCACGTGCCGAAGGCTTCCCCCCGAGCTCTCTTTGCTGCCCGCCTGAAACAGGCTCGGGAACTGCAAGGCATCCCAAGCCAGCGGGCTTTGGGGGTGCTGATGGGGCTTGATAAGAAGTTGGCCAGCAGCCGGGTTAATCGCTATGAGAACGAGACCAGTGGCATTGACCTGGATGGGCTAGGGAAGCTGGCCGAGACACTTGGAGTGCCTATGGCCTACTTGGTGGCGGAAGATGAAGCGACCGCAGAGGTGGTGTTGGCGCTTTCCGAATTGTCACGTGACGAACGAGCTCAAATTGTCACATTGGTCAAGAAAAAGCTCGAAAAGAAGTGAATCCCCTTAACCATAAGTGATTCCGAATGCGCGCCCGATACGTCATTCCTTTCACCCGCCGGATCATCATCCCCGACCATTGGGAGATCCCATTTCAAGCAGGGGTATGCCGAGTTCGCGAAGAGGCGGGAATTGCCGTGGCGCTGGAGGTTGTTTTTACCGGCCAGCCGGTAAACTTGGCGCCTAAATTAGTGCAAGAGCCGGGAGGAAATTTCCGTCTGGTGAATGAGGATCATAATGTTGAATTTATTCGAGTGCAGCTTGTCGATGCAATGGCTTTCCTCAGTTGCTACTTTGATATTGCACTCGAGATGGACGAAGTTGAGGCATTCTACGAGGCGGAGACGCCGGAAGAAGATGGAAAAATAGAAGTTAAGTCATTCAAGTCGGGAAGGCACGTTCCTAATCTTCCAATTCTCTTCGATTTATTGAGTCGAGCTATTTTTTGCGCCGAAGGGACCTCCGGGCCCCGCTTTGAAGCCACTTTAGTATCAAGTGCTCGCCATGCAATGGGTGAGAAGCGATACATAGACTCATTTAGATACTATTTTCTATTGATTGAGGCGTTGTATGGTGGTGGGCATTTCAAAACCGTCGCCCTTAAGAGCGTTCTCAAGGCAGATGTTGAATTCAAGAATATGGTGCATCAAGCATTCGAGCATCTTAAGAGCTTTGATGTTGCTCGAATCAATAAGCTATCAGAACTGCTGTCGTTGCCAGATAGTGTTGATGGACTGATAGATCATCTGGTTGAACAGCGCGGAATCTACTTTCACAACAATGTTCGCCGTAAGGGCGCATGGCGGCCAGAGCGGCAGCAAGAAGCCCATGCCTTGGCGCTTTTCTCTGCTTTGGTAGCGCAAGAAATTTCTCAAAAGGCAGCAAGCCCGATGTTCTCAAAGGAACTTGTGGGTAGGCATATGGAATCTGCAAATAAGGCGGGAGCAAAGGTTGTGTATCAAATAAACTTCGATTATAAGGCAGTTGGCGAAGGTATTCTAAGAAGTAGTCATCTTATTGTTGACATGCCTGGAACCAAGCCAACGCCCGCAGCTGTTTTTGAAGTCACGAAGATTTTCATTAAATATTTTGAAGAAAACGTGCCAATGGGGAGTCTGGAGCGAGCAGCCTGCGTGGTCCAGGGGACGGGGGAAAAGGTGTTTGAAATGACTTTTTCTATGGGCGGAAACGTTGTCATGCCTGTTGGCTCAGAGTGATGCTCAATGTCAGTCGAGCCGGGCGTGGAGATTCTGAAGACGCTTTGGGAGAAGAGCTCGGTAGGCGAGTGGAAGATCGCTCAGTTGCGTCCTTTAAAGCTCTTGCCTGCGCAGGGATATGGGGAGGACTATTTTCGGATAGCGAACCGGTTCGAGTTTCCGACGACTCATAGGAGTTTTAGCTTCGGGCAGCTTGTTGAGTCTACGGGTTCTATCAACAGCTTTCTTAAACAAAGCATTGTTCCTGTTGTTGCCCTTGTTGCCGGAGCTTCTTTTCTTCGAGTCATTGGAACTGCTTTCGTGATCAGTGCATCCGGCTTGGTCATGACGGCAGCCCATGTGCTCCTAGACCCAGAAGATTCTGGTTATGGCGGTGCTATCAATGAAAATGGAGCAGTCCGTTTTGACGGTAATATTCAGATGGGAGTTCTCTTTCCCTTGCCGTCTACGGGCTACGGCCCAAGCGCTGTCCGGTTCGCCCCATTTCAGTCCAGTAGGTTCTGGGGAGGCTGGAAGGAAAGTCCGCTCTTCCACGAACGGGATCGGGTGGATTTTGACACCGATGTGGCTATATGCCGGCTTTTGCCGCATCCCGGTGGGGCGTATCAGCCCCTGAACCTTTCACTCAGGCCTGTAGAGGTGTCGGAACAGGTGTTTGCGATTGGCTATGCGGAGATGGACGATATCCCGGTTCGCTATGTTGATGGTGCAGTCGTGTTGGGCCAGTTTAGCCAAGACCTATACGTCTCGGTTGGCACGACTACCGCCGTCCATCTGGACAATGCTCAGACGCGCTCTGTGTCTACGCCCGGCCCGTGTTTTGAGTTCGACGCGAGGATCCCTGGCAAGATGAGTGGTAGTCCGATTCTCGGAGGCGATGGGGCAGTCATTCGCGGAGTAGTCAGCAAGAGCCTGTCAGGAGAGCGCCATGCGTTTGGCGCCTTACTTGGACCCGCGACCCATCTTCCACTTTTTGACCAGGAAAGCCTCAAGGACCTGATGGCGAAAGGATCCGAAGGCATTCCGAGGATTCAGGGCACTGGCCTCTAGACTTCGCACAAGACGGTAATAGGCATGCCAGCAAAGTCCAACCAAATTTTGATCCTAGACTCCATCTCGGCCGGCTAATTGAATATCGCCAGGAGGCTGGTGGCCGACCTCCACATTCTCGTTGCCGTAGCGGAGAGGCGGGAAGAATCATCCGTAACAGGCGGCCCCCATGCGTGCGCGCAAGCACTTGGTCGCCAACAAAGCGTGGCAAGGCTAGCTCACTAAAGTGGATTTGATCCAGACGTTTTTACGGCGCATCCGTTTTCCTCCATATCTAGGCGCTGCCTGGACTTATCTGAGGGCGACAAGGTTTACTGCCCGGATGTATGTATCACTTTCTTATGGGTAGAACTTCGCATCCTTGCCCAGCTGCTTCTTGAAATGACCGCGCTCGTATTTCGGAAGCACCACCGGTGGATTGAATCGTTTGAGCGCCGCCACTTGGCGGGCCCGCTCTTCGGGGTTCTCGTTGTTTTGACAGAGAATCTATCCGCGGTTGCGGGGCCTGGGCGACGCAGAGCGGACGGATGAAGCGGGCGACTTATAGCTCTTCAAGGCGTCGTTGAGCTGATTGATAATAGTAGCGTCTGCGGTGGGACCCGGGGCTGAGCTTCCGTTGAGCTCAACGATCTTGACGTCATTTGAAAAGCTTTCTACGAAGCCACCGATCGCAGATGCCGTTCTTAACGTAAGCCACCCAGGCACATCGTATTCAGATTCAGGCTCGGAAGAAGCGCCAGACGCTAGCAGATGAAGAAGCTCGCGCGTGTGCTCGTCCCTTCTCATAGCGTCGTTTCGATGGTTTTTGTAAAGGCGCTCACCCTCCGCCTTCAACTTTCCATGGAGTGAAGGGTCTTCCGAGTTGTCGGTCTGGAACTGTAGAAGAGCTGAGTCAGCAGTAGTCTTCGTCAGCCTGTAATTGACGAGAGTCTGAGTTGCCTGAGTTAGCGGTATGCAGAAAAAGGAGGTAGGTCCGTAGGCGCAGTAGTGCAGCCAATCCAGATTGCTCTCGTCTGTGGACGCAGATATCTTGAGTCCATGACTGACCAGTCTAAGCATCTGAGGCTCAGGCAGTCGTTCAGGCTGCTTGCGAGTCTGCGCGCGATATGGCGCGATACGATGAATGCCAACTGTGTCGTCGCTGTCGCTGCGCTTCGCCTGAAATACAGCGGCCCTCGCAAACTCATCGCCGAATTTGATTAGCAAAGAGAAATCCGCACCTGTGCTCCCCTCACTTTTGTCACTGCTGCCGTGCTTGTTGTGATGGCCCCACGTCAGTCCGGCACTTTCACCGGATTCGAGGATTTCAAGAACCCAAGTCGTCGCGCTGACATACGCGCCCAAAAGCATTGAGGTAAGGTCTTCCTCCTGCTGCGGGGCCTCTAAGTGAGTCTTCAAAATTTGGAACGTCGCAATCTGAAGCGCCCCGGCGAGAGGGGTGGGTCTAACATGTTGGTCCAGAGGTCCAATGCAAGCATTGATCAGCTGCTCAACCCTTAAGGAAGGTCTGAACAACTCTCAACACCTAAAAATATCAGCATAGAGAGCGCCAGTAACGCGTAAATTGGGTATGTAAGACGAGATTTTGCGCTTATCTGGCGGCTTCAGCTGCCGCCGGACAGCATTATGCCTTGGCCGGCAATAACTGCCGGCGCACCATCCATAGATTGGATAGCGCAAACAGCGTCAGCACCTGCGCGGTATTCTTCGCTAGGCCGCGATAGCGGACCTTGACGTAACCAAACTGGCGTTTGATCACCCGAAATGGATGTTCCACCTTCGCCCGCAGGCTGGCCTTGGTGTGCTCCCAGCGCTGGGCCCACTGCAACTCGCGCGCGTTCTTGATCTGCTTGAGCTTGGACGGCTTCTCTGCAATCAGGTAGCGCAACTTGCGCTTGCGCGCCATCTCCGCGCGCTTGTCCAGCCCCGTGTAACCGCTATCCCCGCTGAGCGTGTCTTCCTTGCCATGCAGCAGCTTGTGCGCCTGCGTGATATCGGCAACGTTGGCCGCCGTGCATTCCACGTGGTGCACCAACCCGGACACATCGTCTACTCCAATGTGCGCTTTCATCCCGAAGTAATATTGCTTGCCTTTCTTGGTCTGGTGCATCTCAGGATCGCGCGCGTGGTCAGCGTTCTTGGTCGAACTGGGCGCAGCGATCAGGGTTGCATCGACGATCGTGCCCGAGCGCAGACTTTGACCCTTGCGCGCCAGATGCGCGTTGACCGCTTCCAGCATCCGCGCGGCCAGGCCATGGGTCTCCAGCAAACGACGAAAATTGAGAATCGTGGTCTCGTCAGGAACGTTGTCCAACCCACCGAGCTGGGCAAAACGCCGCAAGCTCGGGATCTCATGCAACGCTTCTTCCATCGCCGGATCGCTCAGCGCGTACCACTGTTGCAGTAGATGAATCCGCAACATCGTGGCCAGTGCGTACGGCTGCCGACCTGGCCGTCCCGACGCCGGATAGTGCGGTGCGATCAGCGCAAGCAACCGCTGCCACGGAACGACCTGCTCCATCTCGGCCAGGAAGATTTCCCGGCGGGTCTGCTTGCGCTTACCCAGGCCCTCGGCGTCACCAAACGTCAGTTGCATGGATCACTCCTCAACGTAGGTGTGTAGTGTCGCGCATCTGGGGGCGTTGTTCAGAGCTTCCCTAACAGCACGTGACGAGTGCTCGTCATGCGCTTGACCGCCACCTAGCCGCTGTTACTCCTCATTCAACGGCGCGACATAGCCCTCCGGCTTGTCGGCGTTGCGCTCGAACAGGAACTTCCGCAGCTCGGCTTCGAGAAAGGCGCGGTGCTTGGGGTCGCGCGGCGAGAGCCGGTTTTCGTTGATCAACATGGTCTGGTGCGCCAGCCATGCTTGCCAGGCACTCTTGCCGATCTGCGCGAAGATGCGCTGGCCGAGTTCGCCGGGATACGGCACAAAATCCAGGCCTTCGGTATCGCTTTGCTGGTACTGGCAGAACACGGTGCGGGACATGCGGATTCCTTTGAATACTTTACGTATTGAAGTGCGCGCCTGGAGCGGCTGGCGAAACGTAACGAGCGATTGTCCGCTGGCTAGATGGCGCGCTCAGAACCGCAGTGTACGAGTTGCGTATGCTGCTGCGCGCCGGCGCACCTCGCCGTTTCGACATCGGCTCTAGAGTGCGTCGAGCAGCTTGCGGATGGGCGCCGGCAAGCCCAGCGATCCGAGATCGGCGCGGGCAACCCAGCGTAGGTCGTCAGTGTCGCGCACGGCGGCGCGCAGCGCGACCTTGCGCATGCGCAAGGGCTGCAGATGCAAGCGGTAATGACTGAAGGTGTGCACGATCAGCGGCATCTCATCGGCGCGCTCGTAGTCGCCATCGATATGCGTTGCGAACCATGTGCGCATGCCGGCGTCGGTCCCGGCTTGCGGTAGCGTCCATAACGAGGCCCAGATGCCGGTCGGCGGACGGCGTTGCAGCAGGATGTGCTTGTCTGCATTTTCGAGCAGTAGCGCGGTGGCCTCGCGTTCGGGCAATTGCTTGCCGGGCTTGGGTGTGGGCAACGCTTCGACCAGTCCATCGCGCCGTGCCACGCAATCGTCCTGCAGCGGACACAGCACGCACGCCGGTTTTGTACGCGTGCAAAGCGTGGCGCCGAAATCCATTTGTGCCTGCGTGTAGTCGGCCAGGCGACCGGCCGGAACGTGCGCCACATGCGTTGAGGCCAACTGCCACAACTGCTTTTCGACCACCGGCAGGCCGGGGTAGCCGCCAATGCCGTGGAAGCGCGTCATCACCCGTTTGACGTTGCCATCCATGATCGGAAAGCGGTCTTTCCAGGCTTGGCTGAGGATGGCGCCTGCCGTGCTGCGTCCGATACCCGGTAGCGCGAGCAGTGCGGCGAAATCGCGCGGCAGCTCGCCATCATGCAAGGCGACGCATTGCCTGGCAGCGGCATGCAGATTGCGTGCACGTGCGTAGTAGCCCAGCCCGGCCCAGTGCGCCATCACCGTGTCGTTGTCGGCTGCGGCCAAGTCGGCCAGGGTCGGGAAGCTGGCGACGAACTTCTGGAAGTACGGAATGACCACCGCAACCTGTGTCTGCTGCAGCATGATTTCCGACAACCACACCCGGTACGGTGCACGCGGATGCTGCCAGGGCAGATCGTGGCGACCGTGGCCGTCGAACCAGTGCAGCAGACGGTCGACGAAAGCATCAGCGGCGGGAGCGGCGTAGTCGGCGGGCATGAGGTCTGCTGGCGGTGGAGGTCATGACGACGGCAGGCGCTTGCCGATCAGCTGCCCAATGCTTGCGGCAACAACGCATCGACGAAGGCCACTGGATCGAACACGCGCAGATCTTCCGGGCGCTCGCCAATGCCTGCGAAGCGGATCGGAATGTTGAACTCGCGTGCCAATGCAAACACCACGCCGCCTTTGGCGGTGCCATCGAGCTTGGTCACGACCAGGCCGCTGACGCCGACCGCGGTATGGAACTGACGCAGCTGCGAGATGGCGTTCTGGCCGGTGGTGCCATCGATGACCATCAACACTTCGTGGGGGGCAGCGGCGTCGATCTTGCCGAGTACGCGGCGGATCTTGCCGAGCTCGTTCATCAGGCCGGTCTGGGTGTGCAGGCGGCCGGCAGTATCGGCAATCAGCACATCGGTGCCGCGTGCCTTGGCGGCCTGCAGTGCGTCGAACGCGACAGATGCGGCATCGGCGTTCTGTCCTTGCGCGATCACGGCTACCCCGTTGCGATCGCCCCAGGCTTGCAATTGCGCGACTGCAGCAGCGCGGAAGGTGTCGCCGGCGGCCAGCATCAGGCTGTTGCCTTCGTCCTTGAAGCGTTTGGCGAGCTTGCCGATGGTGGTGGTCTTGCCGACGCCGTTGACGCCGACAGTGAGCACCACGAATGGCTTGGCCGAGCGGTCGATGATCAACGGCTTTGAGACCGGCTGCAGCAGCGCGATCAGGTCGGCGCGCAGTGCCTTGAACATCGCCTGCGCGTCGACGAACTCGCGCGAATTCATGCGCTTGCGCAGGCCTTCCACCAACGCAGTGGTAGCGCCGATGCCGACGTCGGCGGTGATCAGCGCGGTCTCGATCTCGTCGAGCAAATCGTCGTCAAGCTTGGGGTTGCGCGAGAACAGCCCACCGAAACTACGCGCGAAGGTGCTGTTGCGCAGACGCTCGCGCCAACCCGGCTTGCCGGCCGGCGCGGCCGGTAGGGTGTCGCGCTGGCCGACGATGCTGTCGCTGTCCTGCGCCGCCGTCGGGGCGGTGACGATGGCTGGTTCGGTCACCACAGAGGGAGTGACGGCCGGGGTTGCGGCAACCGGTGTAGCTGTAGGCACAGGTGTTGCGACGGGCGAAGCGGCGACCGGCGGTGCCGAGACCGATGGTGCAGCGACCCAAGGAGCGGCGCTCTGCGACGGCGGCACAGAGCGCACAGGCGCAGCGGCAGGCGGCACCAGCGTGGTCTGCGGTTGCACAACAACCGGTGGCACCACAATCGATGCGGGGCCGTTCGGCGCGCTAGACGGAATCGGATCGGACGGCGCCTGCAAAGCGGAATGCGCGGGCGTTGCCGGCGGCGCGGATGCCGTCGGTACGGCTGCGATGCTCTGCGCCTCGGCGGTGCGCGCGGCGATGTCCTGCGCAAGCTGTTGGGCCGGTGCCGCGGCAGGAGTCGTTACTGCCGATGCCGGCGTAACAGGTTCAGTGCGTGCGGGTACAGCAGGTGCAGGCGTCGCAACCGGCGCCGGCGTCTGTGTCGTGCTGCGCTCGGCAGTCGGCATTGCCTCGCCCGGCGATGCCGGCGTGGCGGCAGACGGAGCGGTGGGGAATGCGGCTGCCAGTTCTTCCAGGCTGTAGCGCGAAGTACGCGAGCTGTCGGGCGTGGTTGGCTTGTTGCGGCGGAAAAAGCTGGCCATTGGCAACGCAGTAGGGGAAACCCGAAATTCTACCATTCGGACCCCTGCGCCGCCTTGACCCGACCTTCAGCGCAGCCTGAATCCGGGGCAACATCTGGTGTGCCGCAGTGTCGCTGCCTGGGCAACGTAAACGGCATCGCCAGGTCGCCATACATCCTGCCGAATTCAGCATTTGCGCAAGCGATGTGTCGACGCCTGCTTGCATGCTTACAACCGGCCTTTGAGCGCGCGGTAATCGCGAGGGGTCATGCCGACCGTGGCTTTGAACTGGCGAGCGAATGCGCTCTGGTCGGCAAAGCCACAGCGTTGCCCGACGCTAGCGATGCTGTCGTCGCCGTACAGCAGCCGCATCGCCGATTCGATGCGCAGCTTGGTCAGCAGTTGCTGCGGGGTCACCTGGAACACCCGGCGGAAGTGCCGCTCCAGCTGCGCCACCGACAAACCGGCCAAGTCGGCCAGGCGCTGCACGCGCAGGTTGTCGCCGAAGTTGGCCTGCATGTGGTCCATCACCTGGCTCAGGCGTTCGTACGCCGAGTGACGGCTGTCGGGTTGGCCTAGATCGCGCGAGATGCCGACCACGCCGATCACCTCGTCGGCCTCGCACAACGGGCGCTTGAAGGTCAGACACCAACCGGGCAGGCGATTGGGATACAGATGCACTTCGAGTTGGTTGTCGATGAGCTCGCCACACAGTACGCGGCGGTCCTGCATCATGTAGCCGCCGCCAAGCGGCAACGGGAAGACTTCCAGCGGCGAACGGCCGATGATCTCGCTGCGCAGCTTGCGTCCCAGCCGGCGCACCAGGGTCAGGTTGCAATGGGTGTAGCGGCCCTGGCCATCCTTGATGAAGAACACCACGTCCGGCAGTGCATCGAACAGCGTCTGCATTTCCAGCGCGGGAAGGTTGAGGTCCATCGGCGTCATGGTGGCGGTCACGATTTGACGGCTGCACGAAGGTGCGGCCCAGCGATGATCCTAGCGCAAACGCGGGGCGGTGCTTGGGGTCGGCGATTGTGCGGATTTCCGCATTTTGACTCCGCATTGGACGCTAGTCGCCTGTGGGCTGGCAGTGGGAGCATGAGCCATGTACACCATCGACGTCATCGACTCCCACACGGCCGGCGAACCTACTCGCGTGGTCCTCTCCGGCTTTCCCGATCTGGGCGATGGCGATCTGGCGCAGCGCCGCGAACGGTTTCGCAGCCAATTCGACCAGTGGCGCAGCGCGATCGCCTGCGAACCGCGCGGCTCGGACACCATGGTCGGCGCCTTGCTGCTGCCGCCGCGCGACCTCAGCGCCTGCGCCGGAGTGATTTTCTTCAATAACGTCGGCTACCTGGGCATGTGCGGGCACGGCACGATCGGTGTGGTGCGCACCTTGGCCGAGCTGGGGCGCATCGCGCCCGGCCAGCACATCATCGAAACGCCGGTCGGCACGGTGGGCGTGGAGCTGGCCGAAGACGGCACGGTGTCGGTCGATAATGTCGAAAGCTATCGCTTTGCGGCCGGCATGGAAGTGGACGTGCCCGGTCACGGTCGGGTACGCGGCGACGTGGCCTGGGGCGGTAACTGGTTTTTCATCACCGAACAGGCGCCGTGCGCGCTCGATCTGGCGCATCAGCGCGAGTTGACTGCTTACACCGAAGCGATCCGGCTAGCGCTGGAAACGGCCGGCATCACCGGGCCGGCCGGCTGCGAGATCGACCATATCGAAGTCAACGGCGCCGCGCCCGATGGCAGCGGCGTGGCACGCAATTTCGTGCTCTGTCCTGGGTTGGCTTACGACCGCTCGCCGTGCGGCACCGGTACCAGCGCCAAGCTGGCCTGCCTGGCCGCCGATGGCAAGTTGGCCGAAGGTGAGCGTTGGGTGCAGCAAGGCATTGTTGGCAGCGCGTTCGAAGGCAGTTATCGCGCAAGCGCGCTTGGCATTGCGCCGCGTATCAGTGGGCATGCCTACATCACCGCGCGCTCGCAATTGCTCATCGACCCGGCCGACCCGTTCGCATGGGGCATCGTGGCCTGATGGATGCACTGCGGCCAAGATTTGAGGAGGTTGGCAGGATGCCGGCTGCCGATGCTACGCCGTCGGTTGCGTCCACCCGACGCAGCTACGACTTGATTGTGGTGGGTGCCGGCATTGTCGGAGCGGCCTGTGCCGAGGCTGCGGCTGGCGAAGGACTGCGCGTGGCGATCGTCGAGCCGGGGCCGATCGGCGGCGGCTCCACCGCTGCGGCGATGGGGCACCTGGTGGCAATGGACGACGACCCGGCCGAGCTGGCGTTGTCGGCGTACTCGCTGCGGCTGTGGGAGCGTTTTGCGCAACTGAGCGAGGCCGAGTTCAGCCGCTGCGGCACGCTGTGGGTGGCCCGCGATGCACGCGAACTGGTGGTGGTGCCGGCCAAGATTGCGCGGCTGGCGGCGGCCGATCTGCATGCCGAAGCGATCGATGCGACGCAGTTATATGCGCTGGAACCGCAGTTGGTGCCTGGTCTGGCCGGCGGCATGCGCGTGCCCGATGAAGCAGTGGTGTACCCGCCACGGGTGGCACGGCATCTGGTGAGGCTGGCCTGCAAGGCGGGCGCACAACTGTTTGCCGGCCGCCGCGTGGAGCAATTGCAGGCGCACGGGGTGCGTCTGGACGATGGTCAGGTGCTGGCCGGACCGGTGTTGGTCGCCAGCGGCGTTGCCTTGCCGCAGTTGCTTCCCGAGCTGGCTTTGCGCCCGCGCAAGGGCCATCTGGTCATCACCGATCGCCACCCGGGGTTGATCCGCCATCAGCTGCTGGAGCTGGGATACGCCGATTCGGCGCATGGCGCCGACGACACCAGCGTGGCCTTCAATGTGCAGCCGCGGCCGACCGGTCAGATTCTGATCGGCTCGTCGCGCCAGTTCGGCGAGCAAGATCGCGCGCTGTCGATGCCCGTGCTGCAACAGATGTTGCAGCGGGCATTCGCATATTTGCCGGTGCTGCGCGAGTTGCAGGCGATCCGGGTCTGGACCGGTTTGCGGCCGGCGACACCGGACGGGCGCCCTTATCTTGGGGCGGTGCCCGGCCGGCGCGATGTGTGGGTGGCCGCCGGTCACGAGGGGGTAGGTGTCACCACGGCACTGGGGAGCGCACGAGTGATTGTGGACAGCCTGCTCGGGCGCACTCCTGCCATCGACCCATCCCCGTACGCGCCGGCGCGTGCAGCGCACGGCGCGGCCGCATGAGCGCGACCGTGCGTCTGCATGTAAATGCGCAGCCGGTCCAAGTGCCGGCCGGCGCCAGCGTGGCCGCTGCGGTGGCACAGGCCACGCTGCACTTTCGGCAGTCTTGCAGTGGCCAGCCACGCGCGCCGTTGTGCGGCATGGGCGTGTGTTTTGAATGCCGGGTGCGTATCGATGGCATCGGCCAGCAACGCGCGTGCATGGTGGATGCGCGCGATGGCATGCAGGTATGCACCGATGGCTGAGCGCGTGCAGCATTTCGATGTGTTGGTGATCGGTGCTGGCCCGGCCGGCTTGGCCGCGGCGCGGGCGGCGGCCACTCATGGCGTGCGCGTCGGCGTGGTGGACATGCAGCCGCGTGCCGGCGGGCAGGTGTGGCGCAACGATGTGCGGCACGGTGCGCCAGCGGATGCGCGCGCGTTGTTGCGGCAGGTGTCGGGCAATGCGTCGATCACGCTGCTGACGCGCACGCAGATTCTGCTGGCGCAACCGGGCTGGCTATTGGCCGATGGCCCGGACGGCACGCTGCAACTGCATTACGCCGCGTTGGTGCTGGCCACCGGTGCGCGCGAACTGCTGCTGCCATTTCCCGGCTGGACCTTGCCCGGCGTCACCGGTGCAGGCGCCGCGCAGGCACTGACCAAGCAGGGTTGGCCGCTGGCCGGCAAGCGCGTGGTGGTTGCCGGTAGTGGACCGTTGTTGCTGGCCAGCGCGGTCACCTTGCAGCGGCATGGCGCGCGGGTGCTCGGCATCTACGAACAAACCTGCGCTGCCGCATTGCGGCAGTTCGCGCTGCAGTTGTGGCGCTGGCCGGGCAAGGCGGCCCAAGCAATGACGCTGCGTGTGCAGTTGCGTGCCGTTGCATATCGCGCCGGCAACGTGGTGGTCGCCGCACACGGCGACACACAACTGCGCGAAGTCGCGATCGAAGGGCCCACTGGCAGCACGCGTATCGCCTGCGATCAGCTGGCCGTGGGCTATGGCCTGGTGCCGAACACCGAGCTTGCGCAATTGCTGGGTTGTCGGCTGGAAGCGTGCGGCGCGCATCAACGGGTCCACGTGGATACGCTGCTGCGCACCAGCGTGACGCAGGTGTATGCCGCTGGCGAAGTCTGCGGTATCGGCGGACGCGATTGCGCGCTGATCGAAGGTGCGATGGCCGGGCATATGGCCGCCGATGCATCCGACGCGGCGCTGCGCCTGCAGCCGCGTCGTCGCGCCGCGCGCGCCTTTGCCGAATTACTGCAGCAGCAATTCGCATTGCATCCTCGCATCCGCACTTTGGCGCAGCCGGACACGCTGATCTGCCGCTGCGAAGACGTGCCGCTGGGAGCGTTGGACAGCTTCAGCGATGCACGCGACGCCAAGCTCGCTTCGCGCTGCGGCATGGGCGCCTGCCAGGGCCGCATCTGCGTCACGGCGTTGGCCGAACTGGGCCGTTGCCCGCCCGATCTTTCCACCGACGCCGGCCGCCGACCGCCGTTGTTCCCGGTCCGCCTCGCGGCGCTGGCCGACTCGTTCACTTCCGACTCGCAAGGGAATCATCCATGAATATTGCTGCGTTCTGGCACGGCGTGTTGCCGGCCATCACCACCCCGTTCACCGCCTCTGGCGAGATCGACCACGACTTCCTAGCCAAGCATGCCAATGCGCTGGTGGATGCCGGTTGCACCGCGATCGTGCCGCTGGGCTCGCTGGGCGAGGCGGCGACGTTGAGCCTCGAAGACAAGTTGGCGATCCTGCGTACGTTGGTCACCGCATTGAACGGCCGCGTGCCTGTGGTGCCGGGCATCGCCAGCCTGGCCACGGGCGAAGCGGTGGCGCTGGCGAAGGCGGCCAAAAACATCGGCTGCGGCGGCTTGATGGTGTTGCCGCCATACGTATATTCCACCGACTGGCGCGAGATGGGCGCACATGTACGCGCGGTGATCGCGGCGACCGATCTGCCGGTGATCCTGTACAACAACCCGGTGGCCTACAAGACCGATTTCGGCCCGTCGCAGATCGCCGAGCTGGCAGCCGAATTCCCCAATCTGCAGGCAGTTAAAGAATCTTCCGGCGATGTACGCCGCTTCGCCGCGCTGCAGGAATTGCTCGGCGATCGCTTGGCGTTGCTCGTCGGCATGGACGATGCCATCGTCGAAGGCCTGAGCATGGGCGCCAAGGGTTGGATCGCCGGCCTGGTCAATGCCTATCCCAACGAATCGGTGCGCTTGTTCGAACTCGCCCGCGATGGCGGTTACCCGGCCGCCAAGGAACTGTACGACTGGTTCCTGCCGTTGCTGCGCCTGGATACCGTGCCCAAGTTCGTGCAGTTGATCAAACTGGTGCAGCAGAAAGTGGGCCTGGGCAGCGAGCGCGTACGTGCGCCGCGGCTGGTGGTCGACGGTGCCGAGCGCGAGGCTGCGTTGAAGGTTATCGACCACGCCATCGCCACCGCGCCGAAGGTGTAATAACGCGGTGACAACGACACCGCTCCGTGTGCTCGCAGGTGAGCAAACGGTGTGGATTAGCGATACGCGTCGTCATCGCGCGTGTCGCGCTATGTTGATCGATGAGAATGTCGCAGTCACCGCCACAGTCTCATCGGCTTTTTGGTCGGCCGCTGCTGCACAGTGCGCAGGGTCTGGCTCCATGCAACTGAAGGTGCCGCAATGAACGACACGATCCAACCCGTCCTGCTGGCCGGCCAGTGGCAACCCAGTCGCGCTGCAACCGGCAGCTTCCGCGCCGCCGACCCGACTACTGGCGAGGCGATCGGGCCTTTATTCCCGGTCAGCGGTGCGGATGATATCGAGACCGCGGTTGCGGCAGCGCACGCGGTGGCCGCGGAACTGGCTGCAGCGCCGGTCGAGCAGATCGCGGCATTCCTGGCTGCCTATGCCGACGCGCTGGATGCCGACGCCGATACGCTGGTGGCGTTGGCGCATGCCGAAACCGCGTTGCCGGCGCCCACACGCCTGCGCGGCAACGAACTGCCACGCACCAGCGGGCAGTTGCGCCAGGCCGCACAGGCGGTGCGCAACTACAGCTGGACACAACCCATCATCGACACCGCCGCGGATCTGCGATCGCATCTGGCGCCGCTGGGCAAGCCGGTAGTGGTGTTCGGCCCGAACAATTTTCCGTTCGCCTTCAACGCGATTGCCGGCAGCGATTTCGCTTCGGCAATCGGCGCACGCAATCCGGTGATCGCCAAGGCGCATCCACTGCATCCGGCCACCAGCCAGCGCATGGCGCAGCTCGCGCATCAGGCACTGCTCGCAGCCGGCCTGCCGGGTGCGGCAGTGCAGTTGCTGTATCACTTCGATAACGCCATCGGCCTGCGATTGGCGGGCGATGCGCGGCTAGGTGCGATCGGGTTTACCGGCAGCCGTGGGGGCGGACTTGCGTTGAAGGCGGCGGCCGATGCGGCCGGCGTGCCGTTCTACGCCGAGCTGTCCAGCGTCAATCCGGTGTTCCTGTTGCCGGGCGCGTTGGCCGAACGCGGCGCGGCGTTGGCGCAGGAATTCTTTGCGTCGTGCACCTTGGGCAGCGGGCAGTTCTGCACCAATCCCGGTGTGGTGGTGGTGCCGCATGGTGAAGCGGGCGATGCGTTTGTCGCAGCGACCACGGCGCACTTCGACGCGGCCATGCCGATGGTGCTGTTTTCGGCCGCGGGTGTAGCCGGCGTGCAGCAAGGGGTGGCGAGCTTGCGTGCCGCCGGCGCAGTCTTGCTGGCCGGCGGGCACACCGGCCAGGAGAGTCATCGCTATGCGCCGACCTTGTTGAGCGTGGATGCGCAGGCGTTTATCGCCAACCCGCATGCGCTGCAGACCGAGGCCTTCGGCCCTGTGAGCCTGCTGGTGCGTGCGCGCGACCTTGCGCAGATGGAGCAGGTTGCCGCCGCGTTCGAAGGCAATCTCACCGGCACCTTGTATCGTGCGTCCGATGGCAGCGACGATGCGGCCTGGCAAGCCATCGCACCGGTGCTGCGCGCACGCGTCGGGCGTTTGATCAACAGCAAGATGCCGACCGGCGTGGCAGTGAGCGCGGCGCAGAATCATGGGGGGCCGTTCCCCAGCACCGGGCATCCGGGCTTCACCGCGGTAGGCATGCCGGGCTCCATTCGTCGCTTCGCTGCATTGCATAGCTACGACGCGGTGCCGGACGCGCTGCTGCCGGCCGAATTGCGCCAGCGCAATCCGGGTGGCATCGCACGTCTGGTCGATGGGCAATGGAGCACGGCCGATCTTGGAGCAGGCACATGAGCAGCCAGATCGGCGGGCTGTCGCTGGAGCAGGCGCGCGCTCAATTGACGCCATGGACGCAACGCGCCGCGCTGATCGCCACCGACGAGTACCAACGACGCATCGAACGCGCACGCAGCTTGATGATGTCCCATGGCGTGGATGCATTGTTGATCGGCGCCGGCACGTCGCTGCGCTATTTCACCGGCGTGCCGTGGGGCGCGAGCGAGCGTCTGGTCGCGCTGCTGCTGACGTTGCATGGCGACCCGGTGCTGATCTGCCCTGCATTCGAAGAAGGCTCGCTGGATGCGGTGCTGAAAATCCCGGCGACCAAGTATTTGTGGGAAGAACACGACGACCCGTATGCGCTGGTCGTACAGTCCATGGACGAACGTCATGCGCATGCGTTGGCTCTGGATCCGGGCATCGCCTTCGCGGTGCACACCGGCTTGCGCGCGCATCTGGGGAGAGCAATTCGCGATGCAGGATCGATCATCGATGGCTGCCGCATGTGCAAGTCGCCCGCCGAGCTGGCGCTGATGCAGCAGGCCTGCGACATGACCTTGCGAGTGCAGCGCCTGGCCGCCGCCATCGCGCAGGAAGGCATCGGCACAGATCAGCTGGTGCGCTTTATCGACCAGGCGCATCGCGCGTTGGGTGCGGATAACGGCTCGACCTTCTGCATCGTGCAGTTCGGCCATGCCACCGCATTCCCGCACGGCATTCCCGGCGTGCAGCAGCTGCGCGAAGGCGAACTGGTGCTGATCGACACCGGCTGCACCGTGCAGGGTTATCATTCCGACATCACCCGCACCTGGAGTTATGGCACGCCCAACGACGCGCAACGGCGCATCTGGGAGCTGGAACAGGCAGCGCAAGCGGCAGCGTTCGCGGCGATACGCCCGGGCGTGGCGTGCGAAGCAGTGGACCAGGCTGCACGCACCGTGCTTGAAGCGGCCGGACTCGGCCCGGGCTATCGCGTGCCGGGATTGCCGCATCGCACCGGCCACGGTTGCGGCTTGGCGATCCACGAAGCGCCGTATTTGGTGCGCGGCAACGCGCTGCCGCTGCAGCCGGGCATGTGCGCCAGCAACGAACCGATGATCGTGGTGCCGGGGCAATTCGGTGTGCGGCTGGAAGACCATTTTTATGTCACCGACGCGGGCGCGCAGTGGTTTACGCCGCCGTCGGTGGCGATCGATCAACCGTTTGCATGAGCCTGGACTGGCGCACGCATCTGCAGGAGCGCGCTCCTGCGACCGCCTTGCATCGAGCGCTGCCGGCGCACCGTTTCTCCTGGAGTGAATGCATGAAACATCTGCGTCCTGTCGCCATCGGTCTGCTTTCGGTCGCGTTGTTTACTGCTTGCAAGCCGGCGCCGCCCGCACCGGAGGCAGCGGCTGCAGCGACCTCTGCGCCGACCGGCGAACAGGCCGCCAAAACCTTCGATGCACTGCTGAACAAACAATGGCAGTACCAGCTGCAGCACAACCCGGAGTTCGCCAGCATCATCGGCGACAAGCGTTACAACGACCGTTGGAGCGATTATTCGCTCCACGCCGTGCAGGCAGAACGCACCGCCACCGCCGAGCTGCTCAAGCAATTCGAAGCGGTGGATGCCAAGGCGCTGGACGAGCAACGTCAGCTCAGCCTGCAGATGATGCTTGGCCAGTTGCGCGACAAGCTGGAAGGCATCGAGCTGAAGACCTATGCGATGCCGCTGGAGCCGATCGGCGGCATCCAGTTGGCGTTGGCCGGCTACGGCGATGCATTTCCATTCGAAAACGCCAAGGACTATCAGGATTACATCAAGCGCCTGCAGACGATCCCGACGGTGATCGATCAGGTCATCGCGGTGTCGCGTCAGGGCGCCAGGGATGGGCTGGTGCAGCCGCGTTATCTGCTGGAGCGCCTGCCCGAGCAGATCGACAAGATTGCCGCGTTAACCGGCGAGCAGAGCCCGTTCGCTTCGCCGCTGAAAAAATTCGATGCCGCCGTGCCGGCTGATCAGCGCGATGCGCTGCGCAAGCAACTGCTGGTTGCTATCGACCGGCAGGTGCGACCGGCCTACGGAAAATTAGCTGCATTCGTGCGCGATGAATACGCCGCGCAAGGTCGTGCGCAGGAAGGTGTGTGGTCGCTGCCCGATGGCGAGCGCCGCTATCGCTACGCCATCCATACCCAGACCACGACCGACATGGCGGCGGAGGACATCCATCAGATCGGCTTGAAGGAAGTCGCGCGCATCGAAGGCGAGATGACGGTGATCGCCAAGGCGCAGGGCTTCGCCGATCTGGCCAGCTTGCGCAAGGCAGTGGAGACCGACAAACGCCATTTCGCTACCTCTGGCGAGCAGATTCTGCAGCAGTACCGGCAGTACATCGCGGCGATGGAACCGGAGCTGCCGAAGTTGTTCGGCCACTTGCCGAAGACCCCGCTGGACGTGCAGGCAATGCCGGCATTCCGGCGTACCGCGCCCGGTGCCGAGTACTGGCAAAGCAATCCGGAAAGCACTAAGCCTGCGATCGTAAAAGTCAATACCAGCGACTTCGCCAGTCGCACGCTGATCAATATCGAAACCACCGCGTATCACGAAGGGGTGCCGGGCCATCACCTGCAGATCTCGCTGGCGCAAACCTTGCCGTTGCCGCCGTTCCGCCAGCAGGCAGGTTACAACGCCTATATCGAAGGCTGGGCGTTGTACGCCGAGCGGTTGGGCAAGGAGATCGGCTTCTTCAAGGACCCTTACAACGACTACGGCCGGCTGTCCGGCGAGTTGTTGCGTGCCAATCGGCTGGTGCTCGATACAGGCGTGCACTACAAGCATTGGAATCGCCAGCAGATGGTGGATTTTTTCCACGCCCATCCGTCCGATGACGAACCCAGCATCCAGTCCGAAACCGATCGCTATATCGTCTGGCCAGGCCAGGCGCTGGGTTACAAGCTGGGTCAGCTGCAGATCCTTGCGCTGCGCGCAGAAGCCGAAAAAGAGCTCGGCGATCGTTTTGATGTGCGCGCGTTCCACGATGCTGTACTTGGCGGCGGCGCCATGCCGCTGGCGATGCTGCAGCAGCGCGTAAGGCAGTGGATCGCGCAGGCCAAGGTTACTCCGGGAGCAAGCGGATGAGCGCAAATGCCGTGTTACGCGCCAGCGCACTGAGTCTATCGATTGCAGCCAGCCTGAGCGGCGTTGCCGTGCACGCGCAGGCGACCGAGCCCGCTGCGGCCACGCACAATACCGCAGCGGCACATTTCAAGGCGCTTTACACACGCGAATGGCGCTGGCGACAGGCACAGCTGTCCGGCGCGGTGGATGAAGACAATCAGGCCACGCAGGGCAGTCAGTCCGACCATCTGCCCAAGGTCGACGTTGCCACGCAAAATCTGCGCACTGCGTATTGGCAACAGGCTTTGAAGGAACTGGATGCGATTGGGCAGGCGCAGTTGTCGGCCGAAGATCGGGTGAGCTATCAGGTGTATCGGCAGCAGTTGCTGGTGTTGCTGGACCAGCAGCATTTTCGAGCCTGGGAAATGCCGTTCAATAGCGACTCGTCGTTCTGGAGCGATATGGGCTTCAGCGCCGAGGCCAAGTTGCGCACGCGCGACGATTATCTGCGCTATCTGAAAATGCTGGCCGATATCCCGCGTTATTTCGCCGAGCACACGGACAATATGCGGGCCGGTCTGGCGCGCGGTTTCAGCCAGCCCAGGGTGACGCTCACTGGACGCGACCAGTCCATCGCCGATGTCGTGCAGGCCAAGGGTCAGGCCAATCCATTCTATGCACCGTTCAAGCAGATGCCGGCGACATTGCCGGCCGATGTACAGGCGCAACTGCGGCAGCAAGCAGTCAAGACGATCGATGCGCAGGTGCTGCCGGCCTACGCCGGATTGCTCGACTTTATCCGCAACCAGTACCAACCTCGCGCGCGTACCACGCTGGCTGGCGAAGCTTTGCCGGATGGGCAGGCCTATTACCGCGCGCAGATCCGCGAGTTCACCACGCTGGATCTGGGCCCGGAGCAGATACACCAGATCGGCTTGCAGGAAGTGGCCAAGTTGCGCGCGCAGATGGACCAGACCATCGTCGCCAGCGACTTCAAGCCCCCGGCCGGGCAAGCGGTATTTCCGGCGTTTCTGCATTTTCTGCGCACCGATCCGCAGTTCTATGCCAAAACGCCTGAGGAATTGCTCAAGCAGGCCGCATGGATCGCCAAGCGTGTGGATGCCAAAGTAGGCGATTATATCGGCCGTCTGCCGCGGCGCCGTTTTGCGATCGAACCGGTGCCGCCGGAGTTGGCGCCGTTTTACACCGGTGGCCGCGGCGGCCCTGGTATCTATCTGGTCAACACCTACAACCTGCCATCGCGGCCGCTGTACAACCTGACCGCGCTGACGCTGCACGAGTCCTCGCCCGGCCACGCGCTGCAGATGCCGCTGGCGGCAGAAGCGCAAGGGCTGCCGGAGTTTCGTCGCTACGGTTTCATCTCCGCGTATGGAGAAGGCTGGGCGTTGTATTCGGAGTATCTGGGCCAGGAAATGGGCATGTACGACACGCCCTACGACCGCTTCGGTTATCTGACCTACCAGATGTGGCGCGCCTGCCGCCTGGTGATCGACACCGGCATCCACCACAAGGGCTGGACGCGCGAGCAGGCGATTGCGTATCTGCGCGACAACACCGCCCTGAGCGAGCACGAAGTCACCACCGAGGTGGATCGCTATATCGCCTGGCCGGGGCAGGCCTTGTCGTATTACCTGGGCGAACTTAAGATTCTGGAGCTGCGCCGCAAGGCCGAAGCTGCGTTGGGCGAAAAATTCGATCTGCGCAATTTCCACGATGCGGTGCTGCAGACCGGCTCGGTGCCGTTGCCGGTGCTGCAAGCGCGCATCGACCGCTTCATCGCTGACGGTGGCGTGTCGCCCTATCCGCACGACAATGCTGCAGATGCATCGGCAGATGCCAATGCCCCTGCCAGCGACTGATCCACGCACGCCATTTTCGCAGTAGAAACCGCACTTTCATGCTTCGGGGCGATGAATGACCACACAGGGTGCGACCATGCAAGGCAAGTTCCGCAAACGGCTCAGCCTGACCGACCTGACCTTTATCGGGCTGGGGTCGATCTTCGGTTCGGGCTGGTTGTTTTCGGCCAGCCATGTGTCTTCGATTGCCGGGCCGGCCGGCATCGCGTCGTGGATTCTTGGCGGCATTGCGGTACTGCTGCTGGGCCTGGTGTATTGCGAACTCGGCGCGGCATTGCCGCGTGCCGGCGGAGTGGTGCGCTACCCGGAGTATTCGCACGGCGCGTTGCTCGGCACGTTGACCGGCTTCATCACATTGATCGCGTTTTCCAGCCTGATTGCGATCGAAGTGGAAGCTGCGCGGCAATATGCGGCGGCCTGGTTTCCGTTGCTCGACCAGGCCGGCGGCACCCGCCCCAGCGTGTGGGGCTGGCTGGTGCAGCTTGCACTGTTGATGCTGTTTTTCCTGCTCAATTATTTCAGCGTCAAGACCTTTGCGCTGGCCAACAATATCGTCAGCATCTTCAAGTTTCTGGTGCCGATCCTGGTGATCGTGCTGCTGATGAAGCACTTCAATCCAGGCAATCTCACAGTGCACGGGCTCGCACCCTCTGGCATGGCCGGGGTGGAAGCGGCGATCTCGGCCGGCGGCATCATTTTTGCCTACCTGGGGCTGACGCCGATCGTGTCGGTGGCTAGCGAAGTGCGCGACCCGCAGCGCAATATTCCGATTGCGTTGATCCTGTCTGTAGCGTTGTCCACGGTGATCTACGTGCTGCTGCAGTTGGCGTTTCTGGGCACGATTCCCGCCGCGCAGTTGGCGCCGGGTTGGAGCGGCATCGACAAGGCATTTGCGTTGCCGTATCACGACATCGCGCTGGCCCTGGGCATGGCGTGGCTGGCCGCATTGGTGATCTGCGATGCGATGGTGTCGCCTAGCGGCACCGGCAATATCTACATGAATGCCACCCCGCGCGTGGTCTATGGCTGGGCGCGTAGCGGCGGGTTTTTGCCGGTGTTGACGCGAGTGGACCCGCAGTCGGGCATTCCGCGTCCGGCGCTGTGGTTGAGCCTGGGTCTGTCGATCTTCTGGACGCTGCCGTTCCCGTCGTGGGAGACCTTGATCGGCGTGGTATCGGCTGCACTGGTGCTGAGCTATGCGGTGGCGCCGGTAACGGTGGCGGCGTTGCGCCGTAGCGCGCCAGAGTTGCCGCGGCCATTTCGCGTGCGTGGCTTCGCGCTGCTGGGGCCGTTGTCGTTCATGGTGGCCGCGTTGATTGTGTACTGGTCCACCTGGCCCACCTTGTCGTGGTTGCTCGGTTTGCAAGTGGTCGCATTCTCGCTGTATGTGCTGTATCGCTTGCCCTCGCGCGACGGGCGGGCGCGCTTGCTGCGTCAGGTGCGCGCATCGTTGTGGTTGATCGTGTTCTTCGTGCTGGTGATGGCGGTGTCGTGGGTCGGTACGTTCGGCGGTCGTGGCTGGATCGCGCATCCGTTTGACACGCTGAGCGTGGCGGTGATTGCGTTCTTCATTTACCACTGGGGCGCGCGTAGTGGTTTGCGCAGCGATGAGCTGGCATTGGAGGAGGACGATGGCCAATGATGTGCGCCGCGGCGCATTGGTCTTGCTCTGGTTACAGGGTTTGGCGGCGTGCAGCGCGTTGGTGTCGACGACCACGCAGGCCGCGCCAAGCGTGGCCGATTATCAGCGCTCGCTTGGTCTGCGCGAGCAGTGGATCACCCTGACCGAGAACCTGGCGTGGCCGGCGCAATGGCGTGACGACAGCACGTTCTATTACCGCAAGACGGTGCCGGGCGGGTTCGCCTTCGTCAGCGAAGATGTGGCAACACTGCAAAAACAACCGGCGTTCGATCAGGCGCGCGTGGCGCTGGGCTTGAGTAAGGCAACCGGGAAAACCTACACCGCCTTGCGGCTGCCATTCGAGCGCTTCAGCTATGCGCAAGAGGGCGAGCGTCGCAACGGGGCGATCCGTTTCGAGCTGGGCGAGGATGCCTGGCGCTGCACGCTGCCGACCTACCGCTGCGCGCGCGATGATGCAGGCCCACGGCCACGCGGGTTCGGTGTGGTGCGCGACCCAGACATGCCAGCCGACAATACATCGCCTCGCTCGCCCGACGGACGCTGGGAAACGCTCGCCGATGGATGGAACCTGATTCTGCGGCGTGTATCCGATGGTCAGGTGACCCGGCTCAGCAACGATGGTCGTGCATACGATTACTTCGACCCGGAGAGCATCGCCTGGTCGCCTGGTCGCCGGATTCGCAGCGGTTGGCGGTGTATCGCGTGCGTCCTGGGCTTGCCCGTCGTGTCACCCGCGTGGAGGCTGCGCCTGACGGAGGCGGTCAACCGATAGTGCACGCCCAGCTGTATCCCAAGCCAGGCGATGCGGTGGATGTGGAGCGGCCCGTGCTGTTCGACGTGGATGGCGAGCGCCGCGACGTGGATAGCACCTTGTTCGCCAACGCGTATTCGTTGTCGCCGTTGCAGTGGCGCAGCGATGGCCGCAGTGTGACGTTCGACTATGTGCAGCGTGGTTTTCAGCGCATGCGCGTGATTGCGGTGGACGCGCGGAGCGCTCGCGCGCATGTCGCAGTGGGCGAGGATGCACGCACCTTTGTGTATGCCGACCGCAGCTTTCGCCACGATGTCGATGGGCGCGGCGACGAGGTGCTATGGATCTCCGAACGCGATGGTTGGCGGCATCTGTATCTGTTCGACGGCCGCACCGGCAAGGTCAAACGGCAGATCACCCGCGGTGCGTGGATCGTGCGCGATGTGTTGCGTGTTGACGATGCGCAGCGGCGCATCTGGTTCACCGCCAGTGGGATGGATGCGGGCAAGGATCCGTATTACCGGCAGCTTTACAGCGTGGATTTCGAAAGCCGCCAGCTGACCCGGCTGACCCACACCGATGCCGATCACGATGTCGCCATTGCTGACGATGGGCGGCATTACGTCGACACGTATTCGCGCCCGGATCTGCCGCCGGTGATGGAGCTGCATGCCATCGATGGGCGATTGCTGCAGCGAACAGAACAGGGCAGCATCGACAAGTTGCAAGCGGCAGGCTGGCGGGCGCCGGAGACTTTCGTGGCCAAGGGCCGCGATGGACGCACCGACATCTGGGGCATGGTGGTGCGCCCGCGCGATTACGATTCGCGCAAAAAATATCCGGTGATCGAAAACATCTACGCCGGGCCGCACGATGCGTTTGTGCCGAAGACGTTCTGGCCGTTCGGCTATCACTCCGGTGGCGACAAGCAGATCGGCATGCAGGCGCAGGCCGATCTTGGTTTCATTGTGGTGATGATCGATGGCATGGGCACCGCCAATCGCTCCAAGGCGTTTCATGACGTCGCGTGGAAAAACCTGGGCGATTCCGGCTTTGCAGATCGTATCGCCTGGCATCGCGCGTTGGCCTCCAAGGATGCGTCCTACGATATCGGTCGGGTCGGCATCTACGGCGCCTCGGCCGGTGGGCAGAGCACGCTGGGCGCGCTCGAACGCCATCCGGAGTTCTACAAAGTGGGCGTTGCCTACGCCGGTTGCTACGACAACCGCATGGACAAGATCAGCTGGAACGAGCAGTGGATGGGCTGGCCGGTGGATGCCGGTTATGCGGACGCCTCGGGCGTTGTCAATGCGCCCAGGCTGCGGGGCGATCTGCTGCTTATCGTCGGCGAGCAGGACAGCAATGTCGACCCGGCCTCCACCGCGCAGGTGGTCGATGCGTTGATCAAGAGCGGCAAGGACTTCGACCTGCTCAACGTGCCCGGTGGCGAGCATTCGGTGGGCCGGTCCAGCGGGCCGATCGACTATGTGCAGCGCCGTCAGTACGATTTTTTTGTGCGCCATCTGCGCAACGAACCCACACCGCATTGGAATTCCCTGCCTTCGGAGGCGCGATAATGCGTTTGTTTTTTCTGGCTATGGCGCAACATCGCAGGCGTCTCGCATTTCTGGCGTGGTCGCTGGCGATGCTGGCAAGCGGTTTGCCGATGCAAGCCACTGCAGAAGAACTGCCGCGTTTCATTACCCAGGATGGTCGCCATGCGGTGATCGTCGATGGCGCGCCGTACACTGTGCTGGCAGCGCAGCTGCACAACTCCAACGCCTGGCCGGCGGTGTTGCCCAACTCACTGGATGAAGTGGTCGCGCTGCATGCCAATACCGTTGAAGCGCCGGTGTATTGGGAGCGGTTCGAACCGGCGCCTGGGCGTTTTGATACCACCAATGTGGATGCATTGATTGCCGGCGCACGCAAGCGAGGCTTGCGCGTTGCGTTGCTGTGGTTCGGCAGCTGGAAAAACGGCCAGATGCATTACGTGCCGGAGTGGATCAAGCGCGACGAGGCGACCTATCGGCGGATGCGCGATGCCAATGGCGAGCTGGTGGATGTGCTGTCCCGGCATGTTGCCGCCAACGTGCAGGCTGATGTACGTGCGTTCACTGCGTTGATGCAGCACTTGCGCAAGATCGATGGCGACCGCCACACGGTGATTCTGGTGCAGGTGGAAAACGAGCCCGGTGCGATTGGCACAGTGCGCGACTACGGCCCGGCAGGCGAGGCGGCGTTCGCGCAAACGGTGCCTGCCAAGATCGCACGCGCGCTAGGCAAACCGCAGGGCAGCTGGCAGCAACTGTTCGGGGCCGAGGCCGCCGAAGCCTTCAATGCGAATGCGACCGCCGCATATATCGAATAGGTGGCCGCCGCCGGCAAGCACGCGTATCCGTTGCCGCTCTACGTCAACACCTGGCTGCGCTACAAGGGCAAGCGCTCTCCGGGGCTGGATTATCCGTCCGGCGGTGCGACGGTCAACATGTTCGCGCTGTGGCGCGCGGCCACGCCATCGATCGACTTTATCGGCACCGACATCTACACCAACGATTACAACGAATACACCAAGGTCATCGGTCAGTACGCGCGGCCGGACAATCCTGCATGGGTATCGGAAACCGGCTTCGAAGCGGCGACCGCGCCATATCTATTCCATGTGCTGGGGCAGGGTGGGGTAGGTTTTTCGGTATTTGGCATCGACGGCAATCCCGATAGCGAGGCCAACCGTGTCGCGGTGGCGGCGCATGCGGCCAACTTCAAGCTGCTGGGGCCGATGCAGCGCATCATCGCCCAGGCCGCCTTCGACGGCCGGCTGCAGGCGGTGGCCGAGCAACCCGGTGCGCCGCAACGCACGCTGCGCTTCGGCGATTGGCAGGCCAAGATCTCCTTCGGGCCTCCGCTCTGGGGCGATGCCCCGGCGATTGTGCCCGGCAACGACGACCACGCCGGCCGGCTGCTTGTGACCCAACTGGGGCCGGAGGAATTTTTGGTTACCGGCATGGCTGCACGCATTGAATTTTTCCGCGATGCGGCCGATACCCGTCGTGTACAGTTGCTGCGCGTGGAGCAAGGGCAGTATGTCGATGGGCGCTGGCAGATGGAAAAACAGCTCAACGGCGACCAGACCGACTACGGCCTCAATCTCGGCCGCGTGGATGCGGCGGGCGAGATGCCTGTGGTGTTGCGCGTGCGGGTGGGCAGCTATTGATGTGAGTAAAAAGTGAGTGCGCGGCGGTGAGACGGGCGTGGTTGGAATCGGTAGGTGGTACATGTGGACTGCGGTTTGCGTGTGCCCGTTCTACTCGCCTCGCAAACGCTCGCCACGTGTGCTGGTTGCCGTAAAAGCGAGGTGATTGCCAGCGGCGAGTGCGCTGGTTGGTTAGCAAGCGAGCGTCATCGGTTATTTCGTAGTTTCTGCACCGGAGCCACCATGAGTATCAGCACTATCGCCAGTTCCGGAATGCAGGTTGCCGCGCTGCGTCAGCAGGTGGCCGCCGGCAATGTGGCCCGCCAGCCGGTGGACGGCAGCCCGCGCCAATCGGTTGCGGCCAGCACGCAGGTCAACGGCGGAGTTGCGGCCAGCGTGGTCGGCGCCGCATCCGATCCATCTGCACCGGCGAGCGATCTGGTCGAAGGCCTGTCGGCGCGTAATGACTTTCAGGCCAACGCCAACGTGTTGCGGCGCTCCGACGACATGCTGGGCAGCCTGCTGGACGTGTTGAGCTGAGACGCGTCGGGCGCGGCCGGCGTTATGTTATTTGTGGGTTTGGCCTCCAAAGCTCCGCCGCGTGTTCGGCACGCAGCGGCGTACATGCGACGCCTGCAGCTGATCAGGCATGCGACGGGTGCAGCCGGAAAGTCACATTGCCAAATGGCAGGGGGTTGCCCCAACGGATGCGGTGTCGGTAATTGCCCGGCGTTACGCCACGACCTGCGGCATATCACGCTCTCTCCAACAATGCCTTCAACGCCTTCAACCGAGCGCCGTCGGGCACACCCAAGCCGGTGTTGGCATCCCATTCGGTGGATGCGCGGAAGCCACCGTTGTCGCCCGCGACGATGTCGCGGAAGGCGTCCGGTCGCCCGTACAGATGGTCGGCAGGGATTCGTGTAAAAAACAGCCAAATAGTGAGCTAAGAGCGTCTAACAAAACCCCTTGAATCTTGTCTCGCCGGTGGCAAAATTGCGGACATGACACGTCGCAAAGAGATCCCCATTGCGCTGTGGAAGCGCATCGAGCCGCTGATTCCCCAAGTGAAGCGTTCGCCCAAAGGTGGACGGCCGCGCATCAGTGATCAGCAAGCCCTCAACGGCATCGTCTATGTCTTGCGCACGGGCATGCCATGGGAAGACCTGCCTGTGGAACTGAGCTATGGCAGCGGCATGACCTGCTGGCGCCGGTTGCGTGATTGGCAGGCCGCCGGTGTGTGGCATCGTCTGCACCATGTGTTGCTGACCGAACTGCGTCGCGCCCAGACGCTGGATCTGAGCCGAGCCAGTCTGGACGCCGCCAGTGTGGCCTCCCCCCGGGGGGCGCCTACACCGGGCCAAACCCGACCGATCGCGGCAAACTCGGCAGCAAACGGCATCTGATCGTGGACCGCAACGGCGTGCCCTTGGCAGTGTGCGTCACCGGCGCCAATCGGCACGACTCAGTCGTGTTCGAGGAGTTGATCGACGCCTTGCCGCCAATTGGTGGCAAACCAGGGCGCCCGCGACGTTGGCCAGACAAATTGCACGCCGACAAGGCTTACGACATCGACCGCTGTCGCGCCTTCCTCAAGCAGCGCGGCATCATTGCGCGGATCGCACGCAAGGGAATCGAGCGCAACGACCGGTTGGGCCGTCATCGCTGGGTCGTCGAGCGCACGCATGCCTGGTTCGCAGGCCTGGGCAAACTGCGCATCCGCTTTGAACGCCGCATCGATCTCCACTTGGCGTTGCTCTCGCTTGCATGCTCCATCATCTGCTTACGGCTTCTTCCTGGGTTTTGTTAGCCGCTCTAACTCGCTGTCAGCCCAGAATTTTTGCTGGACAGGTCTACGCGATCAGGCGCGCTCATGTACCACCAACAGCCAGCTACGCTGGGGTGCCCGCTGGCGCGTATTTGTAGAACGTGCTGCGGCTGATCTTGAGCGCCTTGCAGATGTCTTGCGGTGACCGGTTCGCAAGGGCCAGCGTCGCGATTGCCCGAATAGTGTCCGGGCTAGCACTTGGCCGGCCGCCGGTAAGTCCACACGAGCGAGCGGCCTGCAGGCCGGCGCGCGTTCTCTCCACCATCAACCGGCGCTCGAACTGCGCGATGGCGCCGACGAGTAAAAACGCGCGAATGGCGCGGTTTCGACTTGGTGCCCACGGGGGACGCACCACTGTCCGCAAAACCTTCGTTTTACAGATAGCGGATGCCGGCATGGATCGAGATGAGATCGCATGGTTGATGGAGCTATTGCCTCATTGAGGCTCAGTCGGGGACTACCTGATTGACGTGGAGGCGATCCCGGAACATCGGCTGAATCCCCCGTGGACGTGCTCGTCAGATCATTGGCACACGCCCCTCATTGGTCGATCAGCATCTCAATGGCGTTCTTGAGGCTTGGTGCTAGTTCCGGAAAGCCGCTGTGCCCCTCCACACTCGCTTCCGAGTAGGAATTACCAGGGACCTTGTTTTTCAATTGGCCCATCACGTATTTGCCCTTTGCTCCGCGTAATGGACGATGTTGAAGCTCTGCCCATACATCGGTATTTGTCGGACCACCGCCAGCTGCGTGCAATTCTTCGTTATGCGCAGCTCGCTGTTTTGAGAATTGGTCATCGATAGGTGTCGCATTGGCAGTGATTATCTGAACGATCCAGTCGTCGCACACGGCCAGCGACTCTCCCGTCAGCGATGACACGAAACTGGGGTTGCAGAACTCAGACTCGAGGTCAGACTGGTCGGTGAGCCAGAGCGCAATGCCCTCCGCTGCATAGCTGTCTACCAACTGGGTCGCCTCCACGTCAGTCAAGGAGTCGCGGTCGCGGTGAACCAGCACTTTGAACTTGCCACCGAGGGATGCCCGTAGCTCTGCCGCTTCAGACTTAGTTAGCAGATGCTTGTAGCCCCGACCTGGAAGAACAGTCACAGACCGCTCGATCTCGGGCCACTGCCGAATGAGTTTTTTCAATAGCTCGTTCTTCGCGTCTTCACTGACGATGATCACCTGCTTTCCGAACGCCCCCCAGCCTAACGCCAGTTCGACAACAGACCGCTCTTCCGACTTGATTTCACCGTCGGCGAGCCACACCACATTCGCGTCAACCGGTGCCCCTCTCACGATGAAGGGAGAGTGCGTAGACATGACGATCTTGATCTCCTGCGCTCGTGCAATTTCCAACAGACTGCCCGCCAGCTTTTCTTGGATCGTCGGATGGAGATGGATATCTGGTTCGTCGATGAGCAGAATTTTAGGATTGAAGAGCAAGATGTAGCAGAAGATCTGGATCAGTTGCAGGAAGCCCGTACCAAGCAGCTCCAATGGCGTAGAACGACCGTTTAGCTCCGCGTGTGCATGGATGTCGAAGTCTTTAGACTCGTCGAATACGATATTGAGTTTGATCGGGCCCAGAAGCGGCTTCAACCACTCTTCGATCTTGACGATGTCAGCAGCTGACAGCAAGTTCAGCGCGTTGCGTAGATAGACGTTCGAATCGCCGAATGAGCATGCCTTGAGAACCACACGCTTGGAATTTTTGTTCTCGACATTCGGAATACCCGAAATTCCAGGGATGAACCCGCTAAAAAAGACGTCCTGACCACGGAATAAGGGGCGGACTGACTCGGGCAGTTCACCTTGGACGGAGATGCCTGCGTTCCTGGCAGAGCGCATGACAAGTTTCGCAGTCACTATGTTAGGGGGCACGATTCCGGCTGCGTCGTCGAGGAAGCGGAACTCCACTTTCGAGGACGGGCTGTTACCTTTATTTCCCCAATCTGCGCCGTGGCCCAACTTCCAATACTGATCACTCGGCAGATAGTCGAGGTCATTGATGCTGACCATTGCCGTCGATCCAGCACGAATTCGTTCTACCTGACGCATCAGGCATGAAGCAAGATGAAGCGCTTGCAAGATAGACGATTTCCCGCTGCCGTTGGATCCCACCAAGATGTTGAGATCTGCAATAGGCAGCTCGATTGCATCGATCCGTTTGAACTTTTCCACCTTGATTGATTCAAGCTTCATCTTATCTACCTCCCTTGATTTCGGAATACATTTGATGCAGCCAGTTCTACTGGTTGTTTTGTGGAGCGCCCGAGGCTGATTGTTCGCTCAAAGGGAACTCTGCTCCAAAAGCGTCAAGCACCTGTTGCGCCCCATCGCATTTCAAGTGTCGGCAACCCGGTCGTCCGGGCTGTCAGGCCTCTTGGTACATATACTTGCTCGCAAGCGTTGCGTCACCAGTGCTCAGGCTTATCGATTGACCTGCCGGGCTTCCGAACTCGTGTCGGTAGCTGGGCGGCCGCTAGCTCATCATCCAAAATGTACTGACGTGTCCAGTCAGCTCGGCTCGAAAGCGAGACGCTTACTCTTCTGTCCGTCTCACCATCGACCGTCGGTCTGCGTGGAGTTACGACGCCTAAGACGATCGTTGGGAAGTCCTCGCCGATAGCCGCAAGGACCGGCTCGATATCGCTATCGTTGGAGCATACGACCAGTTGCTGGTAGCGGGCAGACGCGGCATCGCGATACATGGCAAGTGCCAGATTCACATCTGTCTGCTTCTCTTCTAGCTTCCAGACCCGGACCCGGCGCGCTCGATCATAAGGTTGACCCCTGACAAACTCAGGTAAAAGAGTCCCTGCTTTGTCCAAGCTATGCTTACCTAACGTCTTGGTGAATCGTTGCGGGTGGGTGTGTTCTAACGCACGCAGGTAAGCTGATTGCGCGATTTCCGATGCATCCTTGTTAGTCGCAAACCTGCCCAGCGCCGGAGCTGTGAAATATCGCACGTGCAGAAGATTGGTAGTCGGATCTTGGTCACGCAGGAGGCGATCAAACAGAGCGACAACATCGAGCCACTTAAATGCGGTCCCACGGATGCGCCCGTAGTACAAGTTGTAGCCATCGATGTAGACGGCAGTCGCTTTGTCGGTTGTCACGAGGAGCTTCCTGCAGACATGAAAAAACCGCCTTGCGGCGGTTTTTTCGTCCCAAGCCGTTACCCAACTGAATGGGGCGACAGGGGAGGAGTAGTGGGGAGACTGTAACGGATGCGCCCGGGTGATGCAACATCTGGACTACTTTGGGTTCATGTTCGGTAGCAGGCCATTGCTACTGCGTGGAATTGGCACTTATGTGCGCCAGGCCCCTCGCCGCGATAGTGCTTGCAGGGCGGTATTGAATGATCGGCCATCAAAAATCCATGTTTGATAGGTCGATCATGACATCCCCCATGTCCATCACCACCCTCGCCGCCCTCGCCAGTGCCGGCGTGCTGCGCACCGTGCAGCTGGTCGGCCAGGTCGGCGGCTACGCGGTGATGGTGCGAGTGGGCCAAACCGAAGCAACTGACCGGCCAGCGCGGCACCCCGCGCGTGTTTGCCTCGCTCGACACCGCCGCCGCCCAGCTGCTGGCGCTGGGCGTAACCGTGTTCGAGGTGCTGCCAGCCAACTACGTGCACGCGCCCAAGGTCTACCGACGTGGCCGCCCGGCCGCGCTCAAGGAGTTAGCCAAGATCCAGCGCCAGGCCAAACCCGCCAAGCCGGCCAAGAAACCGGCCGGCGCGGCGACGGTGGCCACCCGCGCCACCAAGATCCTGCCCAGCGATCGGGTGCAGTTGAAATTGCCTGGCCTGTCGCGTACCCGCAAGCCTGCCCGCACCGCTGTTGCCGGTGCTGTTGCCGGTGCATGAGCGTCGGCCACGACACGACAACCAAACAAGGAGCAATGCATGCCGATCAAAGCAACTGCCCTAACCCTCGCCACAGCAATAGAGCTTCAACCAGGCGCAGTATTCACCGCCAACGGTCATTGGTATTTGCGCGCGGACGTCAGCGATAGGGCCGATGTCGAGCCGGCCGCGATACCGCTATCGAAAGGTGCCGAGTTCCATTGGCTGGCCTCTGACAAATGTCTGGCCTTGGCAGCGGGGTGCCGCTATGAGTTGCGCATCATCGGACCAATCAAAGGTCCAGGTAAGCCAGGACACACCTCCCTGGTCTGGTGTAATGACGGCTCGCTGGGCGTTGCGATCAAAGACTATTTCATTGCTTTTACAGGCGTGGAAACGAAGGATGTCAACGTCCGCGCCGGCACATTTTCTGCACCCCATTGGGGCGCGTGGGTGATCGATGGGAATGGCAAGCCCGCCAGTCCCGACCCGTTGTTTGTCATCGGCGCCGACCAATAACAAATACCGTACCGGTTGCAGATCTATCCTTGCAACACCGCAATCGGTGCGAGTAGGCGGCCATCTGCTCGCGCGCATAGCCGCCGCCCAGCACGATGATGCCGATGCATTGGCCGTGTCAGTCATGCTCGGGGAAGCCGTACAACTGCGCCAGCTGCGAGGGTGTGTATTGCATGGTCGGACCGTCGCCACTACCGGTGGACGAGGGCGATGCGGGGGCCGATGGTGCGGGTGCCGGCGTCGGTGCACTTGGCAAGGTCTGCGCCTATGGACGCGCATCCAGCCCAAGCACGGCGGTGACGATGCCATCGAGCGCCTGTGGAATCGACACCGGGCCGGTGCGGCCGCGATAACGCATCGTGCCATGCACGTACTCACGCAAGCTGACCTGAAACGCCGCCTCGCACTGCTGCACGGTTCCTTCCAGGATCACATTGCCGCTGTTTGCATGGGCGCGCTCGACCTTCAATCCAGAGCTGGCCGCGAAGTCGGCAACCGTCTGTAGATCGCCGCACTGGCAGCGAAGCGCTCGCTGAACTCTGCGCGCGAAAACGCAACCGGCATAGTGTTGGCCGGCAGTTGCAGCAGCACGGCGGCAGCGGCATTCAATGCCTGCATACGCACTGTCAGCAGCACCCGCAGCCGCTCATTCACCGGCGGTGGTCCGGCCTCGACACTGGACGGTGCGGTCTGGCGCTCACTGCCAGCGAGAATCGTATGCACGCGATGTGGAACTCCATCAAAATTGAGTGGATGCGATATGTACGCGTGTTCGATTGCACATGTTGCGTGTTGTGCTGTAAGAGGACGCCACGACAGCCTGTCCACCGACAGCACAGCACTGGCGCATTGGACGCCATGCCGTGCCTGGATGGGTCGCTGTTGACGCCCGTGACCGATTACGATGCGAAGCGATGCTGCTTAGACTCAACTTCCAAGTGCAACACCCTCATAGCAAGTAAGGTGTTCACATGTCAAAAAGCTATCTCCATCTGAGTGCAGAAGAGCGCGCGGTGCTGCAAATCGAAACACGGCGTGGTCAAAGCTTGCGCTCGATCTCCAGACTTCTGTGCAGAAGCCCATCGACATTGAGCAGGGAGCTGGTCAGGCAGGGCGCCACGAGCTACTGTGCGGCAGATGCGGCCAGGCGTTACAAAGCGCGGCGTCAGCGCAGTGTTCGGCGGCGTAGGCTGACCCCGGGGACGGATTTGTTCCAGCTGGTGCGTGATCATCTTGTGCTGTGGCGCTGGTCGCCCCAGCAGATTGCTGCCAAGCTCTTGATCATGCATCCGGATGATTCTGCCCAGCGCGTCAGCCACGAAACCATCTACGCAACGATCTATGCGCACCCGCGCGGTGGCCTGAAAAAGGAGCTGGTGGAGGCTTTACGCCAGGGCAAGCCTACTCGGGGATTGCGGCGTACGACCGCTGCCAAACGCACCTGGGTGCCGGAGGAACTACGCATCGTGCACCGGCCCGAAGACGTGCGACAGCGCCTGATTCCAGGTCATTGGGAAGGCGATCTGATCAAGGGCGCGTTCAATCGTTCCTGCGTTGGCACGTTGGTGGAGCGCAAGACGCGCTTTGTGGTGCTGTGCCGAATGGACGGCTGCACGGCTGCCGATGCGCTGGAAGGGTTTACCCGCCAGATGAAAAGGCTTCCCGCTTCGATGCGAACGAGCTTGACCTATGATCGCGGGACCGAACTGACGTGTTATGCCGAGCTGATGCAGGGACTGAACATCAATGTGTGGTTTGCCGATCCACACGCGCCTTGGCAGCGCGGAAGCAACGAAAACACCAATGGCCTACTTCGCCAGTTCTTGCCCAAGGGTGCGGATCTGTCCACCGTCAGTCAGGAGTACCTCAATCACATCGCATTACTGATGAACACCCGTCCACGCGAGACGTTGGGATGGAAAACGCCGAGCGAGGCGATGGAGCATGAACTGGCAACTTTCAAATCACGTGTTGCACTTGAATCTTGAGACCACCCTGCGTCGTACCGGCTAAGAGCGGCTAACAAAACGACTGCGCTCACCGCCAGGCGGGCGCGGCCGGTGCTCGGAATCGGCATGTACCACGCGTACACTGCGGTTCTTGCACGCCATCCGCACCCACCTGACGACTGCTCGCTACGTTTTGTTAGCCGCTCTAAGTTTGCGCAGCAACATCAGCATGACGTGCGCCACTCAGATCCTGCGACAGCGTGATGCGGAGCGCTCATAACCGGCCTGGCGTGGCTGCGTGCACAAACCCGATCGGCGCGCTGGGGGCTTGGTTGTGTGCAGAGCTCCGCATGCGTGCCAAACGGCTGTCACAAGACGCGGCGTGCGCAGTCGCGCAGGATGCCGGGTAGATCATTCGAGGGCGCAACGATGGACCGCAGAACCTTTCTGCATCAGGGCATGGCGGCGGCTGCGGCAGTCGGCACCGGTGCCGCGATGGTGACGTCGGCCACGGCCACGGCCACGGTTGCAACCATACCGCCAGCGCCCGTACTCCCACGCCTGGAACCATTGCCCTTGGTTGCGCATGCCGGTAGCAAGCTCTGCAGCTTTCGGCATCTGCAGCAGAACTGGACCGTCTACGAGCATCTCGACCACCCGCAAGGCCAGCTCACGTTGTGGACCGACAGCGGCATGCTGCGGCTGGATAAGCGCACCGAGCCGGCATATCCGGCCGAGAGCAAGCCATATTTCGGCATGCCACTGGCCGAGGTGGCGATGGCCGAGGCCGATTTGCTCGCCGACCGTTTGCTGCGCGATGGCGACCCGGACGAGGCACAGGTGCGCGACGTGGCGCCGCCACCGGCCTCGTTGCTCGACCCCAAGGACGATGGCGGGCGCTGGCCGTGGACCACCTTCGTCGGCACCCGTGAAGGCCTGGACACGATGCCCATCTTGCCCAACGGCCGCAGCCGCACGTCGCGCCCGGAGCATGCGTTTGCCGAGTTGAGCGAAGAAGCGCTGATCAAACGGCGCGAGGAAGGCATGCTCGGCGGCTGGATGCCGGCGGTACGCAAGGTCATGCGCCGCAAGGGCCAGGCTGACACCTGGTACGACGTGCTGGTGTTTGCCGATGTGCGCGCTGGTGATCGTTTTGTGGTGCAGACCTGGCATCGCACGATGCAGGTGCGCGGCGGCGAGATCGTCGCAGTGCATTACGCGCAGAGTTATCCGGCATTTGCGCCGTCGCGCAACGCCGCTACCGCAGAACAATTCTATGAGGCGTTGATCGATTTCGCGGCGTATTGGCAGCAGGCGTTGGATGGCACCGTGCAGGCGCAACTGCCCGATGCCAGCTGGAACGATATGGCGCAGTTCGCTTTCGCGCGCGAGCTGGTGGTGCGGCCCGGTGGCGACTATCCCAAATACGGTGCGGTGGAACGCGACTATTACGGCAACGAGTACGACGGCTTCCAGGACACCTTCACCAGTTCGTTCTACGCCAATCTGGAGTGGGGCCGCTTCGCGCAGGCTGCCGCAGTGCTCGACAATTATTTCGACGAGTTCGTGCAGGACGATGGCTTGCCGAACATGCGCGGGCCAGAGGTTGGGCAGTTCGGGCTGACCTTGTCGCTACTGGCGCGCTATCTGCGTTATACCGGTGATGCAGTGCGGTTGCGTCGTTTGCTTCCCAAGATCGCGGCAACCGCGCAGGTGCTGTGCGAGTTGCACGACCAAGCCTTGGCATTGCCGCGCAGCGCGCATGGCCATGGCCTGCTGCACGGCTGGAACGAATCGGATGCCTGTCTGCTTCCCGATCCATCGCTATGGTGGAAACCGTATTACGCCAACAGCGCGCTGGCGATCCGCGGTTGGGAAGACATCGCGCAAGTGTGGAGCGCGTTCGCTGGCAGCGCGGGCTTGGCGATGGATTGGCATCGCCGCGCAAAGCAGTTGCGTGCGCGCCTGCAGACCAGCTTGCGCGCCAACGTGCGCCGCGATCTGTCGCCGCCGTACATCGGCCCATTGCCCGGCACCAAGCTGACCTTCCGTCAATCGCTGCAGCAGGAAAAGCCCAGCGAACAGCAATGGCCGCACCGTGCATATGCCGAGCTGCTGCAGGCCGATGTGTTGCCGGACGAGTTGGCCAACCTGGTCATCGATTGTCTGCGCGGGCATGGCGGCACCAGTATCGGCGTGGTGGCGAATATCGCGCCGCCGGAACCGGGCAGTCGCGATCTGCTCGGGTTTATTTCCTACGGTTATGCGCAACAGCTGCTGCGGCTGGATCGCATCGAAGAGTATCTGTTGTTTGTTTACGCACACCGTTATCAGGTGCATACGCGCGGTAGCTGGACGGCCGGCGAGGTCAGCGGCATCACCGGCGGCATGCCGTTGTTCTGCATCCCGGCGCAGATGACCATTCCGCTGCTACTGCGCTGGATGCTGGTCAGCGACGACAGCGCGGGCGAACAGTTGTATCTTGCGCGCGCTGTGCCGCGTGCATGGTTGGGCAGCGGCGCAGCACTGGGCATTAGTGCTGCACCCACACGCTGGGGCAAGGTCACGCTGAGGTTGCGCACAGATAGAGATGCACGCCTCATCGACGCCGATGTGCAGCTGCCGGAACAGGTCCCCAAACGCACGTGGCTGACGCTGCGTACGCCGACCGGCACGCGGCTGGATCGCGTGCTCATCGACGGCAAGCCCGCGCGCCCGCAAGGCCCGCATGCAGATCGCGTAGCGTTGCCGGGTCGTGCTGCAGTGGTGAGGGTGCAGGCGTGGTACGTGTGATGGCATTGGCGCGCCGATAAACGGACGTTGCTGTGTCTGCATCAAAGCCAATGGAGCACGGTTAACGTTGTTGGGCATGGTGAGTTTCCAACGACGTGCAATGCCTTGCAGACGGATCTCGCCAGCGAACATATATGCGTCACGGCACCACGACGTTGGTCGCGCCTCATACCGCTCCTACTGCGGCGTGCGCCGCGCAAAGGCAGGGCTTATTCCCAATCGTCGATCTCCTCGCAGCCCGGCGGCGCATTCACGCCGCTGAAGGCCGCCTGCGCAGGCGCCTGCAGTTCGCGCTGATCGGCCTGTGAGACGCCCCGAAGCTGCAGCGCAAAGCTGTCCTTGTACAGGTCGTGGAATTGCTCCTTGAGCTTGAAGGTGTCCGGCGTGTGGAACTGGATCTCCCAGAGCGCGCCTTCGGGGCTGCGCAGCGTGACGTTGACTGCCTTGAATGCCTGCCGGTACCGCATGAACAAGTTGACCAGCTTGACGCGCACATGGCCCTGATCGTCCAGAGAGGCCAGCATGCCGCGCAGGCCGGCGGTGAAGTGCCGCGGCTCCAGTACCACGCTATAGCGCAGGGCGTCGTTTATGCCAGCGGCCGCTTCTTCCAGGGTCTTGTGTTTCAAAGCCATTTGCCGCTCGAATTTTTCCACCAGCGAGCCGGGCGATTTGAATTGATGGCGCATTCCCTCCAGTCGCCCACCATGGAGCTCGGCGGCGCGCGTCAGCATGTCGGTGACCACGGGCTCCATCTCTCTGGCGCGTGTGAGCAGGGCCTCGGTCGCACGCACGATGTCCTCGTGTTTCACGGCGCGCAGGCGCTCGGCCGGCGGTGGCGGCGAGTCGATCAGGCCTGCCTGCTGCAGCGCGTGCAGCGCGTCTTGCATGACGCCCGCCGCCATCGTCGGCATGTTCTGCAGGAGCACCTTGGTCTGCTCGGCGTCGAAGCGGCCCTCGTGCATGGCCCGGGCAGTCGTCTTGCCGTACGGCACGCTGCGTACCCGCTCGGCGAACGCTCGCTCGGATCGTTCGCAAGACTCCACGATCTTGGCGAACAGCGCTGTGCCGGTGTCGGATTTCAGCGCATCGGTTCCTACCTTAATGGCGATAGTGAACAGGTTGCGCATGCTCAGTTCCGGCTCGTCGGGGATGAGCCCTGGTTGCCCCTCCGGGAACTGCGCGTGCGATAACCGGCACACCGGGTAGTTGTCGAGGATGGCGCGCAGACGTGCGTCGGCATCGGGCGCGGCCATGTAGGCACGGGCGAGCGTTGGGAACGCTTCAGCCAGCGCGTCGGGCAGGTGCGGCGCCTCGGCTGAGCGAGCCGTCGCCGGTTCGAGCTCAAGCAGCTGCGCGTGCAGCAGTTCGGCCGCTTCACGCGCCTCTGGCATATGGGCGCGTCCGATCGCTTCGTGCGCCTGGGCGCGCAGTTGCCCCAACAACACCCGGGGATCTGTGGTCTCGCCGTCGAGCACCTGGCGCAAGCCGTCGCGCAGGTCGCGCTCGATGCCGTCGTAAGTACCGAACATCATCTTGCGCGCCATTGCCTCGCGCAGCTGGTCGGGCTGCGCCATGAAGCGCGCCGCCAGGGTGCTGGCCGTGCCCATGACCTGGCCGCCACGCTGCAGCGACATGATCTCGGACAGCCGCCCGGGCTGGTAGTGGCCGGTGTCTGGGTCGATGGCCGGCGTGGCGGTCTTCGGCGGTTTGAAGGAGCGTGGCTGGCCGCGCCGCACCTCACGATCGGCCATCTCGCGCGCGATCAGCTCCGCCAGCCTGGGGTAGCCCGCGTACACGAACGCATCGTCACCGTCGGTGTCCATGTTGCGCTTGCGCAGCTCCGGGATCGGCAGGGCGCCCATGCGCCCGGGTTCTACGATGTCCTTGAGCCGCAGGCTGCCGGTGCTGAGCATGTCCTGCGGCACGGCACCGCGGTCGCGTCCGGCCGTCCAGCGCGACAGGGTCTTGAGATCTTCCTTGGAGCAGGCCAGGTCCACGTCGGCGAACTGCGCCGGCCAGTTCCGCGCCGGCACCACGATGAGCATGCCCTTGCTGTGCAGCATCGCCGGGCCGCTGCCGGCTGCGTCGCCCGAGCTGTCGTCGAAGCCGGTGTAGCTGTACTGGATGCCGAAGGACTGCGAAAGGAACTCGGCCGTGGCATCGCCCTGCGCTGCGGTAGCGACATGCGCCTGCGGCACCGGCAGCAGGTTCTCCTTGTCGTAAGGCGGCTTGCCGACCAGCAAGGCGCCGCCGGCGGCATCGAAGGCGCCGCTGCGCTCGCGCGGCAGGTGCACCTTGTTGTCGGCGGAGGGCACCGCCCGGATTCTCTGGCCCTCGTAGCCGCCGCTGGTGGCCAGCTCGTACAGCGCCAGTTGGCTCAGCTTGGGCGGCAGCGCCTGCAGCCTGCGCCGCATCGCCTCGTGCGCCTCTTGCAGCGCCGCCTGGTCGCGCGGGAAGTGCTGCAGCGCCTGCGGTGCCAGCCGCGTGGGTCCCTTGTCCTTGGCCAGAAGGTCGCGCTGGGCTTGGCTGGCCCGGCCGGCCTGCACCGCTTCCCAGGCACAGACGCGCTCACGGAAGGCCGGGATGCGCAGGGCCACCTCCAGCTTCAGAAAGCCGCAGCCATCGTTGGGGCACAGCGCCAGGGGGCGCCCGTCGGGGGCTGTGAGCTTGAACGGGTGCGCAGGGCCGCTGACGTCGTCGAAAAAGCCCAGGCGCAGCGTGCCCTCCACGACGTGGTCGCTCGGCACCATCTCCAGCAGCGAGCGCTGCATGCGCGACCAGTCCTCGCGCTGCGGGGCCAGCTTGGCGATGAGCTTCATCAGGCTGCTGCCCGGGACGGTGTCGGCATAGCGGATCGCCGGCAGCAGCGACGGCGATGCAGAGGCGCCGGACAGCAGATCGGCGGGGCGGCTCATGTTGCCGCGCGTGGCGCGGCTGCCGCCGAACATGTCGAAGCGCCAGGGCTCGTCCTGGTAGGTGAGCGTGCGCGCGAGCATGAACGTCGAAATCGATCCCGGCAGCTGAACCTCCACCAGCGGCAGGCCCGTCAGCCGCGTGAACAGCGAGTAAGGCTTGTCCGTCTCGGCCGCGTTGGTCGACACTTGCTTGCCACGCAGATCGACCACGATGTGGGTGGTGCTGCCAATGCCGGGTGCCGGCACGACGGGCTGGCCGGGTGCCGAACGCATGCCCAGGCGCCCGGCGCCCAGGTCGAAGCGGCTCGGTGGATGGGCCTGCGCGATCCTTGGCGCCTCCTTGGCCATGCGCCGGTCCAGGGCGTCGAACACCTGGTCGCCCGCCTCGATCTGCGCGATCAGGTTCCAGCTCATCTCGCCGAGGTCCGCCTCGATGGCCTCGCGCGTGCGCTCGAGCGTCTGGTCGACCCATTGCGCCAGCTGCTCGCGGCGCTGGCGCAATTGCTGGCGCGCGCCTTCGAGGTGGCGCGGCTTCCATTGCCGGCTCACCACCGCGTAGGTCTTGAGCACCTGGAAGAACGTCAACGCCGGGCAACGCGTGGCGTGCTGTTCGGTCTGGGCCGATGCACGTGAGCCACCGACTGTGAGGTACGAGTCGATCTTGCGCGCTACGATCGGCTGCAACGTGTTGAATACGCGCAGGGCGTGACCGCGATGGCGAGGGGTCAGCTCCGGACTGCGGATCAGCGGCAGCAGGCCCATGCACAGATTGCCTAGCTCCTCGAGGTTCGTTTCGCGTAATCCATCGGCGCGCACGAGCGCTGCGACCTGCTCGAGCGCCGGTCGCGCCAGGGGCCGCATCTGGCGATGAAGCTGCGCCGATGAAAGGGCCTTGAAGATCAGCCCGATCTCCTGGGCCGGGGCGGACGCGAAGCGCGCGCGATGCAGCTCCAGGTGCCCGGCCAGCGCCTGCAGTTTGGCACCACCCAAGGTCTGGAACTCTTGCTCATCCACCCGCAGCAGGCGGGATATCGCGTTGCCCACCTGGGCGAGCCCGAGCATGTCGAACTGCTGCCATGGCAGCTCGGCCGAGCCTGCGCGCTCGGCGAGCAGCAACGCTGCCTGGCGACAGGCCACCCCTCCGAGCAATTTGCTCAGCGCATTGAGCGACAAGGCCACGTCCTGCGCTTCCAGGGCGTTGCGCAAATCGTGGTCCGTAGCCAGCCGCCCGGCCAAGGCGTCGATGGCCTTCGTGCATGCAGGCGTGTCGGGCCATTTGCTCAGGGCGTTGAGCACGTTGGCCACTTCTTGCAGATTGAGGGCGTTGCGCAACTCTGGCTCGTCGGCCAGCCGCGAGGCCAGCGCACTGGCGGCGGCCTCGCAGTCCTGCGTGTCGGGCCATTTGCTCAGGGCGTTGAGCGTATTGGCCACGCCTTGCGGATTGAGAGCGTTGCGCAAATCGGGATCGTCGTCGGCCAGCCGCGAGGCCAGTGCGCTGGCGGCGGTCTCGCAGTGTGGCGTGTCGGGCCATTTGCTCAGAGCGTTCAACGCGTTGGCCACTTCTTGAGGTTTGAGGGCGTTGCGCAAACCCGCATCCTCGGCCAGCCGCAGGGCCAGAGTGCTGGCGGCCTTCTTGCACGCCGGCGTATCGGGCCATTTGCTCAGTGCGTTCAGTACGTTTGTCACTTCTTGCTCTTTGAGGACGTCGCACAAGCCGCGACTGTCGGCCAGCCTCGCGGCGAGCGAGTGCGCCATGGACCGGCAGTCCTGATGATCGAACCACTTGCTGAAGGCATTGAGTGCCAGGCTGATGCCCTGCTCGTTCAGAGACTGCCGGGCCCGGGGTTCACATTTCAGGTAACGTGCCAGGCGAGCCGCCGCGCGTTCGCACCTGCTGCTGTCGGTGTTCTTGGCAAAGGCGTTCAGTAACAAGGCCAGTTCACGGCCATCCAGACCCAACCGACCATCCACCTGCTCCACCTGTCCGGCGATCCACGCGATTGCCTGCATGCACGCCGGCTGGTCCGGGTGCTTGCTCAGCTTGTTGCCCACATGGGCCAGCTTTTTTAGCGATGCACCGTCGAACCAGCCGGTCTTGTAGAGATACTGCGCCGCAAGGTCGGTGCAACGATCAAGATCGCGTTGCGTTACACCTGCGCCCCCCCTTGCACTGGCAAGCATCTGAAGATATTTGTCGAGCCACTGCGCATTGGGTTCCGCGTCGACGCTCCCATCCAGGAAGGGCAGCGCCAGCTTGCAGCCGATCCGACGCGCTAGCTCGTTGTCCTGTGCCATGGCGACGCACAGGCGAGCGTTGTGGGTCTGATCTATCCGCCTATGCGCATCCAACTGTCGCCGATATCGCGCCCGCTGTTGCCACAGAAGCTCTTTTGCCTCCCGATTGAGCGTTTGTTCGGTCAGGCGGAGATCCCTTGTCGTCAGCTCCAAGCCATGCCTTGGCCGCTGTTGTGGGCCCCGATGCAGTTCTTGCTCTTCCCGCGGCCGTTTCCTTGCCACCCGATCGGGCTGTTGTTCGGTCAGGCAAAAATCCTTCGTCCGCTCCAAGCCATGCGTTGGCCGCCGATGCGACGACGCGGCGCTGGCGTCAGCGGGCATTTTGTCCGGGCGCCGTCCGGGCGCGGTATCGTGCCAGTGGGTGGAATCATCGAGCCGGTGCGAGTGAGTCGCCGGCTGTTGCTGGGCGCGCCCGTCCCATGCGCCGCCACGTGCTCCGGGTCGTGCATGCACGGGCAAGGGCGCCCTGCGTTGCGGTGCCGTTCCAGGCTCCTCCTGCTCTACCCGTCGCCGTTTGGGCGGCCGTGGAAGCGGCGGCTTACTGCCGCTGGTGCTAGTGCTAGGCTCAGCCTGCTTCAAGACCTGCCTGGGGGGATGCTCCTCTCGACGGAGAGACCTGTTTGTGCCGGATGAGCCCGGCTTGAAGGTGACCGGTGCCATGCCGCGCATCTTGACCGATCCACCTGCGAAGCGGCCTGCACAACGCGAAGCATTCAAATCGTTGGCGAACGCGCTCGCTGCGGGTGGGCAGTCGGTACTTCACCTGCAGCTCTTCACATGCTGCGAATGACGTAGCGGTCGTTCTTGTTGGCAGGCCGTTGAACGACCTATCGATGCAGGCCTTGCTCGCCGACCTCGACGCATCGTTGGACTAGGAGGGAGTGATGGCAGCATGCGCGGAGTAGACGCATACGACGCGTCGCTGTTCACCAGCGTCAGGCTGGAAAATTTCGTGCCATCCGAGCATCCGTTGCGCCCGATCCAGCAGTAGGTCAACGACGCGCCGGCCAACATGGTTGTTCGCTTCTCTACAATGCACGAGGCCGACGTCAAGGGCGGTTGCCCCGACATCGCGCCGGAGAAGCTGATGTGCGCCATGTTGCTGCAAATCCTGTGTAGCGTGACCACCACGGTGTTCGTGGCGCTTGGCGTGGTCCAATGGCATTGTTGTACGTGTGCAACGCAAGCCCAAGCGCCGCCATCAGGAGTTCTTGTAATTCTTGAGGCACATCGAAGCGAACGTCCCCAAGCATCTGGACGTGCATCCGATCTGCGACAACTAAGAGCGGCTAACAAAACCCAGGAAGAAGCCGTAAGCAGATGATGGAGCATGCAAGCGAGAGCAACGCCAAGTGGAGATCGATGCGGCGTTCAAAGCGGATGCGCAGTTTGCCCAGGCCTGCGAACCAGGCATGCGTGCGCTCGACGACCCAGCGATGACGGCCCAACCGGTCGTTGCGCTCGATTCCCTTGCGTGCGATCCGCGCAATGATGCCGCGCTGCTTGAGGACGGCGCGACAGCGGTCGATGTCGTAAGCCTTGTCGGCGTGCAATTTGTCTGGCCAACGTCGCGGGCGCCCTGGTTTGCCACCAATTGGCGGCAAGGCGTCGATCAACTCCTCGAACACGACCGAGTCGTGCCGATTGGCGCCGGTGACGCACACTGCCAAGGGCACGCCGTTGCGGTCCACGATCAGATGCCGTTTGCTGCCGAGTTTGCCGCGATCGGTCGGGTTTGGCCCGGTGTAGGCGCCCCCCGGGGGGAGGCCACACTGGCGGCGTCCAGACTGGCTCGGCTCAGATCCAGCCTCTGGGCGCGACGCAGCTCGGTCAGCAACACCTGATGCAGACGATGCCACACACCGGCGGCTTGCCAATCACGCAACCGGCGCCAGCAGGTCATGCCGCTGCCATAGCCCAGTTCCACAGGCAGGTCTTCCCATGGCATGCCCGTGCGCAAGACATAGACGATGCCGTTGAGGGCTTGCTGATCACTGATGCGCGGCCGTCCACCTTTGGGCGAACGCTTCACTTGGGGAATCAGCGGCTCGATGCGCTTCCACAGCGCAATGGGGATCTCTTTGCGACGTGTCATGTCCGCAATTTTGCCACCGGCGAGACAAGATTCAAGGGGTTTTGTTAGACGCTCTAAGTAACGCACAAGCACACCGGAGTGAGAGAGCCTGGCTGGCGCGTCGGCCACGCTTCCATCTGCACTTCACACTGACCTGCAGTTCGTGGTTGAACCAGGTCGAGCGCTGGTTCGCACTGATCACGACGCAGACAATTGGCTGTGGCTCGTTCGACGTGGTGGGCGATTTCAAGCGCAAGATCGATGAGTTCGTGAAGCACTATCACCAATATCCGAAGCCCTTCATATGGACCGCCACTGCTGAATCGATCCCCGCGAAGATCTAGCGGGTATGCAAAGTTATACCTGATTAGCCCTGACTCTCAGCCGGCCTTTTCGCTACTGGCCTGCAGACGAGGCCATTTTTCCTGGCATTTCCAACCATGTCCACTGTCGGCGTTGCTGACGCGTGGTGGCTGGCCCGACGTTTTTCAGCCAGGAAGCCCCATCGCCGCCTTGAATTAGGCTTATGTAGGGAGAAGCGTGGAATTGCTGTAGCTGAGGGTCAGGGCTAATCAGGAAGTTATAAAGCTGGCGCGACACGCAGGTGTGGACAACCTGGGCAATCGTAAGCCGCCGCGGTTCTACAAAGACTCCAACGCGGCCAATACCGAAGCCTCCACGTACGACACGCCGGGCCGCGATTTTTGGGGCCGCTTGCGGGTGGAGTTTCGAGCGGCGCGGCTGATGCAGTGACGTTGCAGTGGGTGGGGCAGTTCGCGGGCGAGATGCGCGCCGATACGTTGTACTGCGATGGAATACAAGCGCGATCGCTGTGGCATTCGTTTTGCTCCGCCGTGCTTCGCGTCGAGGCAACTGTAGCGGTGGCAGAGAGCTATGATGAGCGATAGGTATTGGTCGAACTAGCCGCAGCGCACTGGGGAGCGCTGCGTGTGTTGATCGCACCATGATTGCCGACGCTGGCGTCGATCGGTTGGCCCTGAACCTTCTAAAGAGCTTGCCCATGCGCAGTTCCCGTTGGATCTCGTTTTTGGCTTGGCACCGGCGCTGGCTGCGTCCGAACCAGCGTTCCGGTGCGGCTATGTTGGTGTGGCTGTGCGCAGTGCTGAGCTTGCCCTTGGCGATCGCCGAGGACGTGCAGGATCCGCCGATTGCCGCGGCCAACGCGATGATCGGCGAACCGCAGTTCCGCGGTGTGCAGCATCCGGTGCCGGACAGTGGCGCGGCATTTGCGCCTGGCGGGCAACTGTCAAGGATTTACGCTGCCGATCGCGCGCAAGGGGCAGGGCAGGCACCGGGCAACGATTTCTGGGTCGATCGCATGCTGGCCCGCGAGGGCACCGGTGGCGGCTTCGACGACGAAAATTCCTGGCTGTTTACGCGTGGTCGCGCGGCCTATCTGTCGTATCACCAGCCCGAGCGTCCGGGTTTCGTCGGGCAGGTGGCGTATTGGCATTCCACCGATTACGACGCGCTGTTCCGCATCCAATCCACGCAAGGCAGACGGCCGGTGCAATGGAAGGAACGCTCGCAGCAGAGGCGCCAGACGCCGAGTTATTTCAGCACCGTCTTCGAAGACGCTAACGCAGGCGTGCGTATGCGCTTGGTCAAATACATCACCCAGCAGAATGTGGCAGTGGCCAGCATCGTGCTGTCCAGCCTGGACGGTGCAGCGCATACATTGTCGGTGCAAGCGGTCTCGCCGCTGGCCCAGCGTGCCGATGGCAATGAGCTGACTGGCGCGTTCGATGCCTACAACGCAATCACCACAGTGTTTCCGCGCTTGTCCGGCGATGGATTCCGGGTGGAAGGCAAGCGCCTGGTACGCGAGGTGGCCGTGCCCGCCAGCGGCGATACAATGGCATTGAAGGTGCAGCTGGGCCTGCTCACGCACGAGCTGCCTGAAGCGCGCGCCGAGTACATCCGCATTGCTGCGCAGTCGCCGCAGCAGGCGTACCAGGAGCATGTCGCAAGCTATAACCGCTGGTGGGTGGACAACGTGCCGTATCTGGACACGCCCGAAGAGAACATTACCAAAAGCCTGTTCTATCGCTGGTGGCTGCTGCGCTTCAATTTTCTCGATGCCAATGTACCGGGCAACGACTACCAGTTTCCTGTCGCCATCGAAGGCGTGTTGGGCTATAACAATGCCATCGTGCTGACCACCGGCATGTTTCTGGACGATCTGAAATATCTGCGCGACCCGCTGTATGCCTACGGCAGCTGGCTCAGCGCCGGCGAAACCGCAGGCGGCGGCAAGTACACCGACAATCCCGGCTCGCCTGAGAACTGGTCCAACTCTTACGCGCAATACATCACCGCCTCGGCATGGCGGTCGATGCAGATCCATGGTGGCCCAGCCGCACTGGCGCAAAAACTCGCGCGCTACGGCAGCGGCGACGTGGACGGCCTGCTGGCCGCCTACGATCTCAACCACAACGGGTTGATCGAATACGACTGGGCAGCGATGACCGGTAACGATGCCGATGCGGTGTCGTTCGACTGGGCCGAGCAGCACGGCGAAATTCGTATGGATCGCACCGAAAGCGCGTACGTGTACGCCAACGCACAGGCGGCCGCGCAAGCCGCCGCGTTGGCCGGCGACACCGCAACCGCGCAACGCATGCAGGCCACCGCGCGACGCATCCGCAAGGCGGTATTGGAGGTGTTGTGGCAAGACCGCAGCGACACCGCCGACTCGGTGGGCTTGCATGGCGATCTGCTCAAGCATCGCCAAGCCAAGGGGCCGCGGCTAGCGGTGGATTGGAAGGAGACCAACAACTACTACCCGTTCAGCGTGGGCTTGATGCCCAAGCAGGGCGATGCCGACTACGACCCCAAGTATGTGCGTGCGTTGCGGCTGTTCGCCGATGCGGCGCAGTACCCGCTATTCCCTTTCTACACCGCCAACCAGGTCGACATGCAGGCGCGCGGCAGTGGCGCCGATGCGGGCAGCAACAACTTTTCCACGATCAATGCGACTGTGGCGTTTCGCCTGTTCGGTGAAGCGTTGCGTGATTACCCCAGCCCGTATCTGAATGCGCACAGTTACCGTAAGTTGTTGTACTGGAATGCGTGGGCGCCCTATATCAATGGCGACAACCGCTACCCGGATCAAAACGAATTCTGGGCCAAGGGCAGTGCCAGGAACGGCGGCAAGATCGGCTACCGCTCGTGGATTCATCATACCCAATTGGGCGCGACCAATTTCACCATGATCGAAGATGCGATGGGGCTGCGCCCGCGCAGCGACGACAAGATCGAGTTGTATCCGATCGATATCGGCTGGGAACATTTTGCCGCCGACAATCTGCGCTACCGCGATCGCAACCTGAGCATCGTGTGGGACCGCAACGGAACCCATTACGCCGGCAAGGTTCCCAAGGGCTACAGCGTGTATCTGGATGGCAGGCTGGCATTTCGTGTCGACCGCCTGGCGCATGTGATCTACGACCCGGCAAGCGGCAAGGTGAGTGCAGCGCCGGATGCGGTCAACCGCAATGGTGTCGCGCAAGTGCTGGAGGCACATCCGGCGCAACTGGCGTCCATGTCGCAGGTACGCTTTGCCGCCACTTCGCGCACTGCAAAACTCCTGGCCCAGGCGGGTGTGGACGTGGCACTGCCCAACACCGCCAGCGGCAACCTGGCCGAGGGCGCGCGCGTCACCGCCAGCTTCGCTGCGCCCGGTTTCGCACCTGCCGCCGCAGTGGACGGCAGCACGGCCAGCACGCCGTTCTGGGGCACGGCCGGCTCGCCGTCGGCCAGCGACTGGATTGCACTGGACTTGGGTGGGAGACGGCAACTGGACCAGGTGGTGCTGTACTTCTATCGCAGTTCGTCGCCCGGTGGCGATCACTATGGTTTCCCGTCGGGAACCTATCCCGGTTACACCGCGCCGTGGATCTACGCAGTGCAATATCAGGACGGTAGCGGCAGCTGGAAAACCGTGCCGGGGCAGGTGCGTGACGCAGCGATGGCCGAAGGCAATCGCAACCGCGTGCGCTTTCCGCCGATCCGTGCACAGGGGCTGCGCGTGGTGGTGACCCATGCCGGCAGCGCACGCACCGGCATCAAGGAAATCCAGCTGTTCGACAGCGGCCTGCCTTCGCCTGCAGCCACCGGCAATGCGCCACCGCAGGTGCAGGCATGGCAGCTGGACGATCCCAGCTCCGATGGCACGGTGGTGGTGAACGGCCGCGTAGGCGACGACGGCCTGCCCAACGGCGCGCTGCAAGTGCGCTGGCGCGTGCAACAAGCACCGGAAGGCGGCGATGCATTGTTTGCCGATGTAGCGGCGATGGATACCGCCGTGCGGTTCACCCGCGCCGGGCGCTACATGTTGCGCTTGGTCGCCAATGACGGTGTGCTGGCTGGGCATGCCGACGTGCAAGTAAATGCGCCCGCGTCACCTGCGCTGCAGAGTGTGCCGCTGCAGGGCGCGGCGAGCGTCAGTGCGCAGATCACCGGCATGCAGTACCGCGTGCAGGCCTTGAATGATGGCGTCATCCCGGCAGCGGGCAGCGCGCCGAATGACAATCGTCGTTGGGGCAGTCTGGGCCTTGAGCAACCGGCAACGGTGTGGCTGCAGTACCAATGGCCGCGGCCGGTGCGTCTGTCGTCCAGCGCGCTCTACCTATGGAACGATCAGCCCGACGGTGCGGTGGCCGCGCCAGCCGGTTGGAAGTTGCAGGCACTGCAGGACGGGCGCTGGAAGGACATCGCGGTCAATAGCGGTTACCCGATTGCTGCTGCCGCCACCGGTGCTGCCAGCACAGCCAGCTTCGCGCCGGTGGTGACCACCGGATTGCGTGCGGTCTTGACCACACAGGCCACTGCCAGCGGGCATGCAGCCATTGGCGTGGACGAATGGCAGGCGCTGTCGGAGGTGCCCAAGCGACTGGAATCGATCGATCTGCGCACCGCGCCCGGCCAGTTGCCGGTATTGCCGCAGGAAGTCACCGCGTTCTTTGCCGATGGCAGCGTGCTGCCAGTGGCAGTGCAGTGGCCCGATCTGTCGGCTGGCCGGTTGGGCAGCGAGGGCGCGGTGGAATTGCAGGGCTTGGTGGAGAGCGTGATTCCGATCAAGGCCACCATTTGGGTGCGCGCCACCCCGCCGGGGCAGATCAACACCATGCAGGCATTGCCGGTGGTGAGCGCGGTAGTGGGGCATGCACCGACGCTGCCGGGTTTTGTCACCGTGCAATACAACGATGGCTCGCGCGAACGGTTGCCGGTGCAATGGCCATCGTTGGAACCTGCGCGCTATGCACAACCCGGCGAGATTCGTGTGACCGGCACGGCCCGGGGGCGTGCGCCCACCGGTCAGGTATCGGTTTCCCTCACGTTGCAGATCAAGGCGGCCACTCTATGACCGGTATCCTCACCCGCGCGTTTGCGTTTGCATATGCGTTGTCGCTCGCCAGCGCTCCCGCATGGGCCGCAGCGCCGCCTCAGGGCGTGCACCTGCACGCGCCCGGCAACCCGATCCTGGCCGATGGCAGCACCTATTCGGCCGACCCGGCACCGCTGGTGGCCGACGGCAAGCTCTACATCATTGCCGGCCGCGACACCGCGCCTCCGGATCGCAATGACTTTGTGATGCCTGGTTGGCAAATGTTTGTCACTAACGATCCGGCCAGCGGGCAGTGGACGCATTACCGCGATTTCCTGCGTCCGCAACAAGTGTTCGCTTGGGCCGACAAGCGCCACGCCTACGCCTCGCAGATCGTGCAGGGGCCAGATGGGCGCTATTACCTGTACGCGCCGGTGCAACAGCGCAACTCGCCCAACCCGGACCCATTCGCCATTGGCGTGGCGGTTTCCGACAGCCCGCTCGGCCCGTGGACCGATGCCCATCCGCAAGGGCCGGTGGTGTCGCAGTCGGTGCCCGGCACCAACGATATCCAGAACATCGACCCGACCGTCTTGGTGGACGACGACGGGCGCGTGTATCTGTACTGGGGCACGTTCGGTGCGTTATATGGCGTGGAGCTGCAGCGCGATATGGTGAGCTTCAAGGGCATGCCGGTGCCGGTGGACACGCTCGACGGCTATTTCGAAGCGCCCTGGCTGTTCAAGCGCAACGGCACCTATTACCTGGCATATGCGGCCAACAACGCCGGCAGTACTTCCGCATGCACGCCCACGCTCTACCACGCGTGTATCGCTTATGCGAGCGCATCGACACCGCTCGGCCCGTGGACCTATCGCGGCGTCGTGCTGCCGCCGGTGTCCTCGACCACTTCGCATCCGGGCATCGTGGCCTTCAACAGGCAGTGGTATCTGGTCTACCACACCGCCGATGCGCAGGGCGGCGGGCATTTCCGCCGCAGCGTGGCGATCGATCTCCTGGAGTGGGACGACAGCAAGCAACCGGCGCGCATTCGCACCGTCGCACCCACCCGGCGCGTGCAGCCGCCTACGCCACCGCAACGCAATCAGGCCGCTGCCGCCTACGCCACCGCCTCCAATGGCCAGGAGATTCCGGTTCAGTATTGGATAGCCGCGCTCAACGACGGCATCGTCAAAGCCAATCCGCTGCCGCCGCAAATGTGGGGGAGCTGGACGCCGGACAATCCGCCGCAGCAATGGATTCAATACAGCTGGGCGCAGCCGGTGACCCTGGACCGTACCCGCATCGTGTTCTGGGCCGATCAGCCGGCCGGCGCTGACATTGGCGTGGCGCCGCCTGCGCGTTGGCATCTGGAGTATCGGCAAGGCGGGCAGTGGCATCCGGTGCAACCGACCGACAGCTACGGCACACGCACCGATCGTTATGAGGCAGTGTCGTTCGCCCCGGTGACAACGCGCTGCGTGCGCGTGGTGCTGGATGCCTCCGGCGCCGGAACGCATTACGCCGGGCTCGCAGTGCAGGAATGGGAAATGCTGGCGCCGCAGCCGCAACGTCTGCCGGCCGCCAGTGCTGCCGACAGCACGCGCTGTGATGTGCCATAGAGTGCTAACAAAACAACTGCGTAGCCGCTAGGCGGGCGCGGTCGGTGTCCGGAATTGGCATGTACCAGGCGTACACTGCGGTCCCCCGATGGCGGTTTGGTTTGCAGCAGCGCTATCGTGTGATCGAAAATATCTACGCGGTCCCACAAGGCGCGTGTGTACCGAAGAGTTTCACCGCCGCGACGCCGTTGCTGACCGGGCTGCGGTTTGCCGGTCGCGTCGATCGATGGCATGGGGACCAGCAATCGTTCGCGCGCCTTCCACGATGTCGCCTGGCGCAATCTCAAGGACGCCGGCCTGCCGGATCGCATCGCCTGGCACAAGGCTGCCGCCGCGCATTATCCGTGCTACGAGATCGATGGCGGGGTCTGTGCAACCTGCAATAACCACGTAGCAGCGCGCCTGATTGCCGACTGGATTGCGAGGCAAGGCATCGGCGCACGCTCGTTCACTTGCGAACCATGCTGTTTTCCGCATGCGCTGTCGATAAATGCGACAAGACGTGGGGCGTGCGCACAGGCACATTATGGCCAGCTGATGAAACTGGAGCGTATATGCGACTCCAGTGCGAAACCAACATCCGTTCTGACAACTGCGTGGAAATTGTCTGCGTAGCTGCAGCACGGCCGTGGCGAGAGGTTTCGTTGCGTGCGCGTCTGCCATCCATCTTGACCTGCGCTGGCATACGCCGGCACGGGCGTGCGCTGCCTATCGTTTGTCTTCCATGCAAATCAGGAGCCCTGCATGCCGAGGTTGCTGTTGCCTTTCTCCCGGACCACTGAGGTGACCACGCGCCTGGTGCCGGGCATGCTCACCACCGCGCTCCTGTTGGCGCTGTCTGCAGCTGCGGCCGAGCCCGTGTCTGCGCAGCAGGCGACCCAAAGCGGCGATGCGACGCAAACGTTGGATAATGTGGTCGTCACTGGCTCGCGCTTGCGCCGTGTGGATACGGAAACCGCCAACCCGGTCGTCACCGTCAGCCAGGAACAGATTGCCGCGACCGGCAAGGCCACGGTCGGCGATCTGCTGCAGGAACTGCCATCCATCGCTGGTAACGCTACCAACCCGTACACCAATAACGGCGGCGGCACAGGTGCCTCGGCGATTTCACTGCGCGGGCTGGGCGACAAACGCACGTTGGTGCTGGTCAACGGCATTCGGCTCGCCTACAACGACGTCAATGCGATTCCGTCCAGCATGATCGAGCGCATCGAGGTGCTGAGCGATGGCGCTTCTGCGGTGTACGGCTCCGATGCGATCGGCGGCGTGGTCAACTTCATCCTGCGCACGCACTTCGACGGAGTGCAGTTCAGTAGCGACTTCGGTACCAGTAGCCAAGGCGACGGCAACCGACGCAACTTCACCATGACCTCCGGCAAGACCTGGGAGCGCGGCAGTCTGATCGGTGGCCTGTCGTATCACAACATCGACCCGGTAGCGGCAGCGGCGCGCGACTATTCCAAGGACGCGCTCGCGCTGACCAACGGTCAACCGGTGAAGCAGGGCTCCTCCGCCACGCCGACCGGCACGGTCAATTTCAATGATGGATCGGATCAGTCCACGCAGCTCGCGCAGGCCAACGGCTGCGGGCGCGTCACCCTCAACAGCGGCGTGAGCGGTCGCGCCGGCCCGGGCGATTTCCACTGTTACAACGCCAGTGCCGACTCCTACAACTACCAGCCGTTCAATCTGTTGCAGACCCCGCAAAAGCGCAGCAATGCGTTCCTGCTCGGCAGCTATCGTTTTACCGACAACGTCGAAGGCTACGTCAACACCTGGTTCAGTAAAACCGAATCGGCCTCGATCATCGCGCCGATTCCGATCTTCTCCAACGGCGACAACATCCTGGTGTCGTCGCAGAGTTACTACAACCCGTTCGGCGTGAACTTCGGCACCGATCGCAGCACCGGCACCTCCTACAACGACCTCAACACGCGCGCGACCGTGCTGGGCAATCGCAGCTATCAATACAACACCTACAACTTCCAGATCAGCCCCGGCTTGCGCGGCCGCTTCGGCGACAGCTCCTGGCAATGGAATGCCAACTTCAACTACGGCAAGGTCAAACAGAAGTCGATCAACAACGGTTTTCTCGACTACGCCGCGTTCAATCAGGCCATCGCTCCCTCGTTCCTGGACAGCGATGGGGTGGTCAAGTGCGGCAGTGCAGGCGCGGCGATCGCCGGCTGCACACCGCTGAATTTCTTCAACCTCAACGACAGCAGCAACCTCGCCACACTCCAGGGCATGGTGGTCAATCCCATCGTGACCAGCGTCTACACGGTCAAGCAATTCGAGGCCAATGCCAACGGCTCGCTGTTCGATCTGCCGGCCGGCACCGTCAGCCTGGCAAGCGGCATTTCCTATCGCAAGGAGCGCTCCACCACCGCCTCCGATGCGCTATGGACCGGCGATGAGAACGGCCTGTGCGGGGTGATCGAATTCTGTTCGTCCACCCTGGCCGGCAGTTTCGACGTCAAGGAAGCCTATGCCGAAGCCTTGTTCCCGCTGCTCAAGGATTTGCCCGGCATCAACGCCTTGAACATCACACTGGGCACGCGCTTTTCCGATTTCAGTTCGGTCGGCAGCAAGACCAACAGCAAGGTGTCGCTGGAATATCGCCCGATCGAAAACCTGTTGCTGCGCGGCAACGTTTCGCAAGTGTTCCGCGTCCCCAACATCAACGAGTTGTACGCCGGTGTGGCCGGCGATGCGGCCACCGTCAACGACCCGTGCAACGGCTACACCGGGGGCAACAGCGTTGCCTGCGCAAACGTGCCGACCAATGGCAGCTATCAGCAATCCGATGGTCAGGTGGCCGGCAAGGTCTCCGGCGCGGTGGTAGCCGGTTATCAACTCAAGCCGGAGACCGGCAAGTCGTACGATGTGGGGCTAGTCTACGACCTGCAGTGGATCGATGGCCTGTCGCTGAGTGCGGACTGGTGGCGCATCGATCTGGAAGACACCATCACCACGGTGTTGGCGCAGACCGTGCTCAATCAATGTTTCGCCAACTCGGCCAGCGCTTTTTGCGCGCTGATCCATCGCAACGGCAACGGCACCATCAATTACATCGCCGAGCCCACCGTCAACCTGGGCAAGTTGTGGGCCAAGGGCATCGACTTCAATCTGACCTACCGCTTGCCGTCCACGCCGTGGGGCAACGTGACCGCGAGCGTCAACGGCACCTATCTCACACGCTATGACGTGCTGCCCGATACCACGGACCCGAGCTCGGTGACCATCCACACTGTGGGCCGCTACACGCAGGCGTACGGCAACTTCCCGCGTTGGCGTGCGCTGGGCACAGTGAACTGGGCGTTGGGCGACTGGAGCGCCACTTGGCGCATCCGCTATGTGGGGCACACCGCTATCGGCAATTCGGATCCGGACCAGAGCCTGTCGGCCGATTCCAGCGAGCCGACGGTAGTGCGCAACATCGGCGCCTACGTCTACGACAATCTGCAGCTCGGCTACAACGTTGAGTCGTGGCACACGCGTTTTGAAGTGGGCGTGGACAACATTAGCAACAAACAACCTCCGCTGTATTACTCCAACAACGTCGGCAACGCCAACACCGATGTGTCCACCTACGACCTGCTTGGCCGGTTCTATTGGGTGCGCACAACAGTGACGTTCTGATCGCTGTGTTGTATCGCTGTGCTGCGCGGCCAGATTCGACTGGGCGCGCAGCGTCCACGCCAATGCAGTCGTTATCAATGCGACCGCTTTGTACTGTTGCAACCGCGCGCGCAGTCTGTGCGCGCTGCCCGGAGCTAAGCTGAGCCCATGACGGACGCGCACGAACCCGAGTTGACCTGCAACCACGCACCGACGCTGTCGCGGCGGCGCTTTCTGGCCTGGAGCGGCCTGGCCGTGTCCGCAGGTTTCCTGCGCTTTCCGGCCCAGGCCAGTGCTGCACAACCGGGTAGCGTGCGCGCCGTGCCGTTGGCCCAGGTCAGGCTGATACCGTCGTTGTTTCTTGATGCGCTGCACACCAATCGGCGCTATTTGATGCGGTTGCAGCCGGACCGGCTGCTGCACAACTTCGTGCTGTACGCAGGTCTCGATCCCAAGGCGCCGGCCTATGGCGGGTGGGAAGCGGATACCATCGCCGGGCACACGCTCGGTCACTATCTCAGCGCATTGGCCTTGATGCATGCGCAAACCGGCGATGCGCAATGCCGCACGCGTGCCAGTTACCTGATTGCAGAACTCGCACGCTGCCAGGCGCATGCCGGCGATGGGTATGTTGCCGGATTCACCCGCAAAAATGCGGCAGGCAAGATCGAAAGCGGCCGCGCCGTCTTTGACGAACTCAAGCGCGGCAAGATCGACCCGGCGCCGTTCTATCTCAACGGCAGCTGGGCACCGCTATACACCTGGCACAAGCTGTTCGCCGGCCTGCTCGATGTGCAGGCGCACTGCGACAACGCGCAGGCGCTAAAGGTTGCGACGGATTTGGCGGGATATCTGCAAGGCATCTTTGCCGCGCTCGACGACACACAATTGCAGCAGGTGCTGTCGTGCGAGTTCGGTGGCCTCAACGAATCGTTCGTCGAGCTGCACGTACGCACCGGCGACGCGCAATGGTTGGCACTGGCGCAGCGCCTGCACCATCACGCCGTGCTCGACCCGCTGATCGCCCAGCGCGACGAACTTGTGCACCAGCATTCCAACACCAACATCCCCAAGCTGATCGGCTTGGCGCGCGAGTATGAGGTCACCGGCGATGCCGCATCGGGCGCGGCCGCGCGCTTCTTCTGGCATACCGTCACCGAACACCATACTTACGTGATCGGCGGCAACGGCGACCGCGAATATTTCCAGCAGCCGGACAGCATCGCGCGTTTTCTCACCGAGCAGACGTGCGAGCATTGCGCCAGCTACAACATGCTCAAGCTCACCCGCCATCTGTACCAGTGGGGGCCGCAGGCCGAGCTATTCGATTACTACGAACGCACGCTGCTCAATCACGTGATGGCGCAGCAGCATCCCCGCACCGGTATGTTCACCTACATGACACCGATGCTGGCCGGCGAAGCGCGCAGCTGGTCGTCGCCATTTCACGATTTTTGGTGCTGCGTCGGTAGCGGCATGGAAGCGCATGCGCAGTTCGGCGATTCCATCTACTGGCAGGACGGGCAGGGCGTTTACGTCAACCTGTACGTGCCTTCCACCGTGTGCGACGCTGCCGGGCTGGATATGACCTTGCACAGCGCACTGCCGGAGCAGGGCAGCGCATTGCTGCGTATCGATGCTGCGCCGGCAGCGCATCGCACGCTCGCATTGCGCATGCCTGGCTGGGCGCAGTCGCCTGTTCTGCAGCTCAATGGGCAGCCTGTCGATGTGGCTGTCAGCGACGGCTATCTGCGCCTCACGCGCGCGTGGAATGCCGGCGATACCCTAAGCGTCTCGTTCGACATGCCGTTGCGCCTGGAAGCTGCACCGGACGATCCGGCCTGGGTGTCGGTGCTACGCGGACCGTTGGTATTGGCGGCCGATCTTGGCGATGCAGCCAAGCCCTGGTCTGGCAAGACCCCTGCATTGATCGGCGGCGATAACGTGTTGCAACGTCTGCAGCCGGTGCCTGGTAAACCAGTGTTTGATTACAGCGACGGCGCACAGCACTGGCGGTTCTCGCCGTTCTACGCCCAATTCGACCGCCGCAGCGCTGTCTACCTGGAGCATCGCGACGCCGCCGCATGGCAGCAACGCCAGGCTGAGCAGGCTGCAGCGCAAGCCAAACAACAGGCACTCGACGCGCGCGCCCTGGATCGCATCGCCCTGGGCGATGAAACATCAGAGAAAGCACACGCGCTGCAGAGCGAAAGCTCCTATCCATTGAGCTACCGCCGTCGCGCCGGCCGCGACGCCCGCACCGGCGGCTTCATCGCCTTCACTCTGCGCAACACCGCGCAGGCCCGCATCCTGCGCCTGCGCTACTGGGGCGACGAAACCCGCCGCCGCTTCCGCATTCTCGCCGACGGCGAACTGGTCGCCAACGAACGCCTGGACGGCAACCGCGGCCTGGACTTCGTCGACATCGACTACGCGTTGCCAGCAGCAGTAGCAAGCCGCGCCAGCCTGCAGATCCGCATCGAACCGGAGACCGGCTATTCGGCTGGGCCAGCTTTTGGGTGTTGGGTGTTGGAGTCGGTGTGAGTCATGAAGCCAGGCGGGATATCATCGCGGTATCTGCACGGGATGCTAAGAAACCTCTTAACAACGCACCGCAGATGCTCAACGCTATTGCCACAGAATGTTGAGTGGCTGGAAGTGATCGCGCTGCACGCCGTTTCCTTTTGATCTATAGAAGCTGTGGCTTACGGTCGCTTTCTCGTTTCTTTACCGGGCTGGGCATCGACCAGGATGTACTCGCTACCCTTGCTCTTCCAGGTAGGCGTGTCCCGGTCGATCCTGATGCACGGCCGGCCGCCGCAGGACGTGATGTCGACATGCTTGAATGCTTCCAGCACTTCTGCCTTCACTTCGATAGTCTCGGCACGCGCTTGTGCGGCTCGCAGCCGCGCGTCGGCCTGCCTCAATAGCAGCCAATAGCCCACCAGCAACAGAACGGAAAAGCCCGCCAGCGCGGCAATGATCTTCCAGGCCCAGGCCACCCTGGGGCGCAGCGCAGCCTCCAACCGCTGCTGCTGATCTTGGAATTGCGTCACCATCGCTTGCTTGAACTTGGCCTCCTCTTTCTCCCTGGTCGCTTGCATTTGTGCCTGAGCATTTTTGGTCTGCTCCTGCAAGTTCGACATCAAGGTATCCAGCCGCCCAATGGCCAGTGTCATCTGTGCCAGGACACTGTGTGTGTCGTCGTTCATCTCATTTCCCGTGCGGCGACTGCATTATCGTGAGAAACCCTGCTGCTGCGTCTCCACCTGCCGCTGCTGGGCTTGGAGCAACGCCTGATCCTGTTGCCGCTGCGTTTCCGCCGTCAGCTGCTGCAAACTCTGATCGAGCGGTTGCGCCGCGGCCTGGGTTTTATCGATGAGCGCGCGGTCTATCAGTGACGGGTGGTTCGAGATTGCCAGCAAGCTCTGACCATCCCGGACTGGCGTCAGCGCATCGATGCTGGGCAGATGTTGCAGCTTGGCCTGATAGGCGACGGCCCCGGCGACGCCTTCCATCTGCACACGATCAAGATACCCACCGGCTTGCGGCCCCAGCCGTTCCAGGTGCGTTAGTGCCTGCTCGAAAAGCGGATTGTCCCGCCCCGGCAATTGCTGCTGCTTCGCCAGAATCCGTTGCTCCGCATCGGCAACGGTCTGCTGCCAGCGCTCGGGGGTTGCGAACGCTATCGCCGCCGCACGTGCGCCCTGTTCGTCACCGGCTTTCAAGGCGGCGAAATACTGATCGACCAGCGGATGACCGGCCGTTTTGAGACTGGCGGCGGGCTCGCGTGTGTCAACCGTTTGCACTGGGACTTCCAACGGAAAGATCGGGATCGGGTTGGTGTGTTGGTGAGTCGTCGCGGTGTGCTGGAACAAACCGGGTTTTGGCGGACTCGTACTGGTGTCGAGATAGCGCTGCGGTGTATTCGCGTCGGTGGTGAGGGTGATCCCGTTGTGCTCCATCAGGTCTTCACGTAGCCGCAATTGCCCCATGTTGATCTGCATTTGTGGCGACACGCCGTTGACCGGGTGCGCATAGGCGCGGTCGCGGGTGATGATGTTGGTCACCGCATTCGCACCGTAGTAGTTCGGATAGTCGGAATCGCCGTGAAAGCCAATGCCGGTGGTCTGTTCTCGTGTGAGCCCTAGGGTGCCTACCGGCGGCTTATCAAAATAGTTCTGCCCCATCTGCGCCACGTTGGCAGGGGTCATCGACATGGTGCCATCGGCGTTGAAGGTCAAGCCGGAGCGGGCTTGGGCTTGACCAGGTATGGTTTTGCTCTGTTCAACGAAATCGAGAACCCGCGAAGTCAGGTCTTGCTGGCTGGGGTTGATAGGTATAGCCAGCGCCATCATCTCCGTCACATTTGCAGTGGGTTTAGTTTGCTGCTCACGGCTGAGTAGGGCATTCCAACCCGCGATCTGCGCCTTGGCCTCATCCTCTCGCCCCGCTTGGATGACAGCACCTATTGGGGCGGTGTAGTCGTTGACGGGATTGTTGTCCTGCGCGATCTGCATTGCCTGATTGTATGCATTGGTCATTGCAGTTTTCGCGCCCGCCGCATTGAAGCCATGCTGAATTTCATGCCCCAGTACGAAGGTGAGGTCTGCCGAACCGAAGTTGGCTGGCGGTACTGCCAGACTGCTCGGCGGCAGGCTCATGGTCTGGTTCGAGGGATTGTAGGTGCCGCCCGCCACCGTGCCGCTGAGCGAGGCGAAATGCTGCAATGGCGCGTCCTGCCCGTGCCCCGGCGGCGTGACGGCATGCTTGATCTCGGCGGCCAATACTGGCGAACCGTTAATGGTCGACTGCAGGTTGGTGACCATATCCTGCGTCACCGGCTGGGTGACGTTGGCAGCATCTACATAGTTCGTATGAGCGAAGCGCAGCGACATATCCTGCACACGCAATGTGGCGGTGAGGTCCGCGCTAGCCGCAGTTCCTGCCGGCTGGAAGCTGGTGGCCGGTAGTGTGACTACGCCTGAGGCCATGTCGTAGGTGCCCGCCAGATTCGCAGCCGCGCCAGCCTGAGGCAACGCAAAGCCCTTGAGCTGGCCGTTGGCCGCATCCTGATTCAGGTGTTGCAGCAGGCTGGCATTCTGAGTGATGGCGGCACGTAGCTGTGCTTCCTGATCAGGCGTGATGCTGGGTTGCGCAGCGAATTGGGCGATGGCTGCTTGCAGTTGGGCATTGGGATTGGTCATGGCTTAGAGCAGCTAACAAAACGACTGCGCAGCTGCCAGACGGGCACGGTCCTTGCTCGGAATCCTCATGTACCCCTCGTACAGGCCGATTCCTGCCCGCCGCCGCATCCACCTCATCACTTCTCACCACCTTGACCCAGCCCCGGACTCTAAACCTACCGCAACTCAGGGTGGGGCGTCGGACGCTTAATACTCCTACAAATCCTCTTTTTGTTAAACGCGTCACTGTCCTGCAGAATCGAATATTCGCTCTCAGACAGGTTTTTTCTTTTAAGTACCCGTCTACTGATACCGCAAAGCTAAAATATTTGCTGTCGATATGATTTTAATTTCCCCATCAGCGTAACCGCCGTACTAAGGCAATAACTTCCGTGCAAAATTATTTTATTTCAATTCAAGCAGGTCCTGAAAAAATATTTATTAGTTTTTTGCAGCGTTCGTCGAGGCCCTTCATATAAGGATCCGTTTTATTAGCGGAAGCGCACTAGGGTGCCAGGGAAAATAATGATTTAATTTGAGACGCCATGAGTCTTTATAAGACACTTTAAATAAAGTTAATAAATTATTTAAGTTATAAAACCAAGCAATCAGGGGGGGTGGGGCAATCAACAGGAGTCAATCTTGATGAAAACAAGTGGTGTAAGCAAGTCTCATGATCTTAGCCAATTTCATGAGGGAGATTTAACGCCAGAAATTTTAATTCCAGTGGGTCGCAATAGCGACATTCCAAAGGAAGCAGCGTTAAGCGCAGAGCTAAAAGGGCTCCGCCCTCTCAATCGCACTCCATCTAAGGAAGGTCTGAACAACTCTCAACACCTAAAAATATCAGCATAGAGAGCGCCAGTAACGCGTAAATTGGGTATGTAAGACGAGATTTTGCGCTTATCTGGCGGCTTCAGCTGCCGCCGGACAGCATTATGCCTTGGCCGGCAATAACTGCCGGCGCACCATCCATAGATTGGATAGCGCAAACAGCGTCAGCACCTGCGCGGTATTCTTCGCTAGGCCGCGATAGCGGACCTTGACGTAACCAAACTGGCGTTTGATCACCCGAAATGGATGTTCCACCTTCGCCCGCAGGCTGGCCTTGGTGTGCTCCCAGCGCTGGGCCCACTGCAACTCGCGCGCGTTCTTGATCTGCTTGAGCTTGGACGGCTTCTCTGCAATCAGGTAGCGCAACTTGCGCTTGCGCGCCATCTCCGCGCGCTTGTCCAGCCCCGTGTAACCGCTATCCCCGCTGAGCGTGTCTTCCTTGCCATGCAGCAGCTTGTGCGCCTGCGTGATATCGGCAACGTTGGCCGCCGTGCATTCCACGTGGTGCACCAACCCGGACACATCGTCTACTCCAATGTGCGCTTTCATCCCGAAGTAATATTGCTTGCCTTTCTTGGTCTGGTGCATCTCAGGATCGCGCGCGTGGTCAGCGTTCTTGGTCGAACTGGGCGCAGCGATCAGGGTTGCATCGACGATCGTGCCCGAGCGCAGACTTTGACCCTTGCGCGCCAGATGCGCGTTGACCGCTTCCAGCATCCGCGCGGCCAGGCCATGGGTCTCCAGCAAACGACGAAAATTGAGAATCGTGGTCTCGTCAGGAACGTTGTCCAACCCACCGAGCTGGGCAAAACGCCGCAAGCTCGGGATCTCATGCAACGCTTCTTCCATCGCCGGATCGCTCAGCGCGTACCACTGTTGCAGTAGATGAATCCGCAACATCGTGGCCAGTGCGTACGGCTGCCGACCTGGCCGTCCCGACGCCGGATAGTGCGGTGCGATCAGCGCAAGCAACCGCTGCCACGGAACGACCTGCTCCATCTCGGCCAGGAAGATTTCCCGGCGGGTCTGCTTGCGCTTACCCAGGCCCTCGGCGTCACCAAACGTCAGTTGCATGGATCACTCCTCAACGTAGGTGTGTAGTGTCGCGCATCTGGGGGCGTTGTTCAGAGCTTCCCTAAGGTACCAACCGCTAGCGACAACCTTCAGGCGGTCAATAAAATGATTGCCGAGCAACGCTCGAACAACAACGTTGGAAAAGGTCAGTTTCTTCTCTCTACCCAAAACCTAGGGTCTGCAAAGCGTGTAGATTCGCAAAATTATCATTCACGGGATGAATCCGGGAAAGCGCCTTTCTTTTTTAGCGAATTTGCTACCGAGAAGCCATCTTTGCAATCAGTGAAAAGCCTCTCGAAGGGAAAGCAGGACTATTATGCAGTTAGACATGTGGGAAAGCGTGGTCGAGATCTCTTCACTGATGAACCAATCGAGGGCGAAAATAGCAAACTCGGCAGACTAAAAACCAGCCCGTTGTTGAGTACTCAGAGTCAGGGAGCACGTGCTATTCGAGCTCTCGCGGCTACAGCGACAATCGATAAATCTCGTGGAGAATACGTCGCACGGCTACATCGCCATGTAGTTGAGGCTTTGGGCGATGAAGGCGGAGTGGTTCATTTGCTAAGGCCGACGCGCGACCATTATGCCGAAGATAGTACGTTAAACTTCTTTACTTTTTGCGAACAAACAGAGCTGGCTAGCTCACTAAATTCCTTAGAAGCTACTTCAGCTAAGAAGAATGGCAGAAAGCCTATTGTATTTACAGATCATAAGTCCCTCGTGGGTCTCTCAAGAACCTCGCGCACAGAAGCGAGTCCGATCGGCCGTTTGGTACAGCAGCCTTATTTCGTTACATCCGACCTGAAACGCGGCGATAAAGTTGTCATTACAGATGACCACATTCAGGCAGGAGGTTCTATGCTAGCAATGGAAGCAGCAGCCAAGGAGGCAGGTGTGGACGTGCTTGCTCTTGCAACGCTGAGCGCTCATCCATTTTCACCGCAACTTACCATGTCCTCCGAGGTTAGCGCTTTTCTAGACGAAACCCTAGCATCTTGGGATCCTCAAGGAAAGGTTACTGAACGCCTTGCCGCAATCGGAATGCCGCGTGAGAAGTTAACCAATAGCGAAGCGATGATTTTAATCGCCTACGCAATAGATCCGGCGAGCGATTCGGCAATCTCAAGATTCGAGTCAATTCAAAATAACTTAGAGCGTCTAACAAAACCCCTTGAATCTTGTCTCGCCGGTGGCAAAATTGCGGACATGACACGTCGCAAAGAGATCCCCATTGCGCTGTGGAAGCGCATCGAGCCGCTGATTCCCCAAGTGAAGCGTTCGCCCAAAGGTGGACGGCCGCGCATCAGTGATCAGCAAGCCCTCAACGGCATCGTCTATGTCTTGCGCACGGGCATGCCATGGGAAGACCTGCCTGTGGAACTGGGCTATGGCAGCGGCATGACCTGCTGGCGCCGGTTGCGTGATTGGCAAGCCGCCGGTGTGTGGCATCGTCTGCATCAGGTGTTGCTGACCGAGCTGCGTCGCGCCCAGAGGCTGGATCTGAGCCGAGCCAGTCTGGACGCCGCCAGTGTGGCCTCCCCCCGGGGGGCGCCTACACCGGGCCAAACCCGACCGATCGCGGCAAACTCGGCAGCAAACGGCATCTGATCGTGGACCGCAACGGCGTGCCCTTGGCAGTGTGCGTCACCGGCGCCAATCGGCACGACTCGGTCGTGTTCGAGGAGTTGATCGACGCCTTGCCGCCAATTGGTGGCAAACCAGGGCGCCCGCGACGTTGGCCAGACAAATTGCACGCCGACAAGGCTTACGACATCGACCGCTGTCGCGCCTTCCTCAAGCAGCGCGGCATCATTGCGCGGATCGCACGCAAGGGAATCGAGCGCAACGACCGGTTGGGCCGTCATCGCTGGGTCGTCGAGCGCACGCATGCCTGGTTCGCAGGCATGGGCAAACTGCGCATCCGCTTTGAACGCCGCATCGATCTCCACTTGGCGTTGCTCTCGCTTGCATGCTCCATCATCTGCTTACGGCTTCTTCCTGGGTTTTGTTAGCCGCTCTTATTCGAAAGAGCCCATCTTCACAATGTAGGGATAGATCCGGACGCGCCAGATACGCTTGAGCAAATGCAAAAACTACGTTCCATGCAAGAGATTGCAGGGACGGATTCTGCGCGTAACTTCGTAGATGATGCGAAAGTTCTCGAAGGTGAGCATGATTCGCTTATTCCTATTTTGAAGATGAAACCTGCTTCACCTGATGAAATCGTGAAAGAGCTCGACCAGGTTAGTTTAGCGAGCCGTTCCTCAATCCAAGCATCTGAAGTAAAACAGGTTGTCGTATTGGATTGGGACGACTGTCTGCGTGACGAGAAAGGATTGAATTACAAGCTTATGCATAACGCATTAGCTATCGCAGCAAGGGAGCATGCGTCCACGTGGCCTGAGCTCGGAGATGCCGTAGGGGTCCTGCACAGTAAGTTGAAAGATGCAGGACCGGTCGACGATGAAGCGCCATTGCTGATGAAAAATCAAAAAGACTTTTCATCTTATTTGATGGGTAGGCCAAGCGTATATAAGCGCCACATAATTGAAGATTTTGTTAGGAAAATGCTACCAGGAATTTCTGAGCAGAAAGCGGCGTCGATAAATAATGCCATTTACTCTAACTTTGTCCGCCAATATAAAATGCTAGTAAAACCGGAAATTTCGAAAAAAATTATCGCCGGGATGTTCCCTTCCCGGACATCGAGCTTTCCCTGCTTCCTGGCGCAAAAGAAATTCTGGAGAAATCACGCAATGCGAATTCTCGCGTTATATTGATTAGTAATCGCGGTCACGGCGATTTGGAAAACGAGATCAATCATCTTGGAATGATGCACTACTTTGACGTGGTGTCCGGCGCAGAAGAAGTGACCCTTGAAAAGCCGGATTTTGCCCCCTTGCAAATGCCTGAAGATTTGCAGAAGCGGCTTATCAGTTCATTGAATGGCAGTGACGAGGAACCCCTACGGACTACTCTTGCAGAGGCAGCAATTTACGCCCATCCGGATTCCACGATCATTGGGCGGATCGACAAAAAACCCGATTCAACGAGATTGGCAGAGAGCCTTGAACGGTTGTCGGTTCAACCTGATGTACCGATAACCTCTTACGGCGATCAACCCTCCGATATCAAGCAATTAAAGAGTGTTGCGGAGTCAAAGAGTCGTGTACTCAAGGGGGTGATCGTCAACGCGCAGCGTGACGACGTGGGCAGGGAAATTGATGTCGACGGAGTTCCAACCCGTGTTGTCTCTAAAATCACGGAACTTTAGCTGGGCAGAGGCTCGAAACAATCGTGACGTCGCGAGCCATTGAATGGTGAAGACGTTTCTCTAGCAAGACATATGGGCAAATAGCGCATGCCCCCATCTCCGATGCCGGGGATGGGGGCCAAGCTGGCCTCCTCCCCACACCGGGTTCAGCCGACATAGTTTACTTGTGAAAACCTGTGCGCAGGCTTGGACCGCATACACATGGCCAGCCCAAGTTGGGGTTCAGCCGACAAACGTGTAAAAATGACCCACAAGCTCGGATTTCACTCATTGCATCAGTGAGTTAGCGGATATTTCTGGGTAACAAAACTACACTACCTGTACCGTGGGACTGCATTCAAGTGGCTTGATGTCGTTGCACTGTTTGATCGCCTACTGCATGACCAAGACCCGACTACCGATCTGCTGCACGTTAGGCATTCCACAGATCCGGCGCTGGGCAGGCTTCAATATCGCGATTGACGACACAACTTCCGATCACGATATAAAACTAGTTAGCGCGGCAATTAAAATTAGGGAGATATAGTCTATATGGAGGCGACTATAAATGCCGAACAAAATCTCCGGGTCAATTGCACCATCGGCCAGCAGCGACGGGATGAAGAGTGCCGACTGCGCTGAGAATATTAAAGAGGAGGTTGTATCAAAACACGCTCATCAAGCGGTTCCCGCAGAACTCGCTGATCTGCCAAGCCGGCAACCACCTCGGTCGAAAACAGCACTTTATCAGGTAATCCAGAAATTCAGAGACCCTTTGCATCTCCCGCCACCACCCACGTCACATCCTGTTCTAGCTTACGATAGGGATCTAGGATCATCCGATAATTTCCGCTCTTCGGATGAAGAAGACCTCCCCGAAAGTTTCAATCCGACTGGCTGGAAGGACCTGCACGTTTCAGGTAGCGGCAGTATAGCATCCATTGGACAGATTACTAGGTTGAAGCCGTCCAAGGAGCGCCCAGTGGTCGTTCTGGATGCTCGCGAAGAGTCGCATGCCATTGTCGGCGGTTATCCAGGTACTTGGCGTACACCAAACAACTGGGGCAATGCTGGCAAATCACGTGACGAAGCCTTGGCAGACGAGCAACAGAGGATTCAAGCGCTTAAATCGCAGGAGACGGTACATATCTTCCATCGCAAAGATGTCAAGAGCGAAGCCAGCAACCCACGCGGGGCGACGTTAAGTAAGCCACTGATTTTTAGTGAAGAAGAGCTTGTGAAAACTGCGGGTGCAAAATATGTACGTTTGACAGTGACAGATCATCTTTCACCACGTGCGGACGATATTGATGCGTTTATTGCAATGGAGCGGGAGATGGCCCAGGATGAGAGACTGCACGTACATTGTGGTATGGGTCTAGGCCGTACGAAAATATTTATTGTCATGCATGACATACTAAGAAATGCTGCGATGTTATCGTTTAATGATATTATCGAACGGCAACGTAAATTTAATCCAGGGCGAAGCTTGGATAATAATAAAGACGTTTCTGACAAGGGGCGCTCAGAATTTCGTAATGAACGGTCAGAGTTCCTTCCTCTATTCTACGAGTACGCCAAGGAAAATCCAAAGGGCCAACCATTTTTATGGTCCGAATGGCTCGGCCACAACGTGTAAACACATTGCTGACGATAAGCAGATGGACTTCATTATTTCAGCAGCCTCTTAAGTGAAGATCAAACATAGAAGGTAGACTCGGAATATGTTTAGAGCGGCTAACAAAACCCAGGAAGAAGCCGTAAGCAGATGATGGAGCATGCAAGCGAGAGCAACGCCAAGTGGAGATCGATGCGGCGTTCAAAGCGGATGCGCAGTTTGCCCATGCCTGCGAACCAGGCATGCGTGCGCTCGACGACCCAGCGATGACGGCCCAACCGGTCGTTGCGCGCGATCCCCTTGCGTGCGATCCGCGCAATGATGCCGCGCTGCTTGAGGAAGGCGCGACAGCGGTCGATGTCGTAAGCCTTGTCGGCGTGCAATTTGTCTGGCCAACGTCGCGGGCGCCCTGGTTTGCCACCAATTGGCGGCAAGGCGTCGATCAACTCCTCGAACACGACCGAGTCGTGCCGATTGGCGCCGGTGACGCACACTGCCAAGGGCACGCCGTTGCGGTCCACGATCAGATGCCGTTTGCTGCCGAGTTTGCCGCGATCGGTCGGGTTTGGCCCGGTGTAGGCGCCCCCCGGGGGGAGGCCACACTGGCGGCGTCCAGACTGGCTCGGCTCAGATCCAGCGTCTGGGCGCGACGCAGTTCGGTCAGCAACACATGGTGCAGACGATGCCACACACCGGCGGCCTGCCAATCACGCAACCGGCGCCAGCAGGTCATGCCGCTGCCATAGCCCAGCTCCATAGGCAGGTCTTCCCATGGCACGCCCGTGCGCAGGACATAGACGATGCCGTTGAGGGCTTGCTGATCACTGATACGCGGCCGTCCACCTTTGGGCGAACGCTTCACTTGGGGAATCAGCGGCTCGATGCGCTTCCACAGCGCAATGGGGATCTCTTTGCGACGTGTCATGTCCGCAATTTTGCCACCGGCGAGACAAGATTCAAGGGGTTTTGTTAGACGCTCTTAGCCTCCGCCCACGCTGATGGATTCTACGCAGACATGATTCAATTTATCGTCCGGTGGATCGGTTTCTCGACGCTCGCTAATCAGTGCTTCGCGACGCTCGCGAATCAGCACGCTAATGTTGTCGCGAGAGAAGAAGTAACCGGGCAGCCGGAAGACCCGGCGCTCCGCCATTGTGCCATCCGCATTCATGGGAGGCATTGGAGAATCGTATTGCGCCATGTCTTCGCGTTCCACGAATCCCATCTTCTTCAATTCCGCTACATAGGCATTGAAATCCATGCTGCATACCGGAGCCATGTCAGCGCCTTGGCGGTTCTTATCGTTGATGAAATTGTAGGAAGCATTCTTGCGATGTAACTGTGGGTCGTCGTAATACACCACGTTGTAGTACCACTCCGAGTCCGGTAAATACATATTAAAAAAACTGCTAGGCGCCTCTGGCGTAGGCGTCATTGTCAATTGCATCACTGCTTGGAGGCGTTCGAGCGTAAGATCGTTGGACGACTTCAAACTATCGATCAACTTCAAGAACCGCCGGCCCATTTCTTCGGGCGTGAGCTCTGGGTACTCGACAAGGGTGTGCGGTCTGAATGTGTCTGTCGCGCTCATCGTGGCAGGCTCCTTGGGCGGTGAGGTTGGCGTTCCGGAAGGCGTGCGCGCGCAGGCCGTCGTCGCGAAGCAGAAAACCAGCGCAGGTATATGACGGATCAAACCTGCGACAACGCTCGTAGCCCTTTCGCTTGAAGTTTTTCCAGTGGACATCCCGGCTCCTATGCCAATCGCTCTTGCCTACAAGTCTAGTCAAAAGATGGACTATGGTCCCACTGACGTGTAGATACAGCAGCCCGTAGTGGTCTCAGGCTGAGGACGATGGACTGCGGCTACCGTGGGCATAGACCGGGGACAAGCCGATGGACGCCTGCCGCCGCCCACACCTTGCCGCCTGCCTGCGCACACTTCGCGCCCAGAACGGCCAAAAGCGCGACCGCCAGGCAGGCGAGCCATAGAATGGCGTGCCTGCCCATCTGAGGGTGCGGACCTAGAGTGGTTAACAACACTACTGCGCAGCCGCCAGATGGGCGCGGCCGGTGTTCGGAACCCTCGTGTATCGCTCTACACTGCGGTTACTCCGCGCCGTCCGCACCTACCTGGCGACTGCTCGCTACGTTTTGTTAGCCACTCTTAGTCCTACTGTGTCATTAAATCCGCAGATGCGGAGGCATCCCGTCAAGTAGTGCCGCTGCGATGTCCATGGCGATTGTCCAGCGCAGCGTCGCGATCGAGTCGCTCGCGTGGCGCTGGGCGCGCGATTGCCTTGCCGCGCGGTCGGTAATTCTCGGGTAAGGGAGATTCCGCGCATTCCGAGGGTTTTTTTGATGCGCCCCGCGCAAGCGTTCAGCAACCAGGTACTAAGGTATCCCCAAGTTTTACACCGTAAGCATCATCTGCTCGCGCACTGCCGCAGGCAGTGCGCGCAAGCGCTCTATCCACAGTGAGACAGGCTCCATCGGCCAGTGCCTGATTAAGGCTTCTCGACCGATGCGTCGCGTGGAGTAAAGCTTGCGTGTGCTGTTGCGTGGAGACAGCCACTGGGCGATACCGGTAGCTTCGCATCCCAGCCCTGCCAACCAGCTGGCGAATGCAGCCAACGTAGTTGATCAACAGCAGGATCTGTAGTCGCTCGCCGCGTCGGGGCAAACTGTCTTCCAGCGCCTGGCCGTAGCGATGTGATTTCAGATCGCGAAATGCCAGTTCGATCTGCATCCGTCGTGCGTACACATTCACTAACCGCTTAGCGCTGGGTGCCTGCAGCTGCGGGGATGCAACGATCAACCAGGGCTCGCGCTCACGCGCCGCGGCCTTCAGACTCGATGACGCACGCGAGGCTTTGGCGGGTGAGCGGCGATTGCACTGTTTGCGCCCTTGCCGTGTCTTGGCGTAAACCACTAACCGGCAATCGAGTGGATCGCTGCGATTGGCCTGCATCGGCGGTAACTCGCAGGCACGATTGGACGCCAAAACGTGCCGTTTCCGGCTGTCGCTCCATTGCTCTGCCTCATCCGGCACGTTCTGCGGCTTGACTTGCGGGCGTCCGCGCAGTCGCCCAACTCAACACCAGCCCATGGCCGATACGGCGCGGAACCACGGTGTCCGGAAGCCGGCGTCAGTGACCAGGATCGGGCGAACATCGTCCGGAACCAGTGCCCTCAGTTGTTGCAAGAAGCGTTTTTCTGCACCAGGCGATCCCTGCTGCTTTCCTGGCACCACCATGTCCAGCAAGGTGAGCGTGCGGCCGCCCACCGGCACCGCTGCGCGCAGCAGACACCACGATTTGTCTGGCTTCAAATCGCTCCAGTCGATGACGATTACCGGTTGCGCGCCGCGCACCAGCCACTGCGCCATATCGTGGTCGATCACTGATCGCTCAACCTGCAAATTGCGATTACTCAGCAGGCGATCGACTGCCTTGAGCGGCGCGCGCACCCGCAGTGCGCCGGGCCACGAACGTGCGATGTCCATCAGTGTCAGCCTGCGTCCGTGCAACAACGCCTCAACCGCATGCAGCAACGCGCGTTCGCGCAACGCATGCATCCCGGACAGTGAGTTGGGCAGGCACTTCTGCAATACTTCGCTGGCGCGCATGGTCGTCAACCTTCTCTGGCTTAGGCACCTTGAAGAGTGCGCCATGCGCGCACTTTCTTCCAGACGATCATGTCGCAAGTGATTGATCTGCCAGGAGGAAATGTGGGGAAACCTCAGGGTAAGGATGCTTTTTTGGCGCAGTCATCGGATCCATTTACGCTCATTCCCACCGCGAAGGAGTTCGATTTGGTGGCGCCGATATTTGTGTACGAACAGTTACGTCAATGCGCGTACTTACCAAAGGGAAGCTAGGAATGCATTCTTCCCTGGGTAGGTCTTTCTATTGCGTACCGGCAACACTCGCAAATAGCTTGTTATCGTATGTGCGTCGCGGCCCTATGCTAGCCGCGCTCCAACGCCGACGCCGCTGCGGCCAGCTGCGGCGATAGCCAGCAGTGCGAGCCGAGTGCAGCGAACCCCACACTGGCGAAGCGGCGCCGATACCAGCGCGCCGGCCGCGCCTGAAAACCATCGTGGTCGCCTTCGAAGGCGTCTTCCTGCGCGAAGGTTTCTAGAAACGCCACGCCTGCGCACATCTCCGCCAATCCAGGCAGGCCCTGATTGAACTCGCGCGTGGGCACGTAGTGCAGCACGTCCGAGCAGATCAGCAGGTCCACTGGTGCGCACGGACGCAGCCACGCGAAGTCGCCGAGGCGGGCAGGGTGGATCTGTCGGCTGCGGCCGTAGCGCTGCACTGCGTAGGCACTGCTATCCAAGCCCAGGTAGCTGATCTTTGGCCGCAGCGTCAGCAGCGGCGCGCGCCACGCGGCCTCGCCGCAGCCGATATCCAGCACGCTGCGGATCGGGCGCTCAAGGTAGTACTCGGCCTGGCTTACCGCGAGTGCGACCTTGCGTCGCAGGCGCGCAGGGTCGGCCAGCCCGGCATCGCGATACCAGCGGCTGAAATAGTGAGCGTCGTACTGTTTGTCGTTTGACTGCTGCATGGACGTAAGCTGCTTTCTCGCGCGCGGATAGGTGAAAATGCGGGCCATCCTACGCGAGCCAGCGGAGCCAGCGCATGACCTTGTATTTGTGGATCAAGACCTTCCATCTGTTGTTCGTCATCGCCTGGATGGCTGCGGTGTTCTATCTGCCGCGCATCCTGGTCAATATCGCCGAGGCCGGGGCCGAACCTGCGGTGCGCACGCAGCTGGTGCTGATGGGGCGTCGTCTCTATAAGTTCGGCCACAGCATGCTGGGCCTGGCGCTAGTGCTGGGAGCGGTGCTGTGGCAAGGTTATCGAGTGATTCCGGATTTCCCGACGATGGGGGCCGGCGGCTGGCTGCACGCAAAACTATTTGCGGTGGCGCTGATCCTGGCGCATTACATCGTGTCCGGACGCTGGCTCAATGGCGTCGATCGAGGACGCTCCTTGCCCAGCGGCCGCGCACTGCGGCTGTTCAACGAAGTGCCGGTGGTCTTGTTGGTCGGCGTGATCTGGCTGGTGCTCGCCAAGCCGTTTTGAGGCTGGGAATCTAGAATCGTTTAGAGCGGCTACCTGGAAGCCGGATTATTCCGGCCCCAGGGCATGCTGAGCAATTATTTCCGCAGCTTGTTGCAGACCGTCAGCGCAACGCACACAGCAGGCCGCTCTGCCGATTGCCGATTCCAGCGGCGCCACCGATCAATTGCCTTCGTAAGCTCCGTAGCTGCGCAGGCGCTGGTAACGCTGCTGCAGCAGAGCATCGATGGGAATCTTTTCCAGCGTATCCAGCTCGTTGAGCAGTACGGCCTTCAAGCGCTTGCCCATCTGCTCGGGATTGCGATGCGCACCGCCAGTCGGTTCGCGGATCACCTTGTCGATCAGACCCAGGCCCTTCAAACGCTTGGCAGTGAGGCCGAGTTGTTCGGCAGCATCCTTGGCCTTGGCGGCGTCCTTCCACAGGATCGAGGCGCAGCCTTCCGGCGAAATCACCGAATACGTGCCGTATTCCAGCATCAAGGTGCGGTCGCCCACGCCGATCGCCAGCGCGCCACCGGAGCCACCTTCGCCGATCACAGTGCAGATTACCGGCACCTTGAGTTCGGCCATTTCCAGCAGGTTGCGCGCGATCGCTTCGGACTGGCCGCGTTCTTCGGCGCCGATGCCTGGGTAAGCCCCCGGGGTGTCGATAAAGGTCAGCAGTGGCAGGCGGAAGCGCTCGGCCAGCTTCATCAGGCGCAGCGCTTTGCGGTAGCCCTCGGGGCGTGGCATGCCGAAGTTACGCGCCACCTTGGTCTTGGTGTCGCGGCCTTTCTGGTGACCGATGATCACCACCGGGCGTCCGTCGATGCGGCCCAGGCCACCGACCATCGCCTTGTCGTCGGCATAGGCGCGGTCGCCAGCCAGTTCCTGGAATTGGTCGCAGATAATACCGATGTAGTCCAACGTGTATGGGCGCTGCGGGTGGCGCGCCAGCTGCGAGACCTGCCAGGCAGACAGGTCGCGGAAGATCTGCGCAGTGCGCACGCGCAGCTTGTCGCGCAGCGCACGCACCTCGGTGTCCACGTTGACTGCAGTGCCGGTGCTGGCCTTGCGCAGTTCCTGGATCTTGGCTTCCAGATCGGCGATGGGTTGCTCGAAGTCGAGGTAGTTAGGATTCATGCAGTGGCGTCGTCAACGTAAGGCTGGAAGTGTAGCCGAAGCGGTGCGCTTGGCCCGTACGGTTGGGTTGGGAGAATCGGGAATCGGGAATCGGGAATCAAAGCAAGGCGACCGGCCGTCTTGCTTTTGCGATTGGCGATTCCCGATTTTCAAGCCCACGGTGGGTTGTACTTGATCTTCAACGTGCGTACTGCCGGATCGGCGCGCAGGCTGTCCATCAGTTGCTGATCGATGCGCACCGAGTGGCTGCCATTGAGATCGAGCATGCCGGCGACGCCGCCGCTGGGGGCGCGCAGCAGCAGATCCAGACGCAATGGCGTCTTGCCGGGGCGGTGCTTGGCCAATAGTGCGTCGATGCGCTTCCATGCCTGTTTTTCGCGCAGGTCCAGGCGCAGCGACAGCCGCTGTGTATGCTCGGCGCAGATCTGCTCGTAGTCCCAGCATTGGCGGATGCGCAGGCTGTAGCCACCGTTGAATTCGTCCTCGCGCAGGCCGCCCTTGACGATCAGGATGCGGTCGCGGGTGAGCAGGTGGCCGAACTCGGCCATCGCATCGGAGAACGCACTGCATTCGACCCGTCCGCGACCGTCTTCCAACTGCACGAACACCTGGCTCTCGCCCTTGCGGCGTACGCCGATCACCAGGCCCGCCAGAATCGCACTGACTTCCGGGCGCCAGGCGCGTTTCTCGCCATCGCCGCCGCCGCGTTGTTGCGAGGTCAGGATCTTTTCCAGCGAACCCAGGTCGCAACCGACCAGCTCGCGCACTTCGTCCCGGTGCGTGTCGAACGGATGGCCGCTGAGATAAAAGCCCAATGTTTCGCGCTCGCCGGTGAGCAACTGACCAAGCGGCCACTCTTTGCTTTCGGGCAGATCCAGGCGCATTGCCGGCACGCTCGGGTCCGGCCCGCCGAACAGCGAGTTCTGGCCCGAGGCCCGTTCGCGCGCCATCTGCTCGGTGGCCTTCATCACCTCCGGCAATTGCAGCATCAGCGAGGCGCGGTTCTTGCCCAGCCCGTCCATTGCGCCAGCATTGATCATCGCTTCCAGCGTGCGCCGGTTGAGCTTTGCGGTACCCACGCGGGTGCAAAAATCCAGCAGCGTCGTGTAAGGTCCGCCGCGCTGGCGTTCTTCGACGATCGCCTCGCATGCGCCCTGGCCGACGCCTTTGATCGCGCCCAGGCCGTATTGAATCGTGTCCGGGCCTGCGGCCTGGAACATGTACGCCGATGCGTTGATGCCCGGTGGCTTGACGGTCAGGCCGAGATTGCGCACTTCGTCGAGAAAGCCGACCACCTTGTCGGTGTTGTCCATGTCCGAGGACAGTGTGGCGGCCATGAATTCGGCCGGGTAATGCCGTTTCAGCCAGGCGGTCTGGTAGCTGATCAATGCGTACGCGGCGGCGTGCGATTTGTTGAAACCGTAGCCGGCGAACTTCTCCATCAGGTCGAAGATTTCGTCGGCCTTGTGTGCGCTCACGCCGCCCTTGGCTGCGCCTTCGCGGAAAATTTCGCGGTGCTTGGCCATTTCGGCCGGCACTTTTTTGCCCATGGCGCGGCGAAGCAGGTCGGCACCGCCTAGCGAATAATCGCCGACGATCTGCGCCATCTGCATCACCTGCTCCTGGTACACCATGATGCCGTAGGTGTCTTTCAGGATGACTTCGGTGCGCGGATCCGGGTAAACGATCTCTTGCTTGCCGTGCTTACGCGCGTTGAAGTCGGGGATCAGGTCCATCGGGCCGGGGCGGTACAGCGATACCAGCGCGATCAGGTCTTCGAAGCGGTCCGGGCGCGCGTCCTTGAGCAGGCGGCGCATGCCCGAGGATTCGAACTGAAACACCGCGCCGGTATTGCCAGATGCGAACACGCCCTTGTAGGTAGGCACGTCGTCGAGCGGGATAGCGGTGATGTCGACCGGGTCGATGCCGGCGCGCGCGTGGCGTGCGTTGATCGCCTTGACTGCCCAATCGATGATGGTCAGCGTGCGCAGGCCGAGGAAGTCGAACTTCACCAGGCCGACCGCTTCGACGTCGTCCTTGTCGAACTGGGTGACCGGATTCTTGCCGCGCCCGTCCTCGTCGTGTTCGGCGAACAGTGGGCAGAATTCGGAGAGCGGCTCGGGCGCGATCACCACCCCGCCAGCGTGCTTGCCGGCGTTGCGGGTGAGGTCTTCGAGCTGACGGGCCAGATCCATCAGATCGCGCACGTCGTCTTCGACCTGATAGCGCTGGATCAGATCCGGCGAGGCCATCTCCGAGTCCTTGCCTTCTCCCATCGCATCCTTGAGCGTGATGCCCAGGATGTTGGGGATCAGCTTGGCCACGCTGTCGACCAGACCATAGGTGAAGCCGAGCACGCGCCCGGCATCGCGCACCACCGCCTTGGCGGCCATGGTGCCGTAAGTGATGATCTGGCTGACTCGTTCGCGCCCGTACTTGCGCGCCACGTAGTCGATCACTTCGTCGCGGCGATCCATGCAGAAGTCGATGTCGAAGTCGGGCATGGACACGCGTTCGGGATTGAGGAAGCGCTCGAACAGCAGGTTGTAGGGCAGCGGGTCCAGATCGGTGATCTGCAGTGCCCACGCCACCAGCGAGCCGGCACCGGAACCGCGGCCCGGGCCGATCGGAATGCCCTGGTTTTTTCCCCATTGGATGAAGTCGGCCACGATCAGGAAATAGCCGGGAAAGCCCATCTCGATGATGGTGTCCAACTCGAATTCCAGGCGGTCGACATAGTCCTGGCGGGTCTTGCCCGGCGCGATCGGGCTCTTTTCCAAGCGTGCCGCCAGACCATCGCGCGACTGGCTGCGGATCCAGCTGTCCAGCGTTTCGTTTTCCGGCACCGGATAGGCTGGCAGGAAGTAGGTGCCCAGGCGCATCTCGATATTGCAGCGTTGCGCCAGCGCATGCGTGTTGTCGATGGCGTCGGGCACGTCGGCGAACAACGCGGCCATCTCCTCGCCCGATTTCAGGTATTGCTGGTCGCTGTAGTGGTGCGGACGTTTGGGATCGTCCAGCACGCGGCCCGACGAAATGCACACGCGTGCTTCGTGCGCATTGAAGTCGCTGGCGTAGAGAAAGCGCACATCGTTGCTGGCCACCACAGGCAGGCCGCGCACACCGGCGGCATGCAGGGCGAATTGGTTGAAGCGTTCCTCGCCCTCGCGCCCGGTGCGGGTGAGTTCCAGATGCAGGCCATCGCCGAATACGCGTTGCCAGTCGGCCAGTTGCTGCTCGGCCAGGTCGGCGCGGCCTTCGCCGAACAGGCGCCCGGCCAGGCTGTCGCGCCCCGCCAGGGCGAACAGGTTGGCGTGCCCGCTCTGCAGCCATTCCGGGTGGATCGCTACGCCGCCTTCGGGGCGGTGGCCTTCCATCCAGGCGCGGGTGAGCAGACGCGACAGGCTCAGATAGCCTTCGCGGTCACGACACAGCAGGGTCATACGCCAGGGCGTCATGTCCGGCGTGGCGATCATCACGTCGGCGCCGGCAATCGGCTTGATGCCCACGCCTTCGGCGGCCTTGTAGAACTTGACCAGCGCGAACAGATTGTTCAGGTCGGCGACTGCCAGCGCGGGCATGTCGAGTTCGACCGCGCGGCTGAGCAGGTTGGCCTGCTTGGCCTTTTTCGGATCAGCCTGATCCGGTTTCTCGGGCACACGGATGGTGGAATCCGCCAGCGAGAACTCGGTGTGGACGTGCAGATGGACGAAGCGGGAAGTGGACATGCGGAACCAGAACGATGCCCGGGCAGGGTAGCGGTGAGGGCGGAGGCGAACAAGGCTTGACAGGCGGGCAGTCGGGGCCCGAGACCGGAGACCAGGTGAGGCAGCAGATCGGGCCATTCGAGCGGCACCGACCCTCCTGAGGCGCGCGTGACGGGCGTGTCACGCACCACGTTGAGCACGGTTCCGCTCGATCCGACCGGTCCGGCAATCTCTGCCTACGGCAATCCCGCCGCCGACCCGATCTGTAGCTGTTCCAGTTTTCCGGTCCCTGATGCCGGTGTCCGGCTCCCCAGCGCCAACCTCACCGGCGCGAAGCTGCGGCGGTGCTGCGGGCACGGCCCATGGGTCTGCAGCGCAGCCAGATGCACCGGGGTGCTGTAGCCCTTGTGCCGGTCGAAGCGGTATTCGGGGTGTTGCGCGTGCAGCTCATGCATCAGGCGGTCGCGGGTGACCTTGGCCACGATCGAGGCGGCCATGATTGCGCGGTCGAGCGCATCGCCGCCAATCAACGCCTCGGCCGGGCAGGGCAATCCCTTGGGCACGCGGTTGCCATCGATACGCGCAAACCCGGCCACATGCGCCACACCTTCCACTGCGCGCCGCATGCCAAGCATAGTTGCCTGGTAGATATTGATGCGGTCGATTTCTTCGCTATCGATCAGCACCACCGACCACGCCAGTGCTCGCTCGACGATGCGCGCGTACAGCTGCTCGCGCCGCTCGGCGCTCAGCTGCTTGGAATCGTCCAGCCCATTGATGCGCGGCTTGCTGGGATCGAACACGACCGCCGCCACCGCCACCGGCCCTGCGAGCGGTCCGCGGCCGGCTTCATCGACGCCGGCAATCAGGCGCCGGGATTCGGTATTCGGGATGGGCGATTCGCCAAACAAGGGCGACTGGCGCACCTCGGCGTTGGCGTCATCTATTGGTAAACGCGGCGCAAGGACTTTCATGCTTTTGCTCCTGACCAATCCCAAATCTCTACTCATCAATCCGTGCCTTCAAGCAGCTCCGCCACCGCATCCGCCGCGCGCGCCGAGGCATCGCGGCGCAGCTCGGCGTGCAGGGCGAGATAGCGTGGCTGCAGGGCGGCGACTTTCTCGGGGTGCTTGAACCAATCGAGCAGGGCGAGGCACAGCCGTTCCGGCGTACAGTCGTCTTGTATCAGTTCCGGCGCCAGATCGTCGTTGGCCAGGATGTTGGGCAGTGCGTAGCGGTTGACCTTGAGCAAGCCCAGCGTCTTGACGATGCGGTAGGTCAGTGGGGCAACCTTGTAGCCAACCACCATGGGGCGCTTGACCAGCATTGCCTCCAGCGTGGCGGTGCCGGATGCCAGCAACACCACGTCGGCAGCCAGCATTGCGGTGCGCGCCTGGCCGTCGAGCAGATGCGAGCGCAGCACCGGCAGTGACGAGCGCGATAATTGTTCGGCCAACAATTGCTTGCAGCAGGCGTTGGCCGCAGGCACCAGCACGTGCAGATTGGACAGGTGCTCGGAGAGCAGCCAGGCGGCCTGGAAAAACGTCTCGCCTAGCCGGCGAATTTCGCCATGCCGGCTGCCGGGCAGCACCGCCAGCACGGTGCTGGACGCGGAAAGACCTAACTTGGCGCGCGCAGCTTCGCGGTCGGCCTGATAGGCAATGTCGTCGGCCATCGGGTGGCCGACGAAGCGCGCATCTACAGCGTGTTTGGCGTAGATCGGCGGCTCCATCGGAAACAGGCACAACACCAAGTCGGCGCTGACCCCTAGCTTCTCCGCACGCTTCTGGCGCCATGCCCACACCGAGGGGCTGACGTAGTGCATGGTGCGGATGCCGCGTTGTTTTAGCCAGCGCTCGACCGGTAGATTGAAATCGGGCGCGTCGATGCCGATAAATACGTCCGGCTTCCACGCCAGCACGCGCTCGCGGAACGCGCTGCGTAGCTTGAGCAGACGCGGCAGATGCCGCAGCACTTCGGTCAGCCCCATCACCGCCAGCTCGCTGGCATCGAACCAGGTCTGGCACCCGGCACTGCGCATCGTATCGCCACCGATGCCGACAAACTCCGCATTCGGGTAACGTCGACGCAGCTGTTCGATCAGCCCGGCACCCAGGATGTCGCCGGAGGCTTCGCCGGCGATGAGGGCGATGCGTGGAGCGGGACCGAGGACCGGGGACCCGGGACCCGGAAAAAGCATTTCACCGCCGCAGTTGCCGTTACCGGCCCCCGGCCCCCGGCCCCCGGTCACGGTATTCATCGCAACAACGGCCTTTCCGCCGCTTCGATGAACTCGAGCAGGCTACGTACGTCCTCGCTGCTCTTGGCCTGTTCGGCCAGCTGCAGTTTGGCCTCGCTCAGTGGCAGGCCGGCGACGTACAGCGTGCGGTATGCGCGCTTGATCGCGGTAATCCGCTCGGCATCGAAACCGCGGCGCTTGAGCCCTTCGCTGTTGATGCCGCGCGGGCGGCCCAGCGATTCGCTGCCGACCATGGTGAACGGCGGAACGTCGCCGTTGATCAGCGCGCCCATGCCCAGGAAGGCGTGCGCGCCGATGCGGCAGAACTGATGCGCGCCGGCAAAGCCGCTGATGATCACGTAGTCGCCCACAGCGACGTGGCCTGCCAGCGTGGTGTTGTTGGAGAACACGCAATGGTTGCCGACATGGCAGTCGTGCGCCACGTGTGTGTAGGCCAGCATCCAGTTGTCGTTGCCGACTACGGTAACGCCGCCACCGCCGCCGGTGCCGCGATTGATGGTGACGAATTCGCGGATGACGTTGCCGTCGCCGATGACCAGTTCGGTGCGCTCGCCGGCGTACTTCTTGTCCTGCGGTTCGCCGCCGACCGCCGCATGGCCGATGAAGCGGTTGTTGCGGCCGATCCTGGTAGGGCCATGGAGCGAGCAATGCGGCCCCACCTCGGTGCCCGCACCGATCTCGACATCGGCGCCGATCAGCGAAAACGCACCCACGCGCACATCGTTGGCCAGTCGCGCCGACGGGTCGATGACGGCGGTAGGATGGATCAAGGGTGGTTGATCACGCATCGTGTCTCACCTCCAAAAGAGAATTATTCTCTGCCGCCAGCGCACATGATGTCGGCACTGGCCACGACTTCGCCGTTGACCTTGGCCTCGCCGTAATAGCATCCCATGTTGCGAATCAGTCGCTTCATCTGCACCTCCAGAATCAGCATGTCGCCCGGCACCACCTGTTTGTTGAAGCGTGCGTTGTCGACCTTGACCATGTAGAACAGCTTGGACAGCGCATCGCGCCCTAGGCCGAGCTGGGTCATTACGCCGCCTGTCTGCGCCAGCGCTTCGATGATCAATACGCCGGGCATGACCGGGCGGGTCGGGAAATGTCCCTGAAAGAACGGCTCGTTAATGCTGACGTTCTTCTGCCCGACGACGCGCTTGGCTTGGAGATCCAGCTCGACCACCCGGTCGATCAGCAGAAACGGGTAGCGGTGCGGGATCAGCGTCTGGATCTGATTGATGTCGATCGGCAGCTCGTAAATGGGGTGACTCATTCTTTCTCCTTGCCCACAGCCAGGATACGCCGTGCCAGCACATCGAGTTGTTTGAAGCGCGCCGCATTCTTGCGCCACGTGAGATTGTCGGTGAGAGGTGTGCCGGACGAATACTCGCCTGGCGCATGGATGGAATTGCGCACCACCGACTTGCCGGTGATCACGACCTTGTCGCAGATCTCCAGGTGACCGACCACGCCCACATGTCCGCCGAGCAGACAGTAACGGCCGATCTTGGCGCTGCCGGCAATGCCGGTGCAGCCGGCGATGGCGCTATGCGCACCGATATGACAGTTGTGCGCGATCTGCACCAGGTTGTCCACGCGCACGTCTTCTTCCAGCACGGTGTCATCGAGCGCGCCGCGGTCGATGCAGGTGTTGGCGCCAATCTCGCAATCGTCGCCGATCAGCACGCCGCCGAGCTGCGGCACTTTGATCCAGTGGCCGGCATCCATTGCCAGACCGAAGCCGTCAGCGCCGATCACCGCACCGGGGTGAATGCGTACCCGCTTGCCCAAGCGCACGCGGGTCACCAGGGTGACGCGTGCAAGCAGTTCGCAGCCCGCATCTACAACGCAGTCTTCGCCGATGATGCTGCCGGTGCCGATGACGCAACCATCGCCCACGCGGCTGCGCGCACCGATGCTGACGAACGGGCCGACATGCGCGCTCGACGAGATCTGAGCTGAGGGGTCGATCGCCGCTGAGGGGTGAATGCCCGGTTCGCGCACCGGCGCCACATCGAACAACGCGGCGATCTTGGCGAAGGCGGTATACGGGTCTTTGGCGACAAGGGCGGTGCCGCGCGCGGCCTTGGCATCTTCGGCGCGCAATACCACGACTGCTGCCTGGCTGTCGGCAAGCTGCGGCCGATAGCGCGGGTTGGACAGGAAGCTCAGCTGCCCCGTGCCGGCATGTGCCAGGGTGGCGACGCCGCTGACTTCGGTGGCGCCGTTACCGACGATGGTCAAACCAAATTGTTCGGCAATCGCACTGGCGGTCAGTCGCATCCTGGTAAACCTCGCATAAACGGTAAGTGGCTGGTTTTACGAAAAAAAAACGTTGCCAAAGTTGTGCCAAACAGTCAGGCGTATTTCTGTCTGGGCCGCAACTGTGCGGCGAACCCAGGAAGAACCATATGAAAACTGTCATCTCCATTTTCGGTAGCCTGATCCTGCTGGGCGCGGTCACCAGTGCCTCGGCCGATGACTTCGCAGATCAGCGTGCCCAGGCACAAAGCTTCTGGGATCAGCAGGTCCAGTGCGTCGACAGCTCCAATTGGAGCGCCACCGCTAGCTGCCTGGGCACCGTTTGGAGTAACTACTTCTAAGCCCGGTTTTCAGCCAGGAAGCAGCTCAAACAAACAATGGCGGCCCGAGCATTCGGGCCGCCATTGTTTTGCCTGCGTCTCTTTTAGAACTGGCCGCCGAAAGTGAACTGCAGACGTTCGATTTCGTCGTTGTCTTCCTTTTTCAGCGGGAACGCGTAGCTGATCGAGATGGGGCCGACCGGTGCGCGCCACAACAATGCCACGCCGGTGGAGGCGCGCAATTCGTTGGCCTTGAAGTTGTCCACGCCGCTGTACACGTTACCGAAGTCGAAGAACGCCGATACGCGCGCCGACGGGCTATCGAACAGTTTCGGGAAATACATTTCCACCGAACCGACGGTCTTGAACGAGCCACCCAGCGGCTGGCCGCGCGTGTAGTTCACCGTCCGTTCCGAGCGTGGCCCCAGCGTGTTGTCTTCGAAGCCGCGTACCGAGTTGGTGCCGCCGGCGTAGAAGTTCTCGTAGAACGGCAGGCCGGTGGCATTAACCGTGCGGGTCGATCCATCCGGATTGGTCAACACGCGCGAGCTGTCGTTGCCGTAGCTGTCGCCGTAGCCCAGCTCGAAGCGCGTGTTCAACACGATCGCCGGCATGATGCGCCAGTACTTGGATATCTGATAGTTGAGCTTGTAGTACTCGACCGTGGAGCCTGGCAGGGTGGTTTCCAGGCCGACACGCTGGTACATGCCGCGAGTGGGCATGAAAAACTCATCGCGGGTATCGCGCGCCCAGCCCAACTCGGTCCGCCAGGCATGGAAGGTACGCGTACCGACCGCATCGATGTAATCGATGATCGCCTGCGGCGTCTGGCCGGCGAACGTATTGATCTGGTTGCTGTCCACGCCGACCATCGCCGACACGGTGTCGTTCTCGGTAATCGGCACGCCGAACAACACCTGCGCCGAACCATTCTTGCTGTTGTACTGCGCGGTGTTGAAGTCCGAGTAGTCCAACGCACGCCAGGACAGGTTGTAGCCCAGCGATACGCCGTCGTCGGTAAAGAACGGGTTGGTGTAGGAAAACGCGTAACGCTGCTGATAGCTGCTGCGCGAGGCTTCCACCGCCACACGGTTGCCACCGCCCAGGAAGTTGTTCTGCGACAACTGCACCGAGGTGGTCACACCGAAGCTCTGCGAGTAACCCAGGCCGAACACGAAGCTGCCAGAGGTGGTTTCTTTGACGTTGTAGACCACGTCGACCTGGTCGTTGCTGCCCGGCACCGCTGGGGTTTCTACGTCTACGCTCTCGAAGTAGCCTAGACGCTGCAGACGGATCTTGGAACGATCAATCGCGGCCTGCGAGTACCAGGTGTTTTCGAACTGGCGCATTTCGCGGCGCAAGACCTCGTCGGAAGTGCGGCTGTTGCCCTTGTAGAGGATGCGGCGCACGGTCACGCGCGGGCCCGGCACTACTTGCAGATTCACCGCAACCGTGCGGTCTTCGCGGTTCGGGGTCGGGATCGGATTGACCTTGGCGAACGCGTAACCGACGTTGCTCAGCGTGTTGGTGATCGCATCGGAGCTGTATTGCAGCAGCGCACGCGAGAAGATGTCGCCCGCCTTGGGGGTGACCAGACGCTCGATGTCGGCCTGCGGCAGCACGGTGTCGCCGGTGACCTTGATCTCGGAAATCTTGTACTGCTCGCCCTCGGTGACGCCAGCGCTGACGAACATGTCGCGCTTGTCGGGGCTGATCGACACCTGGGTTGAGTCGATGCTGAAGTCCACGTAGCCGCGGTCCAGATACCAGGAGTTGAGCTTTTCCAGATCGCCGGACATCTTCTCCTTGGAGTACTGATCGTCGCGGCGATACCACGAGGCCCAGTTGTGCTCTTTGGATTCCCAGTTCTCCAGGATGTCCTCGTTGGCGAATTTCTCGGTACCGATCAGGTTGACGTGGCGAATCTTGGCCGCCTTGCCTTCCTTGATCGCGATGGCCACATCGACGCGGTTGCGGTCCAGCGGGCTCACCGTGGGGGTGATCTCGACGTTGTACTTGCCGCGGTTGTTGTACTGACGGGTTAGTTCCTGGGTCACGCGGTCCAGGCTCAGGCGATCGAAGGTGCCGCCTTCGGTCAGGCCGATGTCGCCCAGGCCCTTGAGCAGCTCTTCTGACTTGATGTCCTTGTTGCCGGTCACTGTGAGCTTGTTGATCGCCGGGCGCTCCTTGACCGTGATCACCAGGATGTTGCCCTGGCGATCCAGCTGCACGTCCTCGAAGAAGCCGGTGCGGTACAGCGCACGGATCGAGTCGGCAACCTTGCCATCGTCCACGGTGTCGCCGCGGTTCACCGGCAAATAGGTGAACACGGTTCCAGAAGCAATGCGCTGCAGGCCGTCGACGCGGATGTCGCTGGCAACGAACGGCTCGGCGGCCAGGGCAACGGCTGACAGGCTGAGGCCGGCAGCAAGAGCGAGGGCAAGCAGGCTGCGAGTGGGAAGACGCGTCATGTCACATCCGGTTGGAGTCGATTTCGGGTGTTGCTGGATGCCGACGTATGACGACGACAACAGGCGGAAAGAGTGGAGCAGCTTCATCGTGGAACCAGGCCGAGGATATCGTTGTAGAACGCCAGTCCCATCAGCCCGGCCAGAACCGCCAGACCAACATATTGTCCGGCAATCATGGCCCGTTCGCTGATCGGGCTGCCCTTGACCAACTCAATAAGGTAATACAGCAGGTGCCCACCGTCCAAGATTGGGATGGGCATCAGGTTGATGATTGCCAGGCTAAGCGACAGCGATCCAAGGAAGTACAGGAACCAGTCGAGCCCGCGTTCGGCCGAGGCATTGGCGGCGCGCGCGATCGTGACCGGACCGGAGATGTTCTTTACCGAGGCCTGGCCAGTCAGCATGCGCTTCATCATGCCGAGCGAATCGACCGTCATTCTGCCGGTTTCGCGGATCGCCGCAGGCACCGCAGCCAAGACGCCGTACTGCTGACGGCTGTCGTACTCCGGCACCGGCGCAGCGGCCGGGCGGATGCCCAGCATCCATTGGCCTTGCGGCGATCTGCGCGGGGCGATTTCCAGCGCCAGGCGGTCCTCGCCTCGCGCCACTTCGATCATGCCGGGGCCGCCATGCTTGCCCAGCGCCTGCACCTGGGGAATGATGTCCTCGGCCGAGCGGATCGGCTTGCCATCGATGGCGACGATGCGGTCGCCCGGCTTGAGCAGGCCATTGGCCACCGAGCCGGGCAGCACGTCGGCGATCACCGGCGGCTGCAGCATGAACTGCCAGCCGATACCGCCCAGCGAGGCGACGCTGCGCTCGTCGAAGCCAGCCGGCAACTGCGATAGGCGCAAGGTGTGCTCGCTGCTGCCGGCGTCGGAGGCAGTCAAAACGCGGATGTCGCGCTTGTCCATCGCCGCAGTGGCCAGCTGCATGCTGGCATCGCTCCAGCTACTCACGCTGCGGCCATCGATGCGCACGATACGCTCGCCCGGGGTCAACCCGGCTTCAGCGGCCAGGCCATCGGCACGGCCCACGGTGGCCGAATAATCCTGCTTGCCGACCACGAACATCGCCCACAGCATCGCTATGCACAGCAACAGATTGGCGATCGGGCCAGCGATCACGATTGCTATGCGTTGCCACACGGTCTTGCGATTGAACGCCTGGTCCTGCTCGGCTGGATGCACATCGCCCTCGCGCTCGTCGAGCATCTTGACATAGCCGCCGAGCGGAATTGCGGCGATCACGAACTTGGTGCCGTGGCGATCGCGGCGCATCCACAACGGTTTGCCGAAGCCCACAGAAAAGCGCAGCACCTTGACGCCGCAGCGACGCGCGACCCAGAAGTGTCCGAATTCGTGGAAAGTCACCAATACACCCAGGCTGACGATCATCCACCAGACCGAACCGATGAAATCACCCATGGATGCAACTCGGTTGCGTGGATCGATCAGGCATGAAGGGCGTGGTGGGCGAGGGCGCGTTCAGTGATTTGCCGCGCTTGCGCGTCAGCAAAAAGTAGGGTTTCGAGGGTGTCGGCATTGTTTCGCGGAAGCGTTGTCAGCGTGTGTTCGACTAACGCATGGATCGCTAGAAAACCCACTTGGCCCTGAAGAAACGCTGAAACAGCTACTTCGTTGGCCGCGTTCAGGATAGCAGGCGCGGTTCCACCGGCCCGCAATGTGTCCCAGGCCAAGCGCAGACAGGGGAATGCGGCAGTGTCTGGAGCTTCGAAATCCAGCCGGCCCTGGCTCAACAGGTCCAGCCCGGCGACCCCGGATTCGACTCGCTCCGGCCATGCCAGACCGACCGCCAAGGTGGTGCGCATGTCCGGCAGGCCGAGCTGGGCAAGGGTGGAGCCGTCGACGAACTCGACCAGCGAATGCACCAGACTTTGCGGATGCACCAGCACATCGATCTGCGCGCCGGGAAGGCCAAACAGGTGATGCGCTTCGATGACTTCCAGACCTTTATTCATCAAGGTCGCCGAATCCACCGAAATCTTCGGGCCCATCGACCATTTGGGATGCGCGACGGCTTGTGCGGGCGTAACCGCCGCCAGTGCGGCGCGGTCCCAGCCACGGAACGGGCCGCCGGACGCGGTCAGGATCACCCGACGCACGCCGCCGCTTGCGTCGCAGGAGCGCAGACACTGAAAGATGGCGCTGTGCTCGCTGTCGATCGGAATGATTTCCGCGCCAGCGGCGGCTGCGGTGCGGGTCAGCAGCTCGCCGGCCAGCACCAACGATTCCTTGTTGGCCAGCAACAGCCGTTTGCCGGCGCGGGCAGCGGCCAGGGTGGAGGGTAGCCCGGTCGCGCCGACAATGGCAGCTACCACAGTGTCGCAGGCATCGCTGCCGGCCAGCGCGTCCAACGCTTCGGAACCGGCATGCGCCTGGGTCTCCAAGCCCCGCGCACGCAACCCATCGCGCAACGCCGGGTACAAGGAGTCGTCCGCGATCACCGCATGCGTCGGCCGATGCATGGCGCACAGCGCCAGCAGCTCATCGATCTTGCTGCCTGCCGACAACACGCTGGCGCGCAATCGCTCCGGGTGGCGCGCGATCACGTCCAGTGCCGACGCACCGATCGAGCCGGTCGCGCCGAACACGGCGACCTGACGGGGAGAGGAGCCAGCCATGCCTAGAACCCCAGAATTTCCTTGCCGAGTGCGAACACCGGCAGGGCGGCGAGCACGCCATCGATCCGATCCAGCACGCCGCCGTGGCCCGGAATCACCGTGCCCGAGTCCTTGGCGCCCGCCTGGCGCTTGAGCAGACTCTCGAACAGATCGCCCAGTACAGAGGCCAGCACCGCGACTGCGGAGACCAGCATCAGCTGCGGCACATGCTCCAGGGTCAGCCCGGCCAGCCAGCCGAATGCGCAGGCGACCGCGATACCGGCGAGCATCCCGCCGAGCAGGCCTTCGATGGTTTTGTTGGGGCTGATCCGCTGCGCCAGCTTGTGCTTGCCGAAGGCGCGACCGGCGAAGTATGCGGCTGAGTCGGCCGCCCATACCATGGTCAGCGCGGTCAGCAGCCACAGGTTGCCCTTGTCCGGATTGGCATGCAGCAGTACCAGTGCGGCCCATGCTGGCAGCAACGCCAACGTGCCTGCGGCCAGCTTGAGCGCGCGCGCCTGGCCGTTGCCGGCACCAAAGGTGAAAAAGCGCAGCCAAAGCAGTGCCACCAACCACCACGCCACGCCTATCAGCGCGGCAATCTCGAACAGCACCATGGAGCCGGCCGACGCCCACACCATCAGCACCATCAGCAGCAAATTGAGTACCAGCAGCACGGTGCGCGGCAGGCTGTCGTCGATGCCAGAGAGCTTGAGCCACTCCCACAGTCCGGTCAGGAACAGGATCGCCGCCAGCGCCGCCAGCCACTGCGTGGGCAACAGCACGATCGCGCAAATTGCGAGCGGCGCCATGATCAGCGCGGCAATCACGCGGGTCTTGGTCATGCGGAGGAGGTCTCCGTCGCCTTGTCGGCGATCTGGTCGCTGGTCAGGCCGAAGCGACGCTCGCGCCCGGCGTAGTCATCCAGCGCCTGCTGCAGCACGCCGGCATCGAAGTCCGGCCACAAGGTTTCGGTGAACCACAGCTCGGTGTAGGCGAGCTGCCAGAGCAGGAAATTGCTGATGCGGGTGTCGCCACCGCTTCGGATAAACAGATCCGGCGCCGGCAGATCGGCCAGTGCGACACGTCTGGAAAGCAGGGCTTCGTTGATCTGTTGCGGCTGCAGGCGACCGGCGGCCACGTCCTCGGCCAGTGCGCGTGCGGCCATCGTAATGTCCTGGCGGCCGCCGTAGCTGGCGGCGATGCTCAGTATCAGGCGCGAATTGGCCGCGGTCATGCGTTCGGCACCGGCCATGCGGTCGCGCAATTGCGCCGCGAAGCGACTGCGGTCGCCGATAAAGCGCACTTGCACGCCACGTCGCTGCAGTTCTTCGACCTCGCGGTCGAGCGCATGCAGAAACAGCTTCATCAGCGCGTCGATTTCGTCCTGCGGGCGGCCCCAGTTTTCACTGGAGAACGCGAACAGCGTCAGTGCCGAGACGCCTTTTTCCAGGCAGAAATCGATGGTGCGATTGACCGCCCGCGCGCCCGCGCGATGACCGATCACGCGGGGACGCCGCCGAAGCTGCGCCCAACGCCCATTGCCATCCATGATGATGGCGATGTGGCGCGGCACAGCGGTGGCGGAAGGTGCTGGATGCATGGCAGAAGATGCCACGATCAGACCGTCATCAATTCCTGTTCCTTGTCCTTGACGACCTCATCCACGTCTTTGATGGCCTTATCGGTCAGCTTCTGGATCTCGTCTTCCGAGCTGCGTGCCTCGTCTTCGGTGACCTTCTTGTCCTTGAGCAGATCCTTGACCTGCTGGTTGGCATCGCGACGGATATTGCGGATGGCCACCTTGCTGTCTTCGCCTTCGCCATGCACGACCTTGCTGAGCTCCTTGCGGCGCTCCTCGGTCAACGGCGGAAGGTTCAGACGGATCACGGTGCCTACCACGGTTGGGGTCAGGCCTAGATCCGAGGCGTAAATCGCTTTCTCGACGTCCTTGATCATGCTCTTGTCGAACAGGCCGATCACCAGCGAGCGTCCTTCGGACACGCTGATGCTGGCAACCTGATTGAGCGGAGTGTCGGTGCCATATGCCTTGACCTTGATGCCGTCCAGCAACGCCGGCGAGGCGCGCCCGGTACGCACGGTGGTCAGTGAATGACGTAGAGCATCGATGCTCTTGGTCATGCGCGTCTGCGCGTCTTTTTTGATCTGGTTGAGCATCGCCGAAATCCGTGTGGAGCTAAGTGCGGGGATTATAGCCGGGACTGAGGTTTCCCGACTCGCAGGCCGTCAGGGTCCTGCGCAGCCGGTTCAATTGTGGCGCCGCGCTTCACACCCGGTGCCGCTGTCAGTTAGGCAAGCTCTGAACAACGCTCCCATGAGCTTCAAATCAACAACTGAGGCAATCGCCGCTCTGCGTAATTGCTTGATTTTCAGCGTGGACGATCGTCGCATTTGAGCAAAGTTCTAAGCTCGCTTGCCACGTCGTGAGTTGTTCAAAGGTTCTTTGGGTTTCAGCGCAGTCCCTGGGGCTGCGCTTTTGTGATTCCCCAATCCCGATTCCCGGCCTCAGCTGCGGCCCTGGACCAGGGTACCGATCTGTTCGCCATGCAAGATGCGCAGCAGCACGCCCGGCTCGCTCATGCCGAAGATGCGCAGCGGCAGGTCGCTGTCGCGCGCCAATGCGAATGCGGCCGTGTCCATCACTTCCAGGCCCTGCATGATGACCTGATCGTAGGTCAGTCTGTCGTAACGCACTGCATCGGTGTGCTTCTTCGGGTCCTTGTCGTACACGCCGTCGACCTTGGTTGCCTTGAGCAGCAGGTCGGCGCCGATCTCGATCGCGCGCAGGGCGGCGCCCGAGTCGGTGGTGAAGAATGGGTTGCCTGTGCCGGCGGCGAAGATCGCGATGCGGCCCTTTTCCAGATGACGGATCGCACGACGACGGATGAAGTCTTCGCAGACGTCGTTGATCTTGATCGCGCTCATCACGCGCACTTTGGCTCCGAGCTTTTCCAGCGCGTCCTGCATCGCCAGCGCGTTGATCACCGTAGCCAGCATGCCCATGTGGTCGCCGGTGACGCGGTCCATGCCGCTGGCGGCCAGGCCGGCGCCGCGGAAGATGTTGCCGCCGCCGATCACCAAAGCGACCTGTGCGCCGGCTTGCTGCGCTTCGATCACTTCCTGGGCGAGGCGATTGATGACTTTGGGATCGATGCCGTAATCCCCGTCTCCCATCAGCGCCTCCCCGGAAAGTTTGAGAAGAATGCGGCGATAGGGAAGTTCAGACATAGGGGAAACCTCGGGGTAGGGGATCGGCAAATGCCGGTAATTCTATCGGAAGCTTGTCATCGGACGTGGTAAAAATTCCTTCGTCGGCAGCGGCGTGACGTGTTGCTCAGTGCGCGCGCGGGGTGGGCGGTGTCGGTATATCGGTCGCATCGTAGGGCGGTGACACGGTTGTGGCCGCGACGCTTGGAGCGACACAGCGTGCTGTCGACCGCATGCAACAGATCCTCGATGCTCTCAAACTGGCGGTCCGGGCAGGATGCGCTCGATCACCATCAACGCCGCTTCGGCTGCGGTGTTGACCAGGATCACCAGGAAGTCTTGGCAGCCGTAGCGTGTCACCAGATCGCTGGTGCGCACCATGGGCTGCAGCGTCTGCGCAAAATTGCGCACACCGCGTCGCCGACCGGATGGCCATGCGCATCGTTGACGCGTTTGAAGTCATCCAGGTCGATAAAGGCGATCGACAGCAGCCAACGACAGCAGCCAATTCTGCCGCGATGCCAGTTCGAACTCGTGCGCAAGCGCGGTGTGCCAAGCTGGTGCCGATTGAACACACCGGTCGATGCGTCGCGGTTGGCCTGTTCGGCCAGATGACGCATGCGGTTTCCCGATTCGTCGGCATGCCGGCGCGCTTCGGTCACTTCCTGCAATTGGCGCAGGCGATGCAGCATCGCCAGTTCACGTGCCTGCTCGAAGATCATCTGGATGTGCTCGGGTTGTGGCACGCGGATGTCGAACAAGGCTTCCAGTTCGGGCAGCGATTCGGCGATGCGTTCGATCACCTTTTTCGAAACGTTCGGCGTCCAGCTCCAGCACGACCTGCGCTATCTGGCTACAGTGCGATGCGCACAACGAAAAAAGCCGCGGCGAGCCGCGGCTTTTTTCGTCATCGCCTGAAAAAATCAGGCCAGTCCGGCCTGCTTCATCACTTCGGCGGCGTAGTCTTCCACCACCTTCTCGATGCCTTCGCCAACGGCCAGGCGCTGGAAAAAGACCACCTCGGCACCTGCCGCTTTGACGGCCTGCCCGACGGTCTGGTCGGTGTTGAGCACATACGGCTGACCGTAAAGCGTCACTTCGTTGACGATCTTGCTGATCTTGCCGCTGATGATCTTTTCCAGAATCTCGGTCGGCTTGGACTTGTCCTTCTCGGACATCTTGGCCAGTTCGATTTCCTTTTCCTTGGCAACGAACTCGGCCGGAACGTCGGAGGCCTTGATGTGCGGCGGATTCATCGCAGCGATGTGCATGGCGATGCCGCGCGCCAGCTCGATGTCGCCACCCTTCAGTTCGACCAGCACACCGATACGGCCGCCGTGCACGTAGGCAGCGACGTTGTTGGCGCTGTCGATACGCACCAAACGACGCACCTGCAGGTTCTCGCCGACCTTGGCGATGACCGCAGCGCGGCGCTCTTCTATAGTCTCGCCGCTGTCCAGCTTGATGCTCTTCAGCGCTTCGGCATCGGTTGCGTCCGAGTTCAGCGCAGCGCTGGCCACGGTCACGGTGAAGGCCAGGAAATTCTCGTCCTTGGCAACAAAGTCGGTCTCGGAGTTGACTTCGACCAGCACTGCCTTGCCGCCGATCTGTGCGGTGGCGATGCGACCTTCGGCGGCCACACGGTCGGCCTTCTTGTCAGCCTTGGCCAGACCCGACTTGCGCAGCCATTCGGCAGCGGCGTCGATGTCGCCTGCGTTTTCGAGGAGTGCCTTCTTGCACTCCATCATGCCGGCGCCGGTGCGCTCGCGCAGTTCCTTGACCAGGGAAGCAGTGATTTCCATGGAATAACCTCATATAAACGAATGCGTGCGGCGGAGTGATCCGCCAGTAGGAGACGGTGCAGACATGCTGGCCGCCCCCGTAGATGTCTTCGGTGGCCTCAACCAAGGGCCGCGATGGACCCGTCGAGGCTGCGGCCGCCCAGCATGGTGCGGCCGCATTGCATGCCGATTTACTCGGCAGTGGGGGCAGCGGCAGCCGAAGCGTCTGACTTCTTCTCGGCCTTCTTGGCCGGGGCGCGACGGCCCTTGCCTTCGTCGGCGGATTCAGCCGAGAACTCTTCTTCGCGCACCGAAGCCGAGTTCGGCGCAGCAGCCTTGCCTTCCAGCACCGCGTCGGCAGCGGCGCGTGCGTACAGCTGCACGGCGCGGATGGCGTCGTCGTTACCCGGAATGGCATAGTCGACCAGGGTCGGATCGTAGTTGGTGTCGACTACAGCGATCACCGGGATGCCGAGCTTTTTGGCTTCCTTGATGGCGATGTCTTCATGGCCAATGTCGATCACGAAGATCGCGTCGGGCAGACGGTTCATGTCCTTAACGCCGCCGAGCGAGGCGTCCAGCTTCTCGCGCTCGCGGCGCAGGCCCAGCACTTCGTGCTTGACCAGCTTGTCGAAGGTGCCATCGGTCTCGGCCGACTCGAGTTCCTTCAGGCGGGCAACCGATTGCTTGACGGTACGGAAGTTGGTCAGCATGCCGCCCAACCAGCGCTGGGTCATGAACGGCATGCCGCAACGCTCGGCTTCTTCCTTGATGGACTCGCGAGCGCTGCGCTTGGTGCCCAGGAACAGCACGGTGCCGCGCTTCTGCGCGATCGAGGAGAGGTAGTTCATCGCGTCATTGAAGAGCGGAACGGTCTTCTCGAGGTTGATGATGTGGATATTGCCGCGCGCGCCGAAGATGTACGGCGCCATCTTGGGGTGCCAGTAACGGGCTCGGTGGCCGAAATGAACGCCGGCTTCCAGCATCTGACGCATAGTGACTTGGGGCATTGAAGTAACTCTTAATATATCGGAATCTGCGCTTGTCCCAGTGAGCATCCGCATACGGCGGGCCCTTACGAGGGGGGCAGGCGAACAATTCCAGGGTTGGGCTTCCCTGTCGCCTCCGTGTCGAACCCCATGCGGGGCACCCCGGCACGGATGGCGGCGGCAGGTGTGAATTCGTCGATGACGTTCGACGTTAACGACGCTATGCACGCGTATGAGGCATGCAAAACGACTTGGATAGTATAGCTGTCAAGGTAGGCCGGTGCAATCTGCGGTATTTCGCCCCGGCAGGAATCAGTCGGAGGCTTGCGGCTCCAACGCGAGTGTAGTTTCGACATCGCTATTGACGCGCGCCACAAACCGGCCGTTGCCTGCAGGAAGGTTGGCGGGCAGCGCCCACTGCCGGGTCTGGCCGGGCAGTACGTAGCCGGCCAGGTCGTCGCGGATGCTGCTGCGGGTGCCGTCGGCAGCGATATAGGCCAAGCCAGCCAAGCGCGCGTGGCTGAGCCCGGCGTTGTGGACGCGCAGGACGCGGTCGCTGCCCTGGCCCTGCCTGGAGAGCGTGGCCTGCAGTGCCGGGTGCCGCTCACCCGGCTGGCTCGGCAGCGCAAACAACGGTATGGAATAACGCAGCAGTTCGGTCTCCTCGCCGGTCGCGTGCTGGGTCACGACCAATCGGTAGTTGTCTTCGGCATGCGTCGGGCTGGGGCCGAGGCGGATTAACCGTAGCAACTGCCGGCCTTGCGACGGGATCTCGAAATTGGTCGGGCTGACGGTAGCGTCGGTGGCCGGTTCGAGCAGTTCGCGATCGCCGTCCTGACGCCAGCGATAGAGCTTGGCTTCGGCGCGCCATGGCAGCGCGGCCTGGTTGTGGAGCCAGACGGTCGCTTGGTCGCTGTCGGCAGGAATATACGCGGTGGTTGGCGCAATGGCGATCTCGGCGGCGGTAGCGGGGCCAGCGCCGGCCAGAGCCAGAACCAAAGCCAGCCAACCGCAAACAAGACGGGACGCGGCCATGCTTAAAACGCGACCGTGGTAAAGCGCACCCTGCCGGCGGGCGCAGGCCCGGAGAGTGCGCTGGCGTCTTGACCGGTGCCGGCGACCAAGGAGAGGGCGTTGCTAACCGCCGGCTGGGCGATCGTCATCGGCGTGCCTGTGGAGCAACTGGCGCGCGCTGGCGAGGTACGCAACTCGCAAGCGCTGAGCAGACGCAAGCCGATTTGCAGAGTGGAATTTTCCGGCCCGCGACTGGCAGCCGCGCTGGCCACGAACGTAGTGCAGACCAGGGCAACCGGAGTCAGGCGTTTCAGAAAAGTGACCAGTGTCATAAAGGCAATCGATTGCATTAGAGTCGTAGCAAATAGCGACGTCTCCGGAGCGAACTTTATTAACTGTCAGTAAGTGATGAATACGGTCACCGTGTCGTTGTAGGCCCCCGCGATGGGCAGCTGGGAAGCCGGCGCGCGACCATAGACCGTTACCGTCTGCGCAACGCCGTTGCCGGTGCCGGCCAGGGTGTCGACCCCGATCGTATTCCCCCAGCGACTGCTACGGCCACTGTTGCTGTAGAGCTCGTAAGTGATGTAGTTGGAACTAGTCGCGTGGCGCATTCGTCTGGCGCTGCCGTTGGCGTTGCTGCCATCGTCCAGGCCGATGTTCCATGCGGTGCGGTTGGTGCAGGCCAGGCTGATGGTAGCGGTGCGATCGATTGCGGTGGCGATGGTGCCGGCAATGCTGCCGAAGTCCAGATCGGTGGTGACGTAGGTATTGCAGCGCGCCGGCACATTGGCCGAGGCGGTGAACGGGAACGCGTTGCTGGCGGTCTTGGCGCCGCTGCCGCCGGCCGTGCAATTGGCCGGTAGCGATGGTGCGCCGATGATGCTCTCGTTGTAGGAGTAGCGCAGCACGGTGTCGGCACCGCCGAAACTGCTGGTGTGGTTGCCGACCGACAGGATTTGGTTGGCTGGAATGCGGCCGTATAGCGCGACACTGGCTGTCTGGGAGCCGCCAGTGATCACCGGAACTGCGTACGAAAGCGTCAGCGTGCGCGGCGAGGGCATTGTCGATCCAGTGGTTCCCCAGATCTGAGTGCGTGTCGCCTCGCTGTAGATCTGGAAATCCAGACTGTCGCTGGTGGAGTTGAGCATGCGGCGCGGAGCGTACAGTCCGTTGCTGGCGCTGCCTGGCCCAAGGTCCAGGCAAAGGCTCACTTGGGCGTATCCCAGCACACTGAGCGCGACGGTCGAACAAGACACGCTGAGCGTTGCCACCGCATCGGTCGTGCCATTGGCCGCTACATTGCCGAACGCCAACGGTGTGCCAAGCGTGACGCTGCAGCTGGTGTCTGCCCGCGCGGGCTGGCTGGGTACCAGCCACAACGCGGCGATCGTGACGCTCAACAACAGGCGCCAGAGCGCGTGCGCATTCATGGCGAAGGCTCGGCAATGCACTGCAGTGGTCCGATGCGTGGAATGCCGTTTGGGTTGGCGGGATAGGTGAACTGCGCGCTGCAGCGGCCATCGGGCAACTCGACAAAGATGCGGTTGTCGATCTGCAGATTGTCCAGATAGGTTTCGCCGTCGTAGCCGACCACCACGCGTTCGACATCGCCCTCGCGCTGCACCATGCTGCCGACCGGCAGGGGCGCGCCTTGCGCATCGTGCAGCACGATGACCGCGGCGCGCACTCGAGTGATGCCGAAGCGCACCGCCACGCCGGATTGCTGACGCGGCGTCACTGCGGTATCGACGCGATCCACGCGCAGATCTGCCGGCAGGTTCAAGGTGTCGATGGACAGCTGGTTGCGTTGCCACGATTGCAATGGCGTGACCAGCAGGGTGCCGCGCGCGTCGGTGACACCGATCAAGCGGTTTTCCAGCCGCACCGGGATACCGGCCTGACCGTCGGTGGATACCACCGCAAAGGCATCCTGAATATCGCGCGCTGCAAAGCCGCGACCGTTCATCCACACCAGGCTACCGCTTGCGCTGGCATAGCCGAAATTCGTGCCGCCCTGGTTGGCGGCGCCGATGTTGTAGCGGCCGACACGGTTCAACCAGCCAAGTTCGGCCAGCCCGCCGCCGGCATCGTCGGCTGCACGTCCCTGCAGCCGCCAACCGATACCGCCGAGGTCGCCATCGCCCGGCAGCGGCTGGCTGATGTCTGCCACAAATCCGGTGCGGTTGCCGTTGCGCTGCATCGATGCACTTGCCTGGCGCGACCCGCCAAATGTGGTCGAAAGCGACAGATACAGGCTGCGATCGCTGCGCAGGTCCAGGTTCTGATTGCCGGACAGGTTGGCGGCCCAGTTACGCCCGAAACCGCGCGACCAGAACACGCTGGCGTAGCGAGAGGTGTCGCCTTGCGGATAACTCAGCCGCACGTAACTGGTCCCCAGCGAGCCGATCGGCTCGACATTGACGCCGAACACCGCGCGGTCGCTGATGCGTGCCGGCAGGCTGCCTTGCAGCGCGCCAAGGTCGCGATAATCGCCGTGGGTGCGCTGAGTGCCGACGTTGAAATTGAAACGCCGGTTGTTCCAGGCATAGCCCAGCACGTACTGACCGCCGCGCAGATCTTCCATGCGGCTATGTGCATAGGCGAGGTTGAAAACGCCGCCCACGCCGAGCAACCAGATCCCGCCCGCACCGGTATTGACCACGCCGCCGCCGGCCTCGGCATGCGCTTCGATGGTGACGTCTTCGCGCAGGCCTTTGCGAAAGGTGGCGCTGGCCACCGCGCGCGATTCGTAGGAAAACGAGCGCACCCCGTAGTCGCGGCGCAGATGGCCCATGCCGGCCGACCATTCCGAAATGCCGCGCGCCAGCAACTGCGGCGTGCTGTAGAACGCAAAGTCCAGCCGGCGCACGCGGCCGAATGCATCGGTCACCACGATCTGCGCTTGACCGGTGCCACTGATGCCTGGTTGCGCGGCCAACTGGAACGGCCCGGCCGGCACTTGGCCGCTGTACTGGCGCAGGCCATCGACGTACAGCTCCACCGTGGAAGGCACTGCCGCTTCGCCCAGGAAGCTCGGCGTCGGCGTCAAAACCCGATACGGCTGTAAGGCGTAATTGCGGCCGATCTGCACGCCGCCCAAGCGGATCGAACGGCTCCAGTCGACAAAGCCGCTATAGAAATCGCCCACGGTGAGGCTGGTTGCGCTGTCTGGGAAATCCATCTCCCAGGCGCTGTCCAGGCGCACCGCTTCGCTACGCCAGCGCTCGTCCTGCGGGCGGTCGTAAGCCAGGAATACAGCGGTGGTGTCGACCATGCCGCGACCGATACCGAAGCCGCGCAATTCGGTGGCTAACGACACGCTGCTGGTACCTGTGTTGCGCGTGGCATAAAAGTCGTAATTGAGCAGGATGCCGGGCGATGCGGTGGCGCTGGGCGGGGCGACTTCTTCGGTTTTCAACACCGTGGTGGATAGCGACAGCTGCGCCAGCGGCACTTGCAACGCTAGCCGCTGTAACGCGGCGTCGTAACGCACTTCCACATCGGGCAGACGTTCCAGATCGACCAGCTCGCCAGCAGCGCGATCGGCCAGGATGAAGCCGAGTTTGCGTAGCGTTTCGACCGATCCATGCAGATGCCCGTCGACCAGTTCGAACGGCGCCAGACCGCGGTCTGCCTGATTCAAGGTGACGTCGAGATACAGCGTTTGTGACTGCGGCGTGTCGTCTTGCACGGTCTGATCGGGAAGTGGCGCCACATCGGCCAGATCGCCGGCAGCAGCGCTCCCCAGGCAAGTAGCAGTCGCGAGCAGCGTCATCGCCAGCCGGGCCGCATCACGGCGCTGTGGGCACTGCCAACAAAGTACGTTCGTCCGCCTCACCATTGATCCTTGCGATGATGGTGCCGCGGCCGAACTGCGCCAGCGGTGCACCCAATGACCAGCGCATGGTCTGACCGGGCAGCACATAGCCAACCAGGCCGTTCAATGCGGTTTTGGCCGTGCCATCGACTCGATGTTGCAGGTCGGCGATCTGGGCATGCCCGCTGCCCGTGTTGCTGATCTGGATCTGCGCATTGCCGTCGCTGCCGGCCACCACATGCGCGTTCAAGGTCGGCTCAGGATCGGCTTTGCCGGGTGGCAGCACGAAGATCGGCACCGAGTAGCGCAGCACGAATTGCATGCCTTTGCGATCGGCATCGGCGTTGGGAAGTTCGTCGACGATGATGCGGTAACAGACCTCCTGGCCGGTTGGCGCAGGTCCGGCGCGAATGACGCGAATCAGCTGGCGTTCGCCAGCGGCCAGGGTGCGCATCGGTGGGCTGACCAGCAGTTCCGGTGTGGGGGCGAGCTGGTCCCGTCCATCGCGCTGGGTCCAGCGATAGGCGCGAGTCTGCACCTGCACCGGCACGCCGCCGCTGTTGCTCAGCCACAGCCCGTCGGCGGACTGCTCTGCGTGCAAGGTCAGCGAGGTCGGTGCCAGTTGCAGGCTGGCCGCACGCGCCGAGGGAAGTGTCCAGCCGCTGCTCAGCGCCAGCGCCAAGGTCAGTCCAACCGGAACCGCCCACGCGGGCAGCCATAGCGGCAGGCGGTGGTGCATGGTCATGCGCGTGCTCAATAGACGATTGTGGCGGTGATCGTGTCTTGATAGCTACCGGTTGCGGCATTGTTGACCGATGGGTTGGTCACACGACCGTAGACCGGAAAGACCTGGTTGATGCCGGTGGCGGTGCGGCTCAGCGTATTGGTGCCGCTGGTGCTGCCCCATACCGTGCTGCGTGCCAGATCCTGGTAGAGCTGGTAGGCGATGAAGTTGCTGGTGGTGACTAGCGGGTCTGCGTTTTTCATGCGACGGGTGGTGACGTCGTTTGCGGTGCTGGCATTGCTACCTGCGCTAAGCGCGATGTTGTAGGGCGTCAGCGCGGTGCACTGCGCGGTCACGCTACCGTTGGCGTCGGCGTTGGCGGTCGAGGTCGAGAGCACCGAACCGAAGTCGACGTCCGTGGCGGACGCAGCGGTGATGGTGCAGGCCTTAGTGACGGCGATCTTGACGTTGAAGGTGGTGGTATCTGCCGCGGTCGCGACACTGATGGTCGAGAACAGGCTGAGGGACAGCAGGACGAGATGGGCAGTACGCATGGACATTTCCTTAGACCGGTCTGGTCATTGGTGATGCGACGGCTCGTCGCCCTCTCTGGAATGCATCAGCCATGCCAGAAGATAACGCCGAATTCACACGCTATGTAGCTGTTTACGCTGGTTCTTTTTTCAAAATTGCGACAATTTTCGGATGACCCCGTTAATGGAGATCTTGACGCTGCCCGCACTGCGTCACGCATGAATACGGGATGGCGCCGGTTTCCTGTTGCACCGTCTGCTTGCGCCGTCATCGCCCGTCACGCAAAAAAGCGGCTACGTGGGTCGTTCAGATTCAGCCCGAATCGGCGATAATCCTGACCATGAGCGTCAATCTGAAAACCAAAGAAGAAATCGAACTGATGCGCGTCGCCGGTCGTCTGGCCGCCGAGGTGCTCGACATCGTGGCCCCGCATGTTCAAGTGGGCGTGACCACGGCCGAGCTGGACCGCATCTGCCACGATCACATCGTCAACGTGCAGGGCGCCATTCCTGCCAACGTCGGCTACCGCGGCTTTCCCAAGAGCGTGTGTACCTCGGTCAATAACGTGATCTGTCACGGCATCCCGAGCGCAGCCAAGGTCTTGAAAGACGGCGACATCGTCAATATCGATGTCACTGTCATCAAGGACGGCTGGCATGGCGATACTAGCCGTATGTATTACGTGGGCACGCCCTCGGTAATGGCCAAGCGCTTGGTGGACACCACCTATGAAGCGATGTGGCGCGGCATCCGTGCGGTCGAGCCAGGCGCAACGCTGGGCGATGTAGGGCACGCGATCCAGAGGTTCGCCGAGGCCGAGCGCTTTAGCGTGGTGCGCGACTACTGCGGCCACGGCATCGGCAAGGTCTATCACGACGAGCCACAGGTGATGCATTACGGCCGTCCGGGCGAAGGTCTGGTGCTCAAGCCGGGCATGACCTTCACCATCGAGCCGATGATCAACGAAGGCACCTGTCACCATAAGACCCTGCCCGACGGCTGGACCGTGGTCACCAAGGATCGCAAGTTGTCCGCGCAGTGGGAGCACATGGTCGCAGTGACCGAACACGGCGTGGATGTGCTGACGCTGTCGCCGAACCCTCCCGCACCGGTATGACGGCCACGCCGGCGTGCGGAGCCGACCAGGGCGTCGCTGGCGACGCGGAATGGTCCGTGCAGGCCCGTCCGCTGCTGGTGCAAGCGGACACGCGGCTTTGCAAACGCTTCGATCAGGGCGAGCCGATCGAGCGACTGGTCGCGCTGCGCGCGCGTGCAGTCGATCAATTGATGCGTAATGCGTGGACACGTTGCATTCCGGCCGACAGCGGGTTGTCTTTGTACGCGGTCGGTGGCTATGGGCATGGCGAGTTATTTCCGCGCTCGGATGTAGATGTGCTGGTGTTGGGTGAGACCGTCGTGCAGCAGCAGCACGAGCAGGCCTTGGCGCGTTTGTTTGCGCTGTTGTGGGATGTGGGCCTGCCGATCAGCCATGCGGTTCGCTCACTGGCGCAGTGCACCGCCGCCGCCGTCGACCAGACCGTACTCACTGCGTTGATCGAATCGCGCCCGCTGGTTGCGGCAAACGACGCAAGCACTGCACTGGCGGCGGCGATCGCGCCGCAACGGGTGTGGCCGCCGCGCGAATTCTTCCAGACCAAGCGCGAAGAATTGCTGGCACGCCATCAGCGCTTCGGCGACACCGCTGACAACCTGGAGCCGGACATAAAGGAGGGCCCGGGCGGTCTGCGCGATCTGCAGACGTTAGGCTGGATGGCGTTGCGAGCCTTCGGCGTCAAGGATCTGGAGGCGCTGGTTGAGCTCGGACATGTCGGCTCCGACGAAGCGGCCGCGCTGCTGCGCGAGCGCGAGCAACTGGCGCGGCTGCGTTTTGGCCTGCACATCGTCGCCAACCGACCGGAAGAACGCCTGCGTTTCGATTACCAGAAGACTCTGGCCGAGCGGCTGGGCTTTGCCGACGCCCCGGAAAGCCTGGGCGTCGAAAAAATGATGCAGCGCTTTTATTGCAGCGCTGCATTGATCCGTCGCATCAGCGACCGGCTGCTACAGCGCTTCGAAGAACAATTCGATGGCGAGGCGGTGCCGGAGCCATTGAGTGAGGGTTTCAGCTTGCGCCGCGGCTATCTGGCTGCCGATGCGCACACGTGGCCGAATGGCGATGTCATGCAGGTGTTCGCCTTGTTCGCACAGTGGGCCGCACACCGCGACGTGCGTGGACTGCATTCGCTGACTGCGCGCGCGCTAGCCGAGGTGCTGCGCGAGTTGCCGGCCTACGATGTGGCCGATGCACCTGCACGCGACCAGTTCATGGCGTTGTTGCGCGGGCCACGCGCAGTGGAAACGCTCAATCGCATGGCGCGCTTGGGCGTGCTCGGCCAATGGATTCCGGCATTTGCCAGTGTCTCCGGGCGTATGCAGTTCGACCTGTTCCATGTCTACACGGTGGACCAGCACACGCTGATGGTGCTGCGGAACATCTCGCTGTTTGCCGCCGGCCGCGCCGACGAACGTTTTTCGATCACCCACGAAGTCTGGCCGCGTTTGCGCAAACCGGAATTGCTGCTGCTGGCCGGCCTGTTTCACGACATCGCCAAAGGCCGTGGCGGCGATCATTCCGAACTGGGTGCGGTGGATGCGCGCGGGTTCTGCCTGGCGCATCGGCTCAGCGACGCCGACACCGCGCTGGTGGCTTGGCTGGTGGAGCAGCATCTGCGCATGTCGGTAACTGCGCAAAAACAGGATATCTCCGACCCGGATGTGATCCATCGCTTCGCCACCTTGGTCGGCACGCGCGAACGGCTGGATCATCTGTATTTGCTGACCTGCGCCGATATCGCCGGTACCAGCCCCAAATTGTGGAACGCGTGGAAGGACCGGCTGCTGGCCGATCTGTACTTCGCCGCGCGCCGCGCGCTGCGCGAAGGCCTTGAACATCCACCGCCGCGCGAGGAACGCCTGCGCGAGGCACGCGAATCGGCGCGCGCGCTGATGCAGAATCAGGGATACGACGATGCCACCATCGATCGTCAATTCGCGGGCATGCCGGACGAAAACTTCCTGCGCTTCCGTCCCGAGCAACTGGCGTGGCAGGCGGTCTCGCTGATCAAAGTGCAGATCGGCCAGACCACGGTCAAGGCGCGCCGCGCGGTTCCGGACAACGACGCACTGGAAGTGTTCGTGTATTCGCTCGATCGCGACGGCTTGTTCTCCGCGATCGTGGCCACGCTCGACCGCAGGGGGTACGGCATCCACCGCGCCCGCGTACTGGACGCGCCGCATGATGCGATTCTCGACGTGTTCGAAGTGCTGCCGCAGGACAGCTCGGCCGATGGCGACCCGCAGCGTCTGGCCGCCGCGTTGCGTCAGGTGCTCGCCGGCGATCTGCAAAAGGTGCGTCCGTCGCGGCGTGCAGTGCCGCGTCAGTTACGGCATTTCCGTTTTGCGCCGCGCGTGGAATTCAGCGAAAGCGCCGACGGCCACCGTACCCGTATCAGCTTGGTTGCGCCCGATCGCCCCGGTCTGCTCGCTGACGTGGCGCATGTGCTGCGCATGCAACACCTGCGTGTGCACGACGCGCGCATTGCCACGTTTGGCGAGCGTGCGGAAGATCAGTTCCAGATCACCGACGAGCATGATCGCCCGTTGCCCGAATCCGCCCGGCAAGCCCTGCGCGATGCGCTGTGCGCCTGCCTCGACCCTACTTAACCTCGACCCTACCTATACGTCCGGAGCCCCCATGGCCACTAGCAAGAAGACAGCGCGCAAGCAGAGCGCAGCCACCACCAGCGCAGCGCCCAAGCCGAGCAGCAAGGCCACCAACGCGCCTGTCGCCGATGCCGCTAAGTCTGTCGCGGTTGTCGGTAAGAAGGCCGCTGTGAAGAAAACTAGCGGCAACAAACGCGTTGCCACGAAGACCGTCGCCAAGACGGCGACTGGCGTTGCGCCGCGCGTGGCCAAGCAGCCGACCAGCGTCGTTGCCGCGCCGGCTGCCAAAAAGGCTGCAGCGGCGAAGAAACTGCCGATCGCCGAAAAGGCCGTGCACACCGCCGCAACGCATGTGGGCCATGACGAACTCAAGTTCGGGATCGAAAGTGCATTCGAACGTCGCGGCACTTTGACCATCGACGAAATCGATGGCTCCACCCGCGCCATCGTCACCCGCGTCATCGACGGCCTGGAGAGCGGTGAGCTCCGCGTCGCCGAGCCGGACGGGCAGGGCGGCTGGACCGTCAACGAGTGGTTGAAGAAGGCCGTGCTGCTGTATTTCCGCGTCAACGAGATGGCCGTGATCGACGCGCAGCCGGCGCCGTTCTGGGATAAGGTCGAATCACGCTTTGCCGGCTTCCACGAAGCCGAGTTCCGCAAGGCCGGTGTGCGTGTGGTGCCGGGCGCAGTCGCCCGTCGCGGCAGTTACTTCGGCAAGGACGTGGTGTTGATGCCGAGCTTCACCAACATCGGTGCGTACGTGGGCGAAGGCACCATGGTCGACACCTGGGCCACCGTGGGCTCTTGCGCGCAGATCGGCAAGCACTGCCATCTGTCAGGCGGCGCTGGCATCGGCGGCGTGCTCGAACCGTTGCAGGCCAGCCCGACCGTCATTGAAGATCATTGTTTTATCGGCGCGCGTTCGGAAGTGGTTGAGGGTGTAGTCGTCGGCCATCACAGCGTGATCGGCATGGGCGTGTTCATCGGCCAGAGCACGCGCATCTACAATCGCGCCACTGGCGAGATTTCCTATGGTTATGTGCCGCCGTATAGCGTGGTGGTGTCCGGGCAGCTACCGTCGAATGATGGCTCGCACTCGCTGTATTGCGCGGTGATCGTCAAGCAGGTGGACGCCAAGACGCGTAGCAAGACCAGCGTGAATGAGTTGCTGCGTGGGTTGGCGGATTGAAGGCAAGTCAACAAGAAAACTGCTCAACCTCCTACGCAGGTTTGCGACCGCTCCGTTAGTTCCATTGTCCCTTGTGGAAGGTGGCGCGCAGCGCCGGATGAAGAGGCGTGGGAAACCTGGCGGTCGTGGGTACACGAGGCTTCCACCCGTACCCTCACCCTTAACCCCTGTCCCGACGGAAGAAGGCTTCAAAGGTCGAACTTGGATGCGCTCATGAACACACTTTACGGACTCAAAAACTGCGATACCTGCAAGAAAGCCACCAAGTGGCTGGACCGTTTCGGTGTTGCCTATGCCTTTGTCGATTACCGCGAGCACAAGCCCGAGCCGGAGACGCTGGTTGTATGGGCGGACAAGGTCGGCCGATTCGATGCGTTGATCAACAAATCCTCGAGCACTTGGCGGCAGCTGCCGGACAACCGCAAGGCCGCAGCCAGCGCTGCCGAATGGAAGCTACTGTTGCGCGAATACCCGCAGATGATCCGACGTCCGGTGGTCATCACCGCCGACGGTGCATTGATTCAGGGCTTTTCCGATAATGGCTTCAAGAAGCTGTTCGGTATCGGCTGAGCAGTGCAGTGCCATCACTGCGCAGCTTGACCGCCGCGGCTGTCATCGCTGGTGCGGCGATGTAAACCGCGCCGATGAGAAACGGATGATTGCCGATCAGGTCGCGCTAAGAGCGGCTAACAAACCGTAGCGAGCAGTCGTCAGGTGGGTGCTCACGGCGCGCAGGAACCGGAGTGTAGGCGTGGTACATGCCGATTCCGAGCACCGGCCGCGCCCGCCTGGCGGTGAGCGCAGTCGTTTTACTAGCCGCTCTAAGGCTAACGCGATCGCAACCGCGATCAACGCATGCTTTGGATCACTGCATGCTTGGTCTTCAATCAACGCCGCTGATGCGGCCCCATTGTGGTGATGTTGCATGAGCGATGTGCTGGATCTGGCGTGTGACCTGATCGCGCGCGCCTCGGTGACGCCGGCCGATGCCGGCTGCCAGGCGCTGATTGCGCAGCGCCTGAGCGCGGCTGGATTCGCATACGAACACCTACGCCTGGGCGAGGTCGACAATCTGTGGGCCACGCATGGCAGCGGTGCGCCTGTGTTGGTATTGCTAGGGCATACCGATGTGGTGCCGCCGGGGCCGCGCGAGGCATGGACCAGCGATCCGTTCGACCCTCAGATTCGCGATGGCGTGCTGTACGGGCGCGGCGCAGCCGACATGAAAGGCAGCGTGGCCGCCTTCGCCATCGCAGCCGAACAGTTCGTCGTCGCCCACCCGGAGCACACCGGCACGCTGGCGGTGCTGCTGACCTCCGACGAAGAAGGCGATGCCATCGATGGCGTGCGGCGCGTTGCCGAGTTGTTTCGCGAGCGCGGGCAGACGATCGATTGGTGCATCACCGGCGAGCCATCGTCCACCGAGCGATTGGGCGACCTATTGCGTGTCGGTCGTCGCGGCAGTCTGTCCGGCACGCTGACGGTGAAGGGCATACAGGGGCATGTGGCGTATCCGCACAAAGCGCGCAATCCGATCCATCTGGCAGCGCCGGCACTGGCCGAGCTGGTCGCGCGGCAGTGGGACGATGGCTTCGAAAGTTTTCCGCCGACCAGCCTGCAACTTTCCAATATCCATGCGGGCACCGGTGCCAACAACGTGATTCCGGGCGAGCTGCAGGTGGCCTTCAATCTGCGCTACACCCCGCACTGGGATGCGCCACGGCTGGAAGCGGAAATCACTGCATTGCTGGATCGCCACGCACTGGACTATGCGCTGCGCTGGCATCGCAGCGGCGAGCCGTTCTACACGCCGGAAGGGCGCTTGCGCAGCGTCGCGCGTGAGGTCTTGGGTCAATTCGCCGGCGCGCCACCGGAAGAGAGCACCGGCGGGGGCACCTCGGATGCGCGCTTCATCGCGCCGCTAGGTGCGCAGTGCATCGAAGTCGGCCCGGTCAACGCCAGCATCCATCAGGTCGATGAGCACGTGCGTGTGGCCGATCTGAAAGCGCTGCCTGCGCTGTATCGCACGTTGATCGAGCGCTTGCTGGTCGCGTGATTGCCTGTTTTCCGCCGTCGTTGCCGCTGAAACAGTTGCGCTATTGAAAACGAACGGTTAGCGTCGGCTGCATGCTTATCCACATCGCCGACCTCAATGTCGCCAACCGCAACGATCTGCGCGCGAATAATCGTGCGCTGCCGATGCGGGTCTGCGACTAGGCGAAGTAAACTAAAACGCCCAGCAATCAGAAAACCCGCATCGGCCGATGCGGGTTTTTTTATGGGTGTCATTCTCGTGCAGCACGCTATCTCGCCGGCCGCCAACCCCCGCAGTTCATCAGGAGTTTTTCCATGTGTTCCATCTTCGGTATTTTCGGCCTGCAACCCGGTGACGATCTGCAGGCATTGCGCAGGCAGGCACTGCAATGTTCGCAGCGGCAGCGCCATCGCGGCCCGGACTGGAGCGGCGTGTATGTCGATACCGGTGCGATCCTGGTGCATGAGCGCCTGGCCATCGTCGACCCGGCTGGCGGCTCGCAGCCGTTGCTGTCCGAAGATGGAAACCTCGCGCTCGCTGTAAATGGCGAGATCTACAACCATCGGGACCTCAAACAGGAATTGCTGCACCCGTACGCATTCCAGACCGGCTCCGATTGCGAGGTGATCAACGCGCTGTACCGCGAAGACGCGCCAGCCTCGTATCTCAACCGCCTCAACGGCATCTTCGCGTTCGCGCTGTGGGACAAGGCCGCAGCGCGCGTAATTATCGCACGTGATCCGATTGGTGTGGTTCCGTTGTACTGGGGTCACGACCGCGAAGGCCGCTTGCGTGTGGCGTCCGAACTGAAATCGCTGGTGGACGATTGCGCCGATGCCGCGCAGTTTCCGCCCGGTCATTGGTACGACAGCGCCACCGGCGCGCTGAGCCGCTACTACGAGCGGTCCTGGCGCGAATACGCCGAAGTGGAAGGCGTGCAGGTGCAACTGCAGGAATTGCGCGAGGCGTTCGAGCGTGCGGTGCATCGTCAGTTGATGACCGACGTGCCGTATGGCGTGCTGCTGTCCGGTGGATTGGATTCGTCGTTGGTCGCGGCAGTGGCCGCGCGCTACGCACGTCATCGCATCGAAGAAAACGACACCACCGAAGCATGGTGGCCGCGGTTGCATTCGTTCGCGATCGGCTTGAAAGGATCACCGGATTTGGCGGCTGCGGAAGTGGCCGCCGCAGCACTGGGCACGGTGCACCACGGCTTCGAATACACCTTCGAAGAAGGCCTGGATGCGTTGCCTGAAGTCATTCGCCATATCGAGACCTACGACGTCACCACCATTCGCGCGTCCACGCCGATGTTCTTGCTGGCGCGACGCATCAAGGCGATGGGCGTGAAGATGGTGCTGTCCGGCGAAGGCAGCGACGAAATCTTCGGCGGCTATCTATACTTCCACAAGGCCCCGAGCGCGCGCGAATTCCACGAGGAACTGGTGCGCAAATTGGACGCGCTCAACAACTACGATTGCCTGCGCGCCAACAAGTCGATGATGGCCTGGGGCGTGGAGCCGCGCGTACCGTTCCTGGATCGCGAATTCCTGGATGTGGCGATGCGCATGGACGCCAGCTTCAAGATGATCGACAAGACCGGTACTGGCGCCTCGCGGATGGAAAAGGGCGTGCTGCGCGAAGCCTTCTCCGGTTATCTGCCCGAGTCGATTCTATGGCGGCAGAAAGAGCAGTTCAGCGATGGTGTGGGCTATGGCTGGATCGATGGGCTGAAGGCGCATGCCGCCTCGCATGTGAGCGACCGCGAACTGGGTGCGGCCGACAAGCGCTTTCCGGTCAATCCGCCGCAGACCAAGGAAGCGTATTTCTATCGCACGCTGTTCGAACAGTTTTTCCCTGGCCAGGCAGCTGCCGAAACCGTGCCGGGCGGCAAGTCGATCGCGTGTTCGTCGCCTACGGCAATTGCCTGGGACGCGAGCTTTGCGGCGATGGCCGACCCCTCTGGCCGCGCGATTGCCGGCGTGCACGAACAAGCGCTGGCGTCGTAACGGTGATGCAGTTGCAGCGGCCGGCATGCGCTTACGCATTACGCACTGCCGGCCGCTGTGGCGATCAGTCGCTGCGTACGCAATAGCCGTAGCGCTGCGGCTCGATATCAACGCCGGCCACATCGGCCTGATTGTTGCGCCACAGGTTCGGCTTGAAGTCGGCCGCGGTGCAGTTTGCAGCTCGGTCCACACCGACGGTGTAGGTGAACGGCGTGTTGGAGAAACGATTGTTCTCGAACACATTTTCCTGGCTCATGCTGTTGTCCCAGCACAGAACTTCCGGCGTGCGATGATGAATAGCGCAGGCCAAAAACACGCCGGCAAGCTTGTTGCCGTCGAACTGGTTGTTGCTGAAGCGGTTGCGCCGCGCATCCGACAGATAGATGCCCTGGCTGCCGTTGCGCTCGAAGCGGTTGTTGCGGATTTCGCTATCTTCCAGGTGCTCGATGGTCAGGCCTGCTGCTACGTTGTCGTGGATATAGTTGTTGGCCATGGTGACCTTGGCCGTACGGTTGAACGACACGCCGTCCCAGATAGCGCCGGACACATCGTTGTTTTCGACGGTGATCTCGCTGGTGTCGTATTCGCTCAGCAGGCAGGCGCTGCGGCACTTGTTGACTTGCAGGCCGGCGAGCCGGATGCCCTGGCCCGACCGCACCACCACTGCGCTATTGCTCAGGTACGGGCGCTCGGGCATGAACTCTTTTTCGCCGGTGCTGGCAACGATTTGCATGTCTTCGATGCTGACATTGCGGATCACGCCGGTCGGCTGCTGGTTTTCGTAGTCGCCGACCACCAGTGCCGGTTGTTGCACGCCATCAGCCATGCGCAGCACGGTGCTCGGGCCCTTGCCGCGGAGCGTAAGATTGCCGCGGTGGATCGATACCAATCCACTCAACGGAAATTCGCCTTTTTCCAGGCACAACACCGCAGGCGTGTCGCTTTGCGGAAGTTTGTCGATGGCTTTTTGCAGATCCTGGCCAGGGCGCACTTTTGCAGTGCAGGCGGCGACGGGCGCGTCAGGCGGGCCGGGTTTAGCCGGTGGCGCGGCAGAGCAGGCAGTCGCAAATACCAGTGGCAAAAGGACAAAAACGGAGCGGTCAAGCAGAGGCATGCGGATTCCGGTCAGTGATAGGGAGAAAGGCGATGGTGTGGAAACCACTCCAGATCGCGACGGTCTCTAGTGTCTCCCAACAGACGTTAAGTTCCAGCGGACGCGCACCTGCATTATTCGGCGCAGGTTCATTGCCTTGCCGTGGTTCAGTCCGCAAGTGTGCGTTGGAGCGCGTAATGGTAGCTGACGAACGTCACACTTGAGAGCGGCCATAAAAACTGCTTTGCAGCCGTCAAACGCGCACCGACAATGCTCGAGATCGGTACGTGCCATTCGTGCACGCCAGGCGATATGAGCGCGCAGTCAGCGTGTGGATGACGACTGCTCATTACGCTTCGTCTTCCACTCGAGGTGTCCGGCCAATGCCATTGCCGCTCAAGTAGCGGCGCGCGCGTGTCACATGCTGACCGCTAACGACACGTCAAGCGCGTGAGGGATGTTCCTAACAGACTCTCGTTTGCTGCTCTCAGAAACTGTATGCCAACTGTGCATAGATGCGTCGCGGCTCGCCCGGGAAGTGTCCTGCGCGTGTATTGAAGCCGCTCACCGCGTAGACCTTGTCGAACAGATTCTTGACGTTGATCTGCAGCTTCCATGCATTCCACTGCGTTTGCCAGCTGATGTCGTAGATCGCATACGGCTTGACGCGCTGACCATCCAGGCTGACGCGTTCGCCCACGTAAGCGGCACCAAACGCAACCGCGCAGCGCCAGGCCCGCAGGTCGTAGCGCGTCCACAGACCGAATGTATTACGCGGTGCATTGGCGAAGCGATCGCCGGACGCATTGGTGATGCCGTTGGTGCCAGCATCGAGCGCCCGTGCATCATTGCAGGCGTAGGTCAGGTTGAGCACCCAACGCTCGGTCAGGTCGGCCAGCAAGTCCATTTCCAGGCCTTCGCTGCGGACCAGACCGAGTGCGGAGAGTTGATTGACGCCATCCACACTACTGCCACCGACGCATCGCCGATCTGGCTCTGGCTATCGGTGTTCCAGCGAAAGCCATCCTCGCCATCGGCATAGGCACCGATGCGGTAACGATGCGGCCGTCTTCGCGCGCAGGGCCAGTCGCTTCGAAGGAGGCTGCACCGAAGGACTGATTGCCCACTTGCAGCTCCAACTTGCAGCTCCACTCGCCGTGCGGCCTGATGACCGGGTTTGCGGGTCACGTAGTTGATCACGCCACCCGGTTCGCCGCCGCCGTACAGCGCACCGACCGGGCCCTTGAGCACTTCCACGCGTTCGATGTCGAACAACTGCGGTACCGAGAAGCCGGCATACGGGTCGCCGCGCAGACCGTCGTACAACACGTTTTCTTGGCGGAATCCGCGCAAGGTCACGCCGGCATAGCTGAAGAAACCGATGCCGCTGATGCTGCGATACAGATCGTTGATCTGGCGTACGGCCTGGTCGTCGATCAACTCACGCGGCAGCACCTGCACCGACTGCGGCACCAGCGCAAGCGGCGTATCGGTACGCGTGGCCACTGCCGCGTCCTCGGATTTGTAGAGCGTCTGCGCGCGGCCTATGACGTCAAGGCCATCCAGGTCGGTGACGGTAGGTAGCGTGGTGGTGCGCTGAGCGAAAGCAGGCAGGGAGGGGACAGCGAGCGCAGCAACGAGCGCGGTTGGAAGAAGCGTGGAGCACATTGGTCACTAATAGGAATGGTTATCAAATGTATCTTGGCATGGGGCGCTCGCTGCATTGCACAGACCGCCAGACGTGCGCAGGTGCGGAGAATTCCTTCTCGCTTCTGCACATTGCCCGCTTCAAGGGGAGACGGTTCCCGAAGCGCGGAAGAGAGCAAGCGCGAAGGCTCGTGTCACCTGCTGCGCGGCGTGCCAGTGGAACCAACGGAAGCAGCCGCATCGGGTTGCATCCAGTGCATCGCTTGCGTCCGTGTCCTCAATTCCGACGCCCGACCCGACCCGCGGTTGCGGCGCGGCGCAAGCCGTGCCTTTTCGCCCGCAGGAGAGGCAAGCACAGCGTGCGCCTACTTCGGCTGTAACTGCAGCGTGTAAAGCGTTGTCGTCGGCAGGAACGGCGTTGGTCTGCCATGCACCCAATCGTCATGGCCCGCTCCCCAGAACGGCGACAACGGATGTGCGCTCTGGCCGCCCGGCATATGTACGATGCCGTCGCGTTCGTGGCCCGGTGACACCACCATGCGTTCGGAGGCGCCGAAGGCAGGACCCTGCACGCGTGGCATGTCGCGATCGCCTGGCAGTTGGTCGGGCGGCATGCACAGCCAGCGCCTGGCGATGGCAGGCAATGCGCGTGTCATCGGATGGCAGATGGCAGCGGTGTTGCGTCCGCCCCAGGTGCGCTGGCCGAGCTGGTCGCCCGATTCGCCTTGCGTGATCGAGTCTGCCTGCGCGCTGCGCGCTGCGTCGGCGAGCAGCTGATCCCAACTTGTATACGTCGGCGGCAATAGATTGGCTGGACGCTGCTGCAACAACGGCCAGACGATGCCTTCCAACTGCGCGCGACGAGGTGGCAGGAAGTCGTCGCCAAGCGCGGATTTGGCCGGTCCCAGCAAACCGGCTTCCACTGCATCGATGGTCATGCTGCGAAAATCGCGTGCGATGCGATAGCTGGCCGAGCTGGTGGAGGCATGCCCGTTCCAATCAAGTTTGGCGAGTTCGATCTGTTGCAGCGCCGGGTCTTTGCTGTGCTCGACCACGCTGCGCAGCAGCTCCCACCAGCGCCTGAGCAACAACGCGCGATCGTCGAGCTGGATGGCGAGCAGATCGCGCTCGGTAAAGCGCTGCTTTGCGAACAAATCATCGCGGATCTGCTGCGCACGCGCGCCCAGGTCGTAGCCGGCGTCGCCGAGCGTGGCCAGCTGTTGCGCATCGACGATGCGGTTGTTGGCGGTCCATAGCCGGTGCGTAGGTGGATCGATCAGCGCAGGCGCATCGTCGCTGCGCACTGACCATGGCACACAACCCGAGGGCGAGGGCTGCGCTGCTGCCGCATCCGCACGCGAGAGCGGCGTGGCGTTCGTCCCCGGCGCCGAGGTGGCAATTTCGGCAATACCGCTCGCGCTGCAACCCGCATTGCGTGCCGGGCGCGCGCCGATCAGGCGCCAGGCGATGCGCCCGTTACGATCGGCCAACAGCAGATTTTGCGCAGGAATGCCCGAGCGATCCGCCACCGCAAACGCGGCCAGCAGATCGCCTGCAGTGCTCATCTGAGCGAAGTCCAGACCGATCGCGCCGGGTAGCTGTGCGGCCCAGCGCAACGCCAGCAGACTGCCATCGGGGTTCTCGTGCAGGACCGGCCCCCAGGCTGCCTCGCGTACTTCAAATCGCACCGGTGCAGCGCCTGCCACGCGAATCGTTTCGACATGCGTGGTGAGTGGCTGCGAATGCGCCGCTGTGGCCGGCGGAATCCGCGCAAAATCTGCCGTGTCGATATAGCTGTTGGTAAATGCCCAGGCCACATGCCCGTTGCTGCCGACCACCACTGCCGGCAGGCCGGGCAGGGTGAAGCCGGTGACGTCCACCTTGCCATCGGGCGCATTGGTGTCGGGGTAGCGCAGGCGCGCGCGAAACCAGATATTGGGCGCGCGCAGGCTCAGATGCATGTCGTCGGCGACGATGGCGCGACCGTCGGCAGTGAGGCTGCCATCCACGGCGAAGTTGTTGCTGCCCGGCGTCGGTTGCTCGGCGCTCGGTGCGGTGGCCGGGTGCGGCAAGCGACGCAGATCCACTGCGGCAGCATCTGGCAGCACGGCATCGCCCAGAGCCGGCCCGAACAGCGGCGCATCCCAGCTGGAACCATGATGGTCGAGCAGTGCTGCCAGTGCCGGCTGCACCACTGCGTGGATGCGGGCGTTGGCCAGTTCGGTCTGGTTGTCGTTGTCCTGCAGCTCGGCGTACATCGCCATGCCGGTGAGGATGGAATCGTCCAGCGTCCAGGCGCGCGGTCTCTGCCGCAGTAGTAGGTACGGCCATGGCCGCACGCGCAAGGCCGCCAGTCCTGCGTTTACGCCGTCGGTGTAGGCCTGCAAGGCTGCGCGTTGACTGCCGGCCGCGATCTCCATGCTGGCCTGCACGCGTGCGCGCAAGCGATGCACGCGGTTGCGCTTGTCCAGCTCCAACGCGGCAGCACCGAACAATTCGGACAACTCACCGGCTGGCGCGCGGCGCATCAGGTCCATCTCGAAATAGCGCTCCTGCGCGTGCACATAGCCGAGCGCGCGCATGGCATCGATCTGGCTGGCCGCATCGATGGTGACTACGCCCAAGCCGTCGCGCTGCACGTTGACCGGTGCCGCAATGCCGGCGAGGGCGCTGGCGCCATCCAACTGCGGCAAGCTGCCGCGCAGCAACAGATAGAGAGTCACGCTGGCTGCCAGGGCCAGCACCACGATTCCCAGCAACAACCCGCCCAGCCATTTGCGCATTATTCATTCCTTAGAGTTCGGTTGAAGTTTGGCCGCTGGTCGTGACCGTGGTGGGTCTTGCCACAAGCGCAACTGAAAGTGATTCCGATTAGATCATTCCCCGGCGGCTTGGGGCACCATGCGCGCATTGCGTTGCTGGAGCACACTATGAAAGGCCATCCCGAAGTCGTCGATTACCTCAAGCAGCTGCTGCGCGGCGAATTGGCGGCACGCGACCAGTATTTCCTGCATTCGCGGCGCTACGAAGATCAGGGCTTGATGGCGCTGTACGAGCGCATCAATCATGAAATGCAGGAGGAAACCGAGCACGCCGACGCGCTGCTGCGGCGCATCCTGTTCCTGGAAGGCGACCCGGACATGCGCCCAGCCGAGTTTGCGCCGGGCAAGACCGTGGTGGAGATGCTCGAGCGCGATCTGGTGGTCGAATACGAGGTGCGCGCCGCACTCGCTGCAGGCATGAAGCTGTGTGAAGACCACGGCGACTACGTCAGCCGCGACATGCTGCTCAAGCAGTTGCAGGACACCGAAGAAGATCACGCTTGGTGGCTGGAGCAGCAGCTGGGCTTGATCAAGCGGATCGGTCTGGAGCTGTACCAGACCTCGAAGATCGACAAGGGCCATGTGGCGGGTTGAGCACGGCGATCTGCGAACTGCCTGGCGAGTAACCGGCGGGGGAGTTGACCGGATCGGCAACTGCTGTTCGTGCGCCTCGGCTCCTGCATGCGGTCTTCGTCGGCTAAAGGCTGCTTGCTGGAGGTGTTGACCACTTGGTTGGCAGTGGCGAGAGAAAGATGCCATGCGGTGCATGCCGCATGGTCATGTTGACGACGGTGTCCAGATAACGTCGGCGCAGCTCGGCGGGCCACAGCGATCGGGGCTGCGCAGCCGGCCAGCACGCTTGCGTCCAGCGCAAACGTATCGCCGCAGATGTCCCTGCAGGCAGGGGGAAAGCTGCTTGCGGCGCCTCAGTGGCCTGAGGCGACCGCGGTTTCAAACGCGCCAATGCGCGCCGGGTTGGCGAATAACTGTTACTGCACGTCCAGCCCATCCACCTTTTGCCACCCGCGCGGCAACAACGATCCTCTGCTCGCACGCGTGCCTACATACGTGTCCAGATCCTTGAACGACAGGCTCATGGTGCGTGCGCCGCTGCGGACCAGCAGCGTGTTGCCCGGTGCCACCGCGACCACCGCGACCACGCGCTCGGTGCCGAGTTTGGCCTTGGGGATTTCGATGATCTTGTTGCCTTTGCCCTTGTCCAGCTCGGGCACATCGCTGGCCGGCACTGCCAGCAGATTGCCGGCGCTGGTGACGGCGACGATGCGGTCTGTCTGCGGGTTGGTCACGTGTGCCGGCGTGAGCACATGCGCGCCGGTGGTCAAATTGAGCATCGCCTTGCCGGCCTTGTTGCGACCGGTGAGGTTTTCGAAACGGGTGACGAAACCGTAGCCGTGCGAGGATGCCAGCACGAAGCGGCTGGTGTTGTCGGCGCTGGCCATGACCTGGAACGCGGCGCCCGAGGCCGGCGAAAAACGCCCGGTCAACGGTTCGCCATTGCCACGTGCCGAGGGCAGGGTGTGCACTGCGGTGGAATAGGCGCGGCCTTCCGAATCCAGGAATGCCACCTGGTGCGTGCTGCGGCTGCGCACTGCGGCCAGAAGGCTGTCGCCATCGCGGTAGGACATGCCTGCCGGATCGACTTCGTGGCCCTTGGCCGCGCGTACCCAGCCCTTTTCCGACAGCACCACGGTCATCGGTTCGCTGGCGACCATTTCGGTCTCGTCGATCGCCTGCGCCGCGCCACGCTGCACCAACGGCGAGCGACGCGCGTCGCCGAACTTCTTGGCGTCGGCGGTGAGTTCGTCCTTGATCAGTTTCTTCAGCTTGGTCTTGCTTTCGAGAATGGCCAGGAGTTGTGCGCGTTCCTTGGCGAGGGCTTCCTGCTCGCCGCGGATCTTCATCTCTTCCAGGCGCGCCAGCTGGCGCAGCTTGGTTTCCAGAATGTATTCAGCCTGTTCTTCGCTGAGCGCGAAGCGGGCGATCAGCACCGGCTTGGGTTCGTCCTCGCTGCGGACGATGCGGATCACTTCATCCAGGTTGAGGAAGGCGATCAACAAGCCTTCCAAAAGGTGCAGGCGACGCTCGACTTTTTGAAGGCGATGGTTCAGGCGACGGGTCACGGTATCGCTGCGGAACGTCAGCCATTCGCTCAGCAGCTGGCGCAGATTCTTGACCTGCGGGCGGCCATCCAGGCCGATTACATTGAGGTTGATGCGGTAGCTGCGCTCAAGATCGGTGGTGACGAACAGGTGGCCCATCAGCTGTTCGGCATCGACGCGGTTGGAACGCGGCACCAGCACCACGCGCACCGGGCTTGTGTGGTCGGATTCGTCGCGGATGTCTTCCAGCCACGGCAGCTTCTTGGCGCGCATTTGCTGGGCGATCTGCTCGATCACCTTGGACGGCGATACCTGATACGGCAGCGCGTCGATGACGATGTTGGCATGTTCTTTCTTGTAGGTCGCACGTGCGCGCACGCTGCCATGCCCGGTCTCGTAGATCGCACGCAGGTCGGCGACCGGGGTGATGATCTCGGCGGTAGTCGGGTAGTCCGGGCCGAGCACGTGTTCGCACAGCTCGGCGACCGTGGCTTCGGGGTAATCGAGCAATCGCAATAGTGCGCTGACGATCTCGTTGAGGTTGTGCGGCGGCACGTCGGTGGCCATGCCCACGGCAATGCCGGTGGTGCCGTTGAGCAACAGGTGCGGCAGGCGTGCCGGCAGCCAGGTCGGCTCTTCCAGGGTGCCGTCGAAGTTGGGTGCCCAATCGGTGGTGCCTTGGATGATTTCGCCCAGTAGCACTTCGGCGATCGGAGTGAGCTTGGATTCGGTATAGCGCATCGCAGCGAACGACTTGGGGTCGTCGGTGGAGCCGAAGTTGCCCTGGCCTTCGATCAGCGGGTAACGGTACGAAAACGGCTGCGCCATCAGCACGAGCGCCTCGTAGCAGGCGCTGTCGCCATGCGGGTGGTACTTACCGATCACATCGCCAACGGTGCGCGCGGATTTCTTCGGTTTGGCGGCGGCATTCAGGCCCAGCTCGCTCATCGCGAAGACGATGCGCCGCTGCACCGGCTTCAGGCCGTCACCCAGGAACGGCAGGGCGCGGTCGAGCACCACGTACATCGAATAGTCGAGATAGGCGCGTTCGGCGTACTCGCGCAGCGGCAACTGTTCGAAGCCGTGGAAGGTGGGGCGGGTCAGATCGGTCATGTAAAGGCAGGTCCTACGAAAGAGAAACCCGCGCCGCAGCGCGGACTCGAAGAGCGCCGATTATCCGGATGCGGCGGGGGATGCCAAGCCACCCGCGCGCGCGCCGGCCAGATAACGCGTGGTCGGGGCGCCTAAATGGCGGTGGAACAGGCGGACGAAAGCGCCGGGGCTGATCCTGCGGCCAGCTGGCGGCACGCAGGATCACCTCGCGGGCAAGCCAGGTCAGGCGAATCATGCCGCCTTGCATGGGCAGTGCTGCGCAGGCATCCGACCGGACCACCACGCCCAAGCCGCGCATCGGCCCGGCAGCTTCACACAGTTATTGGCGCAATTGTATTACCGAGCCAGCGCAGGCGGCTTATATCTTCACGATCCTTACCGGCGTTTTAATACTGGATAAGATATTTGCTTTGACAAATATATTTTTAGGAACAAAATGGTCGTCCATGAACGACCTCTCCACCACCGCACCGTCGTTCGGCTTGCTGTTGCGACAGGTGCGCGACGCGCTGGTGCGCCAGCTCGACGCCGAGATGAAGGGCGAATTGCCCGACGTCGGCTTCAGCCACTACGTCGGTCTAAAGATCCTGGCGGTGCGCTCGCCTTGCACGGCCAACGAATTGGCGTTGGCGCTGGACCAGACACCGAGCGCGGTCACCCGACTGCTCGACAAGTTGGAAGCGCTTGGCGCGGTGCGCCGCGCACCGCATGCCCAGGACCGACGCGCGCTGCAGATCGTCATGACCGAACAAGGCGTGGCGTTGTGGGAGCGGCTGAAGCTGCGCGGCGAGCGTGCGATCGAACACGGCCTGGGTGATCTGGCCGCCCCCGAGCGCGAACAACTCATCTCTCTTCTTATCCGTGTCCGCGACGCACTCAACGCATGAACACTGCTAGTTCCCGGATCCAGACGCTGCGCCCGCGTTCGATGCGTCTGGCGCGCCCGCTCGTCTTGACCGTACTGGCGCTGGCGCTGGCCGCCTGCGCCAGTAGCCGTGGTCTGGCTCCGCAAGGCGCGGTGCTGGAATCTGGCGCGCTGCATGCCGAGCGCACCCTGGCACAAGCCAACCTGAGTACGGCCGCGTGGCCGGCCAGCGATTGGTGGCGCGCGCTGGGCGACCCGCAATTGAACGCGTTGATCGCCGAAGGCCTGCAGCACAGCCCCAGCCTCGCTGCGGCCGACGCTCGCCTGCGTCAGGCCCAAGCACGCACCGGTAAGACGCAGGCCGATCGCGGCCCGAGCCTGTCGCTATCCGGCGGCTACACCGGCCTGCAACTGCCCGAATCGATGGTTGGCGAAGAGCTCGGCGGCAGTTACGGCGGCAGCATGCAGGTAGTGCTGGATTTCCGTTACGGCGTCGATCTGTGGGGCGGCAAGCGCACCGCGTGGGAAGCGGCTGTCGATCAGGCGCATGCGGCCGAAGTGGATGCGCAGGCGGCGCGCCTGAACCTATCGGCGGCGATTGCCGAAGGCTATGCGCAGCTCGCCTACGCCTGGAGCCTGCACGATGTGGCCAACGATGAGGCGACCCGCGCGCAGCAGACGCTGGAGCTGACCCGGCAACGCCGCGGTGCCGGTATCGACAGCGAGTTGCAGGTGCGTCAGGCGCAGGCACGCGTGCCGGCTGCGCAGCAGCAGGTGCAGTCCGCGCAGCAGCAGATCGATGAGGCCCGCACCTTGCTGGCTGCATTGGTCGGGCAGAGCCCGGACCGCGGGTTGGACATCGCACGCCCGGTGTTGGCTGCGGCAATCGCCACGCAATTGCCGAGCAACCTGCCGGCCGATCTGCTGGGCCGTCGTCCCGATGTGGTGGCCGCGCGCTGGCGCGTGGAGGCGGCCGATAAGGACGTTGCAGTCGCCAAGACCCGCTTTTATCCCAGCCTCAACCTTGCTGCGCTAGGCGGGGTGATCAATCCCGACGTCGGCAAGCTGCTGGAAAGCGGGTCGGTGCTCGGTCTGGTCGCTCCGGCCTTGAGCCTGCCGATCTTCGACGGCGGCAAGCTGCGCGCCAACCTGGCCGGCAGCGATGCGCAGTACGACCTGGCGGTGGCCGACTATAACCAGAAGGTGCTCGACGCGCTGCGCGAAGTGGCCGACCAGGTCAATGCGGTGCGCTCGCTGCAGCAACGTGCGCGTGCGCAGAACGACGCCGTGCAGACCGTGAGCGCTGCCGTCGATATCGCACAACAGCGCTACCGCGCCGGCATCGGCAGCTATCTGGACGTGCTCAGCGTGCAGGAGCAATTGCTGCTCGCACGCCAGCGCATGGCCAGCCTGCAATCGCAACAACTTGTGGCTGCGGTGAGGTTGCAGCGTGCCCTGGGCGGCGGATTCACGCCGGAGCCTGCGCGCGATACCGCACACACCGTGCCCGTTTCCGTACAACCGAATTTCTGAGACATCCACGATGAACCAGACGACTTCTATATCTCCCCACCCTGCACCGGCGATGCCGAGCAAGCGCCGTGCGTTGCTGCGCATCGTGGCCATTGCGGTGATCATGGCGATCATCGCCATCGTGGTGTGGTACTTCCTGGTCGGCCGCTGGCATGAGGACACCGACGATGCGTATGTGCAGGGCAACCAGGTGCAGATCACCCCGATGGTGGGCGGTACCGTGGTCAGTATCGGCGCCGAAGACGGCATGCGCGTAGAGCGTGGCCAGGTGCTGGTGCAGCTCGACCCGGCCGACACCGTGGTCGCGTTGCAGCAGGCCGAAGCCAACCTCGCCAAGACCGTGCGTCAGGTGCGTGGTCTGTACCGCAGCGTCGAAGGCGCACAGGCCGAATTGTCGGCGCGTGAGGTCACGCTGCGCAGTGCGCGTGCCGACTTCGCACGTCGTAAGGGCCTGACTGCCAGCGGCGCAATTTCCAACGAAGAACTGGCGCATGCCCGCGAAGAATTGGCCGCAGCCGAAGCCGCAGTCAGTGGCTCGCGCGAGAGCTTCGAGCGTAATCGTGTATTGGTCGACGACAGCGCCGTGGCCAACCAGCCGGACGTGCAGACCGCCGCCGCGCAGTTGCGTCAGGCCTATCTCAACCATATGCGTACCGGTGTGGTTGCGCCGGTGTCCGGCTACGTCGCACGTCGCTCGGCGCAGGTCGGCCAGCGCGTACAGCCGGGCAGCGTGCTGATGGCGGTGGTGCCGCTGGAGCAAGTGTGGGTGGAAGCCAACTTCAAGGAAACCCAGCTCAAGCATATGCGTCTTGGCCAGCGAGTGGAGCTGCATTCGGATCTATACGGCGGTGGCGTCGACTACGCCGGCCGCGTCGAGAGCTTAGGCCTGGGCACCGGCAGCGCGTTCTCGCTGTTGCCGGCGCAAAACGCCAGCGGCAACTGGATCAAGATCGTGCAACGCGTGCCGGTGCGCATCGCGGTGGACTCCAGGCAGCTGGCGAGCAATCCGCTACGCATTGGTCTGTCGATGAAGGTTGACGTCAATTTGCGTGACCAGCAGGGCAGCGTATTGCCAACCAAACTCGCCAACGGCGCGGTGTTCTCCACCGACGTGTATGCGCAGCAGTTGCAGGCCGCCGACGCGGATATCCAGCGCATCATTCAGGACAACCTGCCGCCGCAGGCTGCTTCCAAGGCGAGCTAAGCCACCATGTCTTCGCAAGCTCCCACCGCGCCCGGCGGCCCTTCGGCACCGGCGCCCGCCGCCGGCTTTCGCCCGGCAAGTGTGGCGCTGTGCACCATGGGCCTGGCAATGGCCTCGTTCATGCAGGTGCTGGACACCACTATCGCCAACGTTTCGCTGCCGACGATCGCCGGTAATCTCGGTGCCAGTGCGCAGCAGGCTACCTGGGTCATCACCTCGTTCGCGGTCAGCACCGCGATTGCGTTGCCGCTGACCGGCTGGTTAAGCCGTCGCTTCGGCGAAACCAAGCTGTTCGTGTGGTCCACACTGGCGTTCACCATCGCATCGCTGTTGTGCGGGCTCGCGCAGAGCATGGGCATGCTGGTGGTCGCACGCGCGCTGCAAGGTTTCGTTGCCGGGCCGATGTACCCGATCACCCAGAGTCTGCTGGTGTCGATCTATCCGCGCGAAAAACGCGGGCAAGCACTTGCGTTGTTGGCCATGATCACCGTGGTGGCGCCGATCGCCGGCCCGATTCTCGGCGGCTGGATCACCGACAACTACAGCTGGGAATGGATCTTTTTGATCAACGTGCCTCTGGGCATCATTGCCAGCAGTATTGTCGGCGCGCAGTTGCGTCATCGTCCCGAGCAGCTGGAAAAGCCGCGCATGGATTACATCGGCCTGATCCTGCTGGTGGTCGGCGTGGGCGCGTTGCAGTTGGTACTTGATCTGGGTAACGACGAGGACTGGTTCTCCTCCGACAAGATCGTGGTGCTGGCCTGTGTCGCGGCAATCGCACTGGTGGTGTTCGTGATCTGGGAACTCACCGACAAGGACCCCATCGTCGATCTCAAGCTATTCCGGCATCGCAATTTCCGCGCCGGTACCTTGGCGATGGTAGTGGCGTACGCAGCGTTCTTCAGTGTAAGTCTGCTGATCCCGCAATGGCTGCAACGCGACATGGGTTACACCGCCATCTGGGCTGGCCTTGCCACCGCGCCGATCGGTATTCTGCCGGTGTTGATGACGCCGTTTGTGGGCAAGTACGCGTTGCGTTTCGATCTGCGCATGCTCGCCACTGTTGCTTTTATCTTCTTGTCGTTCACCAGCTTCTTGCGCTCCAACTTCAACCTGCAGGTGGACTTCAACCACGTGGCCACCGTGCAATTGGTAATGGGGGTTGGCGTGGCGCTGTTCTTCATGCCAGTGTTGCAGATTCTGCTGTCGGATCTGGATGGGCGCGAAATCGCCTCAGGCTCCGGTCTCGCCACGTTCCTGCGCACCTTGGGGGGCAGCTTCGCCGCATCGCTCACCACGTATCTGTGGGCACGTCGCACTCAGATCCACCACGCGCACGTCACCGAGCACATTTCGGTGTACGCGCCGGGCATGCGGGAACAGGTCACCGCAATGGGTCAGGGCGACCTGCAACGCGGCGCGGCATCGCTCAACAACATGATCAATCACCAAGCCTCGCAGATGGGTTTCAACGACATCTTTTATCTGCTCGGCTGGACCTTCCTGGCGATCGTCTTTTTCCTGTGGCTGGCCAAACCGCCGTTCGGCGTAGGTGCCGGTGGCGCTGCGGCTGCTGGTGGGCATTAGTTTTCTTAGCCACTCTAACGCCACGCACAAGGACCCGCGTTACACCATCCAGCTGAAGGAGCGTCCGTACGTGCTGTCGATAATCAACGAAGGCGGCGGCGAGCTGTACCTGCCAGACGCGCCGAATCCGAGGCGCCTTCGCTGTTGATGCGCGTTTCTCGGAATATATCGATCCAGAGCATTATCTGACCGACTATCGAGAGCTGGCTTTGGCAGGCACGTAGCAACCCGGTGCGCAGGCGGGTCCGCTGTTTGAGACCTGCTTGCGTCATCGCAATGCGGTCACTTGGCGTGCGAGCGGCCAGCTAACTCCGCATACCGACCTTGCAAACGCAAAAAACCCTGCCTGAGCAGGGTTTTTTGCGATCTACTGTTGAGTCGTGGTGCCCAGGAGAGGACTCGAACCTCCACGAAGTTGCCCCCGCTAGCACCTGAAGCTAGTGCGTCTACCAATTCCGCCACCTGGGCGACTCAGAGGACCGATTGTGCAAGTTGCGCACGAAGCTGTCAACGCATCTCAGACAATAGCCCTGACCGCGCGTGCGGCAGCATTGCGGTCCTTCCCAATCCACTTCATCGATCTGCACGTTCGGCAATGCCGCGCGCAGCGCATGCAACGGCGAGCACGGATGGATGATCGTCAGGCCGGGCCAAGTGGTCGCAGCGAGGCCGGCCACTGCATTGCCGCCGGGATTGGTCATGTCGAGTTCATGCCGAGTGCGATCGTGATCACTAGACAGCGTGGAGCTGGGTGCGTAAACGTTTTCATATCGAGGTATGACACGCGATAGATCCTTGTGGTGCGGTTGCAATCAAGGGAGGGCCCGCAGTGCCGAGTATGAATGGCGCCTTTGGGCGCAGGATCAGATTCAGATGGTTGCCGGCAGTGGGCGCGGCGTCAGAACTGCGTCTGCGCAGTGCGCAACACCGGGTACAACTGGTTTGGAGCGCGGCGCAAATGTCGCCTTGTCTGCGCGGAAGCTCTGCACCGGGTACTCGCCGGCAGTGGCAATGGTGTCGAAGGCGATGCCGTGCAGGCGTAGTTTCTCTGCCACCAGCGCAGCCTGTGCAGCAGGCACCAGAGAGCCGCCACGTGGCGCATCCACTACCACGTCGGGTTTGAGCCGATCGCGTAACGGCACCTTCCACAGTTGCGGCTTGGTTTCGTCGTAGCGCGTCATCAACGTACCGGAAATCGGAGAGGGTGCGCGCGCGTACGCATAGCCACGGAAGGCGACGGTGCGCGTGGCCGGGTCAGCAGCGAATCGCAATGGCTGAGGTTCGCCAGCCAGCTTGGTCGCACGCTGATCGGCGGCCAGTGTATCGGCACGCCATTGCGCACCGTTGCGCGCGGCCTGCTGCGGCACCGATACGATTGCGTTGCAGGTCGCCCGCACGCGCACCGGGTAGGTCTTCCACGAGTGGGTTTCCACCAGCATGCCGAAGCGGTTACGCAGCAGGAAATAGCCATGCGAATAGCGCGGCGGCGATACAGTATCGGCGAAGCCCGATGTCGGGTCGTCTTCGTGCACGAACGAGGGGTAATACGGCAGCGGCAGCGAGCCTTGTCTTGCAAGGTCGCCAATCACCGCATCGCGCCAGCGTGTGCCGTCGCGCTGCAGCATGGCATCGCCGGCATGCACCGGCATGCACCGGCTCGACCTTCACCGAGACGTCGTGCTCGAACTTGGCTCCATCGGTGACATGCAGGTCCACGTACATCAGCCGATCCCACTGCTGCACCAGCCGCAGCACCGCCTGCATTTCCGGCGCATCGGCTTTGAGGTAGTCGCGGTTGAGATTGAGGGTCTGTGCAGTAGTGCGCCAGCCCATTTGTTCGGGGTCACGCTGATTGGGGTGGTTCCAGGTACCGAAGCGCTCGTGGCCATCGACGTTGAACACCGGCACGAACACCTAACACCAGTTTGTCGAGCACGCCTTTACCGGTCTTGCCGTCCAGCATCTTGCGCAGGGACAGAAAACCAGCGTCTTTGCCATCGATCTCGCCGGCATGGATACCGTCTTGCAAGCACCACCGGCAGCTTGCGCCGCGCCGCGCTGCCCGCATCCAGCGCGCCGCCCGGTTGCGCCGTACGCGCGCTATCGCGGGTGTGTGCAGTAGTCCGCACGCCGGGCAATGGCGGCCATCACTCGCGCGGCGGTACGATAGGGCTTGTTTTTCAGCTCGACCGGACCGCCTTTGACCACCCTCACCTTGCCGGGCGCCATTACCGGTGCGCGCCTGCCGCGCCAGATTTCCTTCATTATCGGCAATGAAGCTTGCGAGCGTTTCAGCTTCTACGGGATGCGCAATATCCTGGTGCAGTTCCTGATTGCCTCGCTGTTGCTGCAGGAAATCAGCGGACCCGGCCGTGAGATCGAAGCCAAGCACATCCTGCATAGTTTCATGATCGGGGTGTATTTCTTCCCGCTGCTCGGCGGCTGGCTGGCCTATCGCTTCTTCGGCAAATACCACACCATGTTTTGGTTCAGTCTGATTTATTGCGCGGGCCATGCATGCCTGGCGATGTTCGAAGGCAGCCGCAACGGATTTTTCGTTGGGCTTGGGTTGATCGCGCTGGGCGCGGGCGGCATCAAGCCGCTGGTGGCCTCGTTCATGGGCGACCAGTTCGACCAGTCCAGCAAGCACCTGGCCAAGGTTGTGTTCGATGCCTTCTACTGGATCATCAATTTCGGCTCGTTGTTCGCTTCGCTACTGATTCCGCTGGCGCTGAAAAATCTGTGCCCGTCCTGGGCATTCGGCATTCCCGGCATCCTGATGTTCGTTGCCACCCTGGTGTTCTGGCTGGGCCGCAGGCGCTACGTGCTGGTGCCGTTGCTGCCGAAAGATCCGCATGGCTTCGGCGCGGTGGTGCGCACCGCGTTGCTTGCGCACGCGCCTGGGCAGGGCCGTCCCGGCTTTATGTTCGCAGTCGTGTCGATACTGCTGGCGCTGGGCTGCTTCGCTCTGGTCGGTCAGCTGGGCATCGTTATCTGCCTGTGCATGGCGCTGGTGCTCTTGTTGGCCGGCATCGGTGGTGGCACCTGGTGGCAGCTGGAACGCGCGCGCGGCGCTCACCCGGATGTCGCGGTCGAAGGGGTGCGTGCCTTGCTGCGGGTGTTGGTGATGTTCGCGCTGTTGACACCGTTCTTCTCGCTATTCGATCAGAAGGCATCGACCTGGGTGCTGCAAGGGCGCGAGATGACAATGCCGGCCTGGTTCACAGCATCGCAGATGCAGGCGCTCAATCCGCTGCTGGTGATGCTGCTGATCCTATTCAACAACCTGGTGCTGTACCCGCTGCTGCGCCGTAGCGGTTGGGAGCCGACGCCGCTGCGGCGCATGACCATCGGCATTGCCTTCAGTGGTCTGGCCTGGATCGCCGTCGGTGCCATCCAGCTCGGCATGGACAGCGGCGAGCCGATGCATATCGCCTGGCAGATTCTGCCGTATACGCTGCTGACCGTCGGAGAAGTGCTGGTGTCGGCCACCGGCATCGAATTCGCCTATAGCCAGGCACCGCCCTCGATGAAGAGCGTGGTGATGAGTTTCTGGTATCTCACCACCACGGTCGGCAATCTGTGGGTGCTGTTGTCAAACGTGGCAGTGCGCAACGAGACCGTGACCGCGCAGATCGCCGATACTGGGCTCGGCGAAGCAGGCTTTTTGATGTTTTTCTTCGCGGCCTTCGCGTTTATGGCAGCACTGGCCTTCGGGCTGTATGCACGCCGTTATCGCATGGTCGACAATTACCGTTTTGCCTGAGGTCCGCATGATTACCCTGATCCTGATCGCCATCACCGGCATCGTCTCGTGGATGGCGTTCAACAACCGCAAGCTGGCCGACCGGTTGGTGCTGTGGCCGCCCGCGCTGGACAAGCAAAAACAATACGGCCGTCTGGTGACTTACGGCTTCGTCCATACCGATCTGGGCCATCTGGTTTTCAATATGATCACGCTGTTTTTCTTCGGCCGGTATATCGAAGACGTGATGACGCGGCTGACCGGCAGTGCGCTGACCTATCCGTTGTTCTATCTGGGCGCGCTGGTGGTGTCGATCCTGCCCAGCTATCTGAAGAATCAGAAGAACCCCAATTACCTGAGCCTGGGCGCATCCGGTGCGGTATCGGCGGTGTTGTTCGCTTTCATCCTGCTGCAGCCGTGGACGATCATCCTGGTGCTGTTCATTCCAGCGCCGGCGATCATCTACGCGGTGTTCTACGTCGGCTACAGTCTATGGATGGACCGCCGCGGCGGCGATCGCCTCAACCACAGCGCGCATCTGGCCGGCGCCGCGTTCGGTGTGATGTTCATGCTGATCATGGAGCCGCGCGTGTGGCAGGTGTTTCTGGAGCAGTTGTCCAGTCCACGTTTCGGCTGAGCGCGTCCAGCGAGCCTACGGCGCGGTCGCCAAGCGGGCACGGACCGCGTCGATAATATCGATGTAGAACGGGCTGCCCTCGGTAACCGAGCCAAGACCATCGCAAAACGCGGGAGTGGTCCTGATGATGGACGCGACGCCGGCTCAGGCCGCGTTGCGTTCTTGGTTGGCGCTGAGCGTGCTACCAGACACCGTGCCGTAAGTCTGCTGCAGGCGCGCGTACACCGTATCGTTGAGCTGCACGAAGTCCGGGCTGTGGGTGTCGCCGCTGATGGCAAACTGGAACAGACCCTCAAGCAACGAGCTATCGCTGTCTGCGCTGTGTCCTGCCGAATCGTTGTTCATGCGGTGACTCCTCGTAGTTAAGGCGAAGACGTCGGCAGCTTCCGCAGACCGGTCATAGCACACGTCTTCGAATCGGCTATCGGCGCACCGCAGGGGAACTTGAGTGCACGTCCGACAAGCTGCACTGCAGGTCAGACTGGGATTCACTTTCACGCATGCGCGGCATTGCGCTGGCCACACTGATCGCATACTCATTTGCCTGACGCAGACCACGATGGAAGCAGCGACAGTGCACGCAGAACACGATCCGAACCAGCAACAGTTCACCGTAGACACCGATGGACAACACGCAGAACTGGCGTACCGTCGCGAGGGCGAGCGCATGACCATCGCGCACACGCATGTGCCTGATGCAATCGGTGGGCGCGGTATCGCCGCAGTGCTGGTTGAGGCCGCTTTGAATTACGCACGCGAAGCCGATTTGAAAGTCGTTCCCGCGTGCAGTTACGCCGAGGCGTATGTCCGCCG